>JBAWBG010000440.1:0-7001 GCA_049589695.1 Candidatus Sulfotelmatobacter sp. | reverse complement strand
ACCGGGCTTGACGCCCGGTGAGGAATGACAAAGCAGATGGCGAGATTGAGGAAATCAGCCGCTGGCCGCGCCGCGGTAACGGCCTACCAATCCGGCCTGGCGGCCGAGCGATTTGGTTTTGCGGGCTTCCGTGATCGGGTGGACATTGTTGTTGCCTTGCGCTGACCGGAAGCGCAAGAGGGCCGCGATATTGCCCACGTTGTCGAACTCGGGATCATCTTTCACATAGAAAAGCTCAATATTATGCCGGATGACCCAAGGCAATATCGCTTCGGCCACGTCCACCACCTCGCGAGTTTCCCGCCCGCACACCGGACAGTAACTTACCAGGTGCGCGTCGAGATGGCCGCAACCGGTGCACACGACCGCTTGCGCGACATAATTTTCACCAATCAGGAGTGTCTGTATCTCCCCCATTTCCAGCGACCGCAGCACGCGGCGCAATCCGGTTACTCCGCGGCCATTACTGCGGGCCTGACTGATGGTTTCGCGAAGGGCTTCTGCGCAGCGGCGTTCCTGCCAGTCGATGAAAATCTTCTCCGCCTGCGTACGAATTTCAGCCAGGCCCACGCGAGCTACCTCGGCAGAGAAGCGGCCGAGCAACCTCTGTGAAGCGTCGGGATGGAGATGCGGTGCGAATTGTGACCAGTGACTTTCCTGGCAGCCCAAAATCCAGTTTTCAAACAGGCCTTTCTCCAAGGCATCCTGAATGAAATCGGCGACAAACTTGAAATGGTGGCGCGCTTCATCGGCGACCCGGCGCTCGGCGTGACCTCCATCGTAGCCAGCGAAGCCATCGCCGCGGCCGCGGCGCGAGAGCGGATGAAAAAACCCTTCGCGTTCGGTGAGTTCGCCCAGACGCAGATCGAACAACCGGGCGCGATGGCGATCCACCAGTACCACACCCAGGCTGGGAAACGCTCCCAGCAAGTGTGCCAGGGGCTTCAAACGAAAATGCCGGTCGACCAGAAGCTGTGTGCCGGCCAGTTGTGCAGGCAGATCATACTCGCGCCAAAAGCCTTGTCCAGAGCAGGCGAAAACTCCCTTTGCATGCACTCCGTTGCCGCGCAGTTCCTGTGCCAGGCGCACAATGCGTTCAACATCCGCGCGCGCCGACTCCGTCTTGTTTTTCTCCCTATTCTTACTCTCCAACTGGCGCACGGCTTCGCGAGCTAGATCCTTGGTGAGAATTGCATCTTCCTTATGCGCTTTGTTTCGCGGCGCCGTGGGCTGAAAGTAAAAGCTAAGCGCGCAACCTTCTGGATCTTCAAACTGGGATAATTCATGGATCTGTTCGCGAGTAATCATTCGAACTCAGTTCCTTTCCGTTGGAATTAAAATCTACGCGGTCCCGGTGTTGGCGAATCGTCCCTTGAACTGGCCGGAGAATTGGGGCGATTTGCGCAAGTGATCGCGCGCGGCAGAAATGGAACTCAACACTCGGTCCGGCGGATTTCCGGTGATCGCACAGATTTCATCGACCCCGAAGCCCTCGATGGCATGCAGGATAAAAGCTTCGCGATGGTCGCGGCGCACATCACGCAGAGCGGAGCCGATGAGCCGCATCATCTCATCTGAGCCGACAATCTCCTCCGGCGTGGACACCCGGTCGTCGGCGATGATGGTTTCTTCCGTGATCGATTCGTCAGGCTGGTGGAATTGCAGTTCGGGTTCGTCGCTGGCTCTCACATTTGGCTTGCGCGCCGATTCTTCCAGCCGTACGGCGCCGCCGTTGGTGCCCTCGGGACGCGATAACTGATCGAGCGCATCGAGTGCCAGGCGATAAAGCCATGGCTCCAGCGCGAGGCGCTCCGGTTTTTCGCGGCCCGATTTTTCCCCATCACCGCCCAACGCGGCAGCAATGGTTTCGTCGATCACTTCCTCTTTGCTGATCGAATCCGGCACAACTTGGTCCGCAGTCTCGCGGAAATAAATTTCGCGCTCCACGAAGCGCTCAAGGCGCGAAAGATTTACGTTGACGTAGGACCGCACGTCCTCAGCCGAGACGGTTGCCGGAAATACAACCGCCAGGGTGTTCTCGAAAGGTACGCCGATATTTTTCGGGCGGGAAGCGTCATTCTGCCGGCGCGTCCACTTGTGCGTGGAACGTAACAATTCCTTATGCTTGTTCAGCTGTTGCAGCAGGTCTTCGAAAGCGGTCTTCACCGCGGCAGACGCAGTTGTGGCCGTGGTTTGCGCCGCCATTTGTCCCGAAGGCAAACGCAGGTTCAACGAAACGCTGGTACCCTCGCGGGCCGAAGCTTCTTCCACCATGCCTTTAAGGTGAACGAGTTCGGGACGGAAAACTTGCAGCCGTTTTCGCAGTTTCTCGATCTGATGTTGGATGTCTTTTTCTACGGCGGGAGTTTTGTGAAGCCGGTAACTGATATGAACGTTCATTAGCACCTCGAGCTTGCAAACGAAGGACGCAAACCAGTGCTTTCTACAAGAATTGTACACCCGCTCGAACGGTGCAAAAGTGCGAATCAAAGTGGTCAACTTCGCCGCTGCCGTTTTCGGAACTCGATTCCCGAAGCCAAAGCAGACAAAATTATTTGCGGCCCCTTGTAGCAACCGCTATGATCCGTACACGATGAAACTGGCAAAAGTTTTTCTGCTTGCGTCTCTCGCCGTTCCGGCATTTGCTCAGGCGCCGGCCTCGAAAGAAGTTGAAAGCGTCTATCCCGACGCGCACGCTTTGTATCTCGATTTGCATCAGAATCCCGAACTCTCATCGCATGAAGTGCGAACCGCCGCGAAGTTGGCGGGGCGCTTGCGAAGCCTGGGTTACGACGTGACGGAGCACGTTGGCGGCACAGGCATCGTCGCTATCATGAAGAATGGTGCAGGGCCAACGGTGATGCTGCGCACCGAACTCGATGCCTTGCCGGTGGAGGAGAAGACTGGGCTTTCTTACGCGAGCAAGGTCCACGCTAAAGATGACGCAGGTCACGATGTTCCCGTAATGCATGCTTGCGGACACGATTTGCACATGGCTTCGATCCTGGGCGCCGCTGAAATCATGGCGCGCAGCAAAGACACCTGGCATGGAACTCTGATGCTGATCGGCCAACCCGCTGAAGAGACCATCGGCGGCGCTAAAGCGATGCTCGCCGACGGATTATTCACGCGCTTTCCACGGCCTGACGTCGCTGTGGCTTTGCACGTGGGAAATACGCTTCCCGCGGGCATGATAGGAATTACGCCCGGAGTCTACAACACGAACGCGGATTCGCTCCGCATCACAATCTATGGCAAAGGCGGCCACGGATCGGCGCCGCAAACGGCTATCGACCCAATTGTGATCGCTGCTCGAACCATTCTGGCGCTGCAAACGATTACCTCGCGCGAAGTGAAGCCAGGCGCAATGGCGGTGGTCACGGTCGGCTACGTTCATGCTGGCACCAAGAACAACATCATTCCAGACCAGGCTGAACTGGGTTTGACCGTGCGCACCAACAACCCGGAAGTGCGCAAACAAGTGCTGGCGGCGATTGATCGAATCACGAAGGCTGAGGCCGAGGCGGGAAATGCCCCGCGTCCGCCGTTGGTCGAGCATATTGAGGGTACTGACCTCGTATACAACGATCCCGCTCTGGCGCAGCGACTGAAGGTGGCGCTGCAGTCGGCATTGGGTAAAGATAATGTTCTGATTGAGGGACCGATCACGCCGTCCGAGGATTTTTCGCTCTTCGTCGAGCAGGGAATTCCGGGTTTCTACTTCAGCCTCGGCGGAGCAGATCCGGAGAAGTTTGCCGAGGCTAAGGCTGATGGCACGATGCTTCCTTCGAACCACTCTCCGCTGTTCGCGCCCGATGTGGATCCGGCGTTACATACCGGAATCGCGGCAGAGGTCGCGGTACTGCGAAATTTGCTGAATGGGTCGGCCGAAGATTTGCGAAAGACGGTCGCAGAGCAACCAGCTCGGTAGCTGTATAAGAACAAAATCAGGTCAGCCAAGCTGAGCCAGGATGGCTCTTGCTTCGGCCGCCGGATCGGCGGACTCAGTAATCGGCCGTCCGACGACGATGTGGCTTGCTCCTGCAGCAATTGCTTCGGCCGGTGTAACGACTCGCACCTGATCGCCATGCCCCGCGCCCGCAGGGCGCACGCCGGGAGTGACGATAGCGAAGTCCCTTCCAAGTTCTGCACGCAGTTTGGAGGCTTCGCGCGCCGAAGCGACAATCCCTTGGCATCCACTCTTCAGCGCCAGAGATGCAAGGCGCAGCACTTCATCCTGCAGCGTGCCTGGAATGCCTATCTTTTCCAGATCGTCTGCGTCCATGCTGGTAAGGACAGTTACAGCCAGGACTACCAGGTCGGGTTTGACAGCGCGGGCGGCTTCCACTGCCGCGCGCAGCATCTTAGCACTGCCCGAAGCATGAACCGTTAACATGCTCACACCGAGTTGTGCAGCTTGGTGCACGGCTGCCGCCACGGTGTTGGGGATGTCGAGGTACTTGAGGTCCAGAAAAACCCGTCTCCCCGACCGTACCAAATCCCGCACCAGCTGCGGGCCTTCGGCGGTATAGAGCTGCATCCCAACTTTATAGGTAAACGCCGAATCTGCAACGGCCGCGACAATCGCGCGGGCAGCCGCTGAGGTGGAGACGTCGAGCGCCACGATCAGCTTCTGGCGCGGGTCGTTTTTTAGAGCATCGGCAACCACAGAATCGGCAATCAGAAAATCAGAACCCAGAGAACTATGAGTGGGGGAGGTGGCTTTTTTCTGCTGTTGGCTGCCAGGGATCAGAGGGGGCAGAGTAGTCTGCATCCCCAGCAGTCTAATGCCTCTAGTGGAGTTCCGCCAGTGGGTGATTGGCGGCGATAGTTTGGTAGACCCGGCGGTGCTGGGACGTGCCCCTCTTCACTAAGTCGAGTCTCACTTTTTGCAACCCGCGCTGTTGGAACTGCAGCGCCTGCGCTGCGCCGTAGGAAAGGTCGATGATTCGGCCTTCTACGATCGGACCGCGGTCATTTACCTTTACGACTACCGCCCGTCCGTTCCGCAGGTTCGTCACCTTCACGTAGCTTCCCAAGGGAAGTGTCGGGTGGGCTGCGGTCATGTCGTACATGTCGTAGTCTTCACCGCTGGCGGTCGGTTTCCCGTCGAAATACTCACCGTACCAGGAAGCTGTTCCCACCTGAAAAGGCTTGGTTTTGCCTGCCTGTTTTTGGATTCCGGGCTTGATCTGGGCGGATCTACTTAGGGCTGAACTGGCCTCCGAGTTGTTCGGTCCCTGAGCCGCTCCGAGCCCGACGATCAGCAAGCCGATCATCAGTCCATGAGCTATACGTCTTCGCATTCAGTTCTCCTCGCATCTCAAAAAGTCGTCCTAGCTAGGCTCTTTCCGTTAACGATCTCTAAATCGTATGGGTCTACCGGCACCTTGTCAATCCGAAAGTACGTGGTCTATAGTGACCTGGTAGTAATCGATATCTTACGTAACTTGTTGTTAATCATGATATAAGTGGATCATGTACATCAAAACAATAGGCTTACATGTTTACTAAGTGGTAACTAGGTGATAAGCCGCAGGCAAAGAGGTATTTTCATCTCCAATGGAATCAGCTACTTGCACGCAATCTATGTGTAACCTCTTTACCGCCAGCCTTTTAGGTATCAGGTTGCCGCCTCCATGTATGATTTTTCTCAATTCGAAGTTCCCTTCCAAACGAGTTTTCCCGGCTTTGATCCGAGTCGTGAGACACTCTGATCGACGTTTTTCAAAGCACGTCTCGATTCCAAGGCGTCCCGATCATGGCTGAAAGACCCCCGGTAGTTCTGACCATAGCCGGTTTCGACCCCTCCTCGGGAGCGGGCGTAACTGCCGACATTAAGACTATCGCGGCCCATGGATGCTATGGGGTCGCCTGCATCACGGCAATGACAGTCCAGTCGACCGGCGGCGTCTGCCGCATCGAAGCCATCGATCCCGCTCTGGTAACCGAAACCTTGCAAGAGTTGGTTGATGACATGCCCATCGCGGCCGTACATATAGGAATGCTCGGCACCGGCAAGGTCGTCCGAGCCGTTGCTGACTTCCTGGCGCAGAGCACCGGAAAAGCTGGGATTTCGAAGCTTCCCAACATAGTCCTGGATCCCATCCTCAAATCCTCCTCCGGGGCCGAGTTGCTCGACCCCGCTGGCGTTAAGGTACTCAGCGAAAAACTGATTCCGCTTGTCGATGTGCTCACTCCCAACGTCGACGAAGCCGCCCTCCTTACTGGAGTAAAAGTCACCGACCTCGACGAGATGCGCTCTGCCGCAAACAAACTCCATGAGATGGGATCACGTGCCTTGGTCATCACTGGCGGCCATCTCGACAAAGCTATCGATCTTTTGAGCTTCACAACCAAGCGAGGGATCGAGCGGGAAGTCTTCAAGGCAGAACGGCAGCGCTCCAACTCTACCCACGGCACTGGATGCGCCTTCTCGACTGCCATGGCCTGTCACCTCGCTCTAGATCGCGGTCTACCCGAAGCCGCGCTGCTGGCCAAGACCTACGTCACCGCAGCCATCGCCGCTGGCCATCCACTAGGTCGCGGAACAGGCCCGCTCCACCATCTTTACCGAATGCACCAACAGCGTCGCGCGGCAGGTTCGGGAAGCGAGTCTTGAGCTTTCAAAATCGAGCGTCTGCGTAGGACTTATGAAAATCGCGAAGCAAAAAGATGAGAAGCAAAAGAATTAGTCGCGGTCGTTCGAAGGTTTTTTCAGCAGAATTCCTGCCACAAACGAGGCGGTAGCGGCCAGCAGCCACTCAACACGCCACATCTGGATTGCCTGAAACTCCGCCAGGTTCGACGCGTGATAGAAGAAGCTGACTCCAAGCGCTCCGGCCACGCACCCCAAGCCGATTATGAAGGCGACCAGCGCTGCCGTCGGAAGACCGACCCAGCGCTTGATTTCATGAAAATGCAGGTAATAAAGCCAAGTGGGAAACTCAATCTTGCGCCAGGCACGAGCCACAGATCCGGTTACGGCCACGACTGATGCC
>JBAWBG010000439.1:0-11373 GCA_049589695.1 Candidatus Sulfotelmatobacter sp. | reverse complement strand
GCCTTACGGAAAGATTGCGCTGGCCGCGGGAGCGGTGGCGGTGATCGTGTTGGCTTTCGTGTTCTGGCAAATGCGGCACCGTGGCATGCCTGCTGCGGGATCGACTGGGCCAAAGACCCTGGCTGTTCTTCCCTTGCAAAACTTGGGAGCCGACAAGGATCTCGATTTTCTGCGACTTGCGCTGGCGGACGAAATTGCGACGTCACTCAGCTATGTGCGTGATCTGACGATCCGTCCGTTTGCGACGACGCAGAAGTATGATTCGCCTACGGTCGATTTGCAGGAAGCCGGTCATGCGATGCACGTCACCGATGTGGTCACCGGACATTTTCTGAAGGAGGGTCCGCAGCTGCAGATTACGCTGGAAGCGATTGACATCGCGGACAATCGAACGATTTGGCGCGACACGATGACGGTGGCCGCGCCGGACATGATCGCGATGCGCGGACAGATTACGGCGAAGGTTCGGCAGGGACTGGTACCGGCGCTGGGTGCGGGAACAGATTCCGCGGAAGGGGCAACGCGGCCGAAGAACGAAGAGGCTTACGATCTATACCTGCGCAGCATCGCGCTGCCGCACGACCCTGCTCCCAACAAGGACGCAATCGCGATGCTGGAGCGAGCCGTTGGGCTGGACCCGAGCTACGCTCCCGCGTGGGGCGCGCTGGCGCTGCGCTACCATTATGACTCGGCATACTCGGATGGCGGCGATGCGGCGTTCCAGCGCTCCAACAGCGCATTTGAACGGGCGCTGGGGCTGGATCCGAATCTGGTTAGCGCGGCCGGGCAACTCATTACCAATCGAGTGGAAAGAGGAGACACCGTTGGCGCTTACCGGGAGGCGAAAGAGCTGGTGGCGCGGCATCCGGAGAATGCTAACGCGCACTTTGCGCTGGCTTATGTGCTGCGTTACGGTGGAGCGACGGAGGAATCGGCGCACGAATGCGACACGGCGCTGGCGCTGGATCCGGGAAATTACACCTTCCGCTCGTGCGTGTTCACTTTCGACCAATTGGGTAACTACACACGTGCGGTGGAGTTTCTTAAATTGGATTCGGGGTCGGTGTATTCCGATAGCAACCTGATGGCCCACTATCTTCGGGATGGAAATGTCGGGCAAGCGAAGGAGCTCGCGGTAAGGTTGAAAAACCATCCGATGATTGACTGTTTGAATGGCACGTTGCAGGCGAACCAGCTTGACCAGCAGGCGGCGTCCGCGATCATCGCCGATCCTGATCCTGAACCGCGGTATGTGATTGCTGGAGACTTCACTTACTGCGGTAGGAAAGAGATCGCCTTGGAAATGATCAAGAGCGCCATCGATCACCATTTCTGCGCATATTCAGGATTGCAGAATGATTCTGTGTGGGCGAAGTTGAGAGGGACGCCGGAATTTGCCGAGCTGGTTGCAGAGGCGAAGAAGTGCCGGGATGATTTTGTGGCGAAAAGGGAGCAGTAGGGCATGGGTAAAGTGGAATTAATTTAGAAAGAGCTTCTTTAATTCTCCCTTCGGTCCGGCATATACTGTGGAAAAGAACGTAAACATCCGCCACCATCCAATCCAGGAAAGCTGACAATTTATTTATGAAACTGATCAGGTGGATATCTTGCTGCCCGAAATTCGGGCATGTGATTATCTGGGCTGTGGTTTGTATCGCAATGTTCGTTACTGGCTCCATCGCGCGTGCGCAGAGCCTGCCACGACCAGCGCATGTAGTGATCGTGATGGAAGAAAATCACGCCTATTCGCAGATTATTGGATCGCCAGAGGCTCCGTACATCAATACGCTGGCGAGTGAAGGCGCGTTGTTCACGCAGTCTTATGCGATTACGCATCCGAGCGAACCGAATTATCTGGCATTGTTTTCCGGTTCGACGCAGGGCGTGACGAGCGATTCGTGCCCGCATAGCTTCGCGGCTGCGAATTTGGGAAGTGAGCTGATTTCGGCTGGTAAGACATTTACCGGTTTCTCGGAAGGGCTGCCTGCGGTGGGATCGGAGGTTTGCGGCTCGGGCGAATACGCGCGCAAGCATTCTCCGTGGACGGACTTTTCCAACGTGGCTGCGAAAGACAATCAGCCTTTCGGCAAATTCCCTGGCGACTTTGCCAATCTGCCCACTATCTCCTGGGTGATTCCTGATCTCGAGGATGATATGCACGATGGGACGATTCAGCAGGGCGATAGCTGGCTACAGGCTCACTTGCAGGAGTATGTGACTTGGGCAAAGAAGAATAATAGTCTACTGATTATTACGTGGGATGAGGACGATGACACTACAGTCAATAAGATCCCGACGATTTTTGTAGGGCCGATGGTGAAGCCGGGAAAGTACGGCGTGAAGATCACGCATTACAACGTGTTGCGAACTTTGGAGGCTATGTATGGGCTTCCTTATGCGGGGCATAGTTCGGCGGTGACGATGATTACGGGTGTGTGGCAGTGAGGTAGAGAGGGTAAAAGGCGCGGAGGCTGGTTCAGCGATTCGGCAGCACGTGAATCCCTGGCAGGTGCAAAAGGTGCTCGTCTGCGGTGACGAGTGTCAGGTCAAAGACTTTTGCGGTAGCTGCGAGAAAGTGATCGGCGGGATCACCGTGAGGAAAGTTTATGGAAGAGATGGCGAGCGCCACCTCAACTGTTAGAGGTGCTTCGGTGAGTTCCAGGTCTTGCATGGTCTTGACGACCCAGGCGGCAGCGTCGTTCGGCAACGTAATGCGCCCTTTACGGATCAACACTATTAATTCGCCCACGCTAATCGGAGATAGCCATAATTCATTCGCCGGATCTGCCAGCGCTTTGTGCAGGCGGCCGGTGAGGCGCTGCGGTTCGAGGGTGCTCCAGAGCCAGATGTGGGTATCGAGGAGCAGCTTCACCGATAGGCTTCCCAGTCGTTCCAGCTGCCTGTGGGGCCAACGATGTCTCCCAAGATTTTTGCCGTTCCAACCATGGATCCGAGTCGCCTGCCGCTGGTTTTTTGCGGTGACGGTGGGACGACTTCGGCCACAGGCTTACCGAAGCGAGTGACTCGAATCGGCTTGCGCGTCTTGCGGACCTCTTCCAGGATGCCGAGGCACTTGGCTTTGAACTCGGAGATGGCGACTTCCTTCATGTCTTGGTTATACCATGGTCAATGACTATGGTCAAACTGGATCCGACGGTTCAGTTCGTTTTTTGGAGAACGAAATCAACTCGGTAGGTGAGCATCTTGACATTGGGAATTTTCTTAAGCGCGTATCGGAGGGCATCGTCTACTTCGCGAGCGATTATGATTCCTTCTACTTTTTGGCCCATTTCCGCGGTGTTCTCTTCAACCCATGCCATATATCGAAGGATTTGGCCGATAGTCGCATCGCTTGTCTGGCCCTTCTTCAGCTCGATCACGACCAAATTACCGCTCTTTGCGTCTTTGCAGAGGAAGTCAATGCTCCACTGGCCGGCAGGAAATTGCCTCCCGCTTTCCTCCTCGGTTGCGTACCGCTGAAGGCTAGTGCCGAAATCGATGTGACTCCAATTCTTGTCCATAAATTCTTCGAGGTGCGTTTCAAGTGCAAATTCCGCGCGTGAAGCGAAGAATTCATCGCCTCCCCTGGGTGGTGTGCTCGATACGATAGGTACGACCCGTTGAGTAATAACTTCGAAGTCTGCCTCTGGGAGGTAACGAACACCGCCCTGGAAGTAAACACCCCAATTTTCTTTGTTCTCAATAAACGATAAACCGGAAAGAATATCTTGGACTCTGCACGGACGTTCCCAAAGCTTGGTCTCCGTCAGTCTTACCCCGTGTTGCGCTCGGTAGAAGTCCGTGCCGTGAGAGAGTTGCTCTTGTTCCGACGGACTTACTACGAGACTATCGGATGCTAGAGTCGCCGATGCGGCAAACGCGCAGTGTGGACTTCCCAAGTAAAAAATGACCTTGTCCCCGGCCTTCAAAGCGCGCCGGTTTGGCGTCTTTTCGCCTAAACCCCAGAACTGATCCCGAAATCGCAACTCAACGATTTCGCTGGGGTCGGAGATGCCCTTATCTCTGTGGGCTGTGGCGCAAAAAATCCAGTGATTCACCGTTGAGGTTCCCCGCCTTCACACTCCAATCACGCCGCACAACTCCTTCACCGCGGCTGCGCTTTTATCGAGCCCGGATTTTTCTTCCGGCGTGAGTTTGATTTCGATGATCTGCTCAATTCCTTTTGCGCCAAGCTTTACCGGTACGCCTACGTAGAGGCCGTTGATTCCGTATTCGCCTTGCAGGTAGGCGGCGCAGGGGAGGATTTTTTTCTTGTCTTTCAAGATGGCTTCAACCATTTCCGTTGCGGCGGCTGAGGGGGCGTAGTAGGCGGAGCCGGTCTTTAAATATTTCACGATTTCTGCGCCGCCGTCGCGGGTGCGCTGGACGATTGCTTCGAGCCTGGTCTTCTCGATCAGTTCGGTGATTGGAATGCCGGCTACTGTGGAATAGCGCGGGAGCGGAACCATGGTATCGCCGTGGCCGCCGAGTACGAAGGCGGTGACGTTTTCCACGCTGACTTTGAGTTCGTCGGCGATGAAGGCGCGGAAGCGGGCGGAATCAAGGACGCCGGCCATGCCGATGACACGCTCGCGGGGAAATTTACTGAGCTTGTAGGCGGCCTGAGCCATGGCGTCGAGCGGATTCGAAACGATGATCAGGATGCAGTTTGGCGAGTGCTTCACCACTTCGCCGACTACGGCTTTCATGATGTTGTAGTTTGTGTTGAGCAGGTCGTCGCGGCTCATGCCGGGTTTGCGCGGGATGCCGGCGGTGATGACAACGATGTCGGAGTTCGCGGTGTCTTTGTAGTCGTTGGTGCCGGTGATGTAGGAGTCGCGCTTTTCGATGGGCATGGCCTCGAGGAGATCGAGACCTTTGCCTTGAGGGACGCCTTCGATGATGTCGATGAGGACGACGTCGGCCAGTTCTTTCGAGGCGATCCAGTGGGCGGCTGTAGCGCCTACATTTCCGGAGCCTACGATCGTTACTTTTTTGCGCATGTATGAGTCCTTCCTTCGGGATCTAAAAAATCTTTACCACAGAGGTCACGGAGGAACACAGGGTAGAGCTCACGAATTTACTCTGTGTTCCCCTGTGTCCTCTGTGTTTAAGCTTTTGATTTTGACTTTCCTACACCAGCACGGCTGCGCCCATGTTCTCGATGATGCTATCGGCGAACTGGCTGGTTTTTACTTTGGTCGCGCCTTCCATCAGGCGTTCGAAATCATAGGTGACTTTTTTGTGGAGGATGGTTTGTTCGATGCCGCGCTCGATGAGGTCGGCAGCTTCGTTCCATCCGAGGAAGCGAAACATCATTACGCCGGAGAGCATTACGGAGCCGGGATTGATGACGTCTTTATCGGCATATTTCGGGGCGGTGCCGTGGGTGGCTTCGAAGATGGCGTAACCATCTCCGATGTTGGCTCCGGGAGCGATTCCGAGGCCACCAACCTGGGCGGCGCAAGCGTCAGAAATGTAGTCGCCGTTGAGGTTCGGGCAGGCTAGGACGGAATATTCATCGGCGCGGGTGACGACTTGCTGGAAGATGGAATCGGCGATGCGGTCGTTGATCATGATTTTTTTCTTCCACTGGCCCTTGCCGTGGGTGGCGTAGATGCGGTCGAGGACTTCGTTCACTTCTTGTTCCACCGCCTGACGGAAGGCTGGCGGGGCGAATTCCATTCCCGGCTCAACCAGTTCGGCATTTTGCGCGACCGACAGATCTGGATTTTTGTCTTTGTTGTCGAGGATCCAGCTTTCGCGCTCGGTGACGACCTGGTTGCGAAATTCTTCGGTAGCGAGTTCGTATCCCCACTTGCGGAAGGCGCCCTCGGTAAATTTCTGAATGTTTCCTTTATGTACGAGGGTGACGCTTTTGCGGCTTGTTTCGAGGGCGTGAAGGATTGCCATGCGGACGAGACGCTTGGTTCCAGTTATTGAAATTGGTTTGATGCCGACGCCGGAGTCGAGGCGGATTTGCTTCTTGCCGCCGTTGAGCATGTCCTTGTTGATAAATTCGATCAGGCGGGCGCACTCGGCAGTTCCCTGCTCCCACTCGATACCGGCGTAAACGTCTTCGGTGTTTTCGCGGTAGATGACGACATCCATGCGCTCGGGATTTTTCACCGGCGAAGGGACGCCCTTGTAATACTTAACCGGGCGCACGCAGCAATACAGGTCGAGAATCTGGCGAAGCGCGACGTTCAGTGAGCGAATGCCGCCTCCGACGGGCGTAGTGAGCGGGCCTTTGATGGCGACGCGGAATTCGCGGATGGCGTCAACGGTATCATCGGGCAGCCAATTATCGAATTTTGCTTTGGCTTTTTCGCCGGCGAAGACTTCATACCAGGCGACGCGGCGCTTGCCGCGGTAAGCTTTTTCGACCGCGGCGTCGAACACGCGGAGCGATGCTTTCCAGATGTCACGGCCAGTTCCGTCGCCTTCGATGAAGGGAATGACCGGATTATCCGGGACATCGTAGTTGCCT
Source organism: Candidatus Sulfotelmatobacter sp. (assembly GCA_049589695.1). Classification (GTDB taxonomy): domain Bacteria; phylum Acidobacteriota; class Terriglobia; order Terriglobales; family Acidobacteriaceae; genus Sulfotelmatobacter. The sequence goes on along the minus strand of JBAWBG010000439.1, from coordinate 4,883 downwards.
TGGGTATAGCCGATTTTTTTTCCGTCGGATGGTACCGTGACACCGTTATAAGAGCCCGCCATCATCTGCCTCCCTGAAGAATTCCATAAGAAAACCTTTCATTATAGAGGGATCGGTGATTTCGCACACGATCATTACCTCGCTAGCTCCGATAAAAGGCATGAAGACCTTTAACACGGGAGACACAGAGGGACACAGGGTAGAACTCGGGGACTTCCTGCGCTTTCTGGCGAGTTGGGGAGAAAGGGTACGTCACCAACGCCGGGTGCCGAAATATTTGCGCACACCGACTGTCACGTAGCGTCCCCAGGGGCCGTTGTTACCGAGGTCGGCAATACCGAGGTAGGTATCGCGAGCGCCGAGGCGATCGAAGAGGAAGTGCTGGGTCACGCGAAATTCGAAACCCTTATCGATATAGATTCCGACCCCCCAGGAGTGTTCGATGCCGATGGCATCGGGCGACCAGGTGTAGAGGGTTTGGGGAATGGTTTTGCCGAACAGGAATGTGGGCGCACCGAATACCATGAAGCGGCGCAACTGACCCCGGCCAAAGGGACGGACCTCCAGCATTCCGGAGAGCATGTAACGGGCGAACATGCTGCAGGGAGCGTTTACGCCGCCATACTGGCCGGCATTGCCGGCGCAGATGTTCGGGTCGATTTCGTTATGCGGAGGGGCCAGATCGAACTGCGCCCATCCCCAAAGCATATCGCGGGGGAAAAACATCCGTTCTTGCTGTCCCGAATCGGATGGTTTGGAGTCCGAAGAAGCGGTTGCGGAGGCCGAACCCTCCGCCTGACCTAGACTTAAGGTAGAAAGCAATATAGGAACTGCAAGAATCCACACGAATCTTTTCATCCAGCCTCCGAGAATATGCCTCTGTTGACATCCACCATAGGCGCACGGGATCAAGAAGCGCCGGTTTCAGAGAGCGGAACATTGTAACCGTTGCTAATGGTGATTGGAGAATCGCTCGAGCGGATCCGGACGGTACTGCTTCCAGAATCCATATCCAGGATCGGATTTATTCCATTCATAGAATGGCGCGCGCCCTGCCAGTGTCGCAAGGACTTGCAGTCTCAAGCACCTACGGTTTGGATGGCCGATTGCTCATACTTGCCGAGAAGTTCCTTAAAATCATGCCCCAAGAAGTGTCGGTTTCCTATCAGGCTATAAAAAGTAAGGTTTATCGGCTGATTGACACCCTCGTGGTAGGGGATAAATCAGAGGTCGAAGTGCAGGAATCGATTCGCCGCTGGTGGGAACTGATTCACCCAGCCGATCGGCCAATCGCCCAGAAATACCTCCAGCTTGTATTGGATCGTTCGTGCACGGCCTTGGACGCGATCGAAGAGGGACTGACGGACGCGACCAATCATGAGGCGTCTTGTCGATCAGACTCGGCAAAGGCGTTCAAGCTGGTCGCGAGAGTCGTCAAACAGAACACGAAGCATACCGCATTAAGCAGTTCCATCTGAGGCGTGTGGCGCAGGAATCTGCGCAGGTCTTTTGTCTCTTCTCTGGAGACATCTCAGGAGACAATTCAGCAGACAACGAATTTACAATCCCCGAGTTGCGTCACGTCGAATCCAGCTCATATTGTCAGACTGAATGCCTCAGTTGAAGCAGTAAGCAGAATCCCTTTGGCAGGAGTCCGTTTGGAGTGCTGCGGCGAGATTTAAGCCGCGAGTTCGTTCAAGACCTATCCTTGGCCGGCTAAGTCTTGAGGCCGGATGTTGACCTACTGGTTGGGCGGCGACATCTGCCGTAACATACATCCAGCGATGCATTCCGAACGGCAGATGAATTTTCTGTTTTCAAACGCTTTATGGCGTTTGCGGGTTCGCGCGCTGGCTTTGCTACTCTTTTGTTCCTGTATTTTCTGCAGATCTGCGGGAACACAAGTTCAGACTTCGGTTGGGCCTCAGCCGGTTCCTGCGGCCGACGCCAAGCTGATCGAAGTGAAAGCAACCGGGAGCAAGCGCTTCACGCAGGGGGAAGTGGCGGCGGCAACCGGGCTTATGGCGGGTACGACGGTGGATGACGAGACCTTCCGCAAAGCCGCCCGGCAACTCGGCGAGACGGGAGCTTTCGACGCGATCTCCTACACTTTTTCGTACTCAGAGGCTGGCACCAAGCTGGTGTTCAAGGTGACGGACGCGGAGAAATTCGTGCCGGTCCACTTCGCTGATTTTGTCTGGTTCTCGGATAAGGAGCTGTTGCAGAAAGTGCATGAACGAGTTCCCCTGTTCAATGGAGAATTGCCGACTACGGGGCGCCTGCCCGATCAAGTATCTGACATTTTACAGGCGATGCTGGTGGAAAATGGCATACCCGGACATGTCGAGTATCTCCGCAACTCGGGAAAGGACGGGCAACTGGCGGAGATCGACTACAGCGTCTCAAACGTTACGATCCGAATCCGAAACATCGAGTTTGCGGGGGCTGGAAAGGATGAGTTGGAGCTGCTGGAAGCTGCGGGCAAGAAACTTAGCGGGCGTGACTATTCACGGGCTTTGTTAGCTTCATTCACGCAACATGCGGTCCTGCCGGCGTATCATGATCGGGGTTATCTGAAAGCGGCGTGCTCGGCCCCACAGCCGAAGGTAATCAAGGCGGTGGTTCCAGAGGAGGGCGATCAGGAAACGATAACCACGGTGGATGTGGCGCTCTCAATTACGCCGGGAATTCAATACAAGCTGAAGGGCTGGACCTGGTCGGGAAATAAAAACATTCCCACCAACGAACTGCAACCGCTGTTGCACGCCAAAATGGGGAAACCGGCGAGCACGGTGCAACTGGAAGATGATCTGCGCGCTGTGCAAGAGCTGTATGGTTCGCGCGGCTATGTCACCGCCACGATCAAAGCTGATGCTCAGTACAATGACGAGGCGAGCACAGTCGATTATCTGCTGCTGGTGACGGAAGGCCCCGTCTTACACATGGGCGAGCTGGAATTTCGCGGCATTGACAATGCGCTGACGGCGAGGCTGCGGGAAGCGTGGAAGATTCGTCCGGGCGACGTTTACGATGCTACTTACCTTAAAGGATTCCTGGTCCAGGCTAGAAAGCTATTGCCGGCCAGCATGGACTGGGAAGTTGCGCCTCACGTGACAGCGATGGCACGGGATAAGACGGTGGATGTGGATTTGCAATACACGGCTAAGGCGCCACAGTAAGCGGCTGAGTGGCGGTTTCGCCGCGCGTCCTCTCACGGCGTGCCAACGAATTTCCCAGACGCCTGGTTTTTCCTCCTGAGTCGCTTACGGAGTCACGGTCAGGTTAATTGTGTTAGAAGTAATGACCAGTTCAGATTGGTTTGGCCGCTGCACCCCGACTGCGGCGCCAGGGCCTTGTGGACGGCTTAACTGGATTGTGTACTTACCCGGCTTAAGCTCGAAGAGCCGACCGACATCCGTATTGAAGTATAGGGTTTCGCCGGGCGACAGCCAGGTGGGCAGGAGGGACCACCTCGGAATTGCGCTGATGTGCGGCGAGGTATGCGGCTCTTTGCCTTGGATCGCCTCGTAGAGAGGTGTTTCTGGTGCCTTCTTGCCCTCGAGGTCACGTACGCTAAATAAGAAGTTAAAGTTAACACTGCTTGTCATTTCCATATCGATTCGGCTGCCTGATATGTTTTTTACGGCAATACCCAGCCATACTGCGGATTCTGCCTTGACGGCCTGCGACGCGCTGATGGCGATCGAAAATGGTGGTTGTTTTTCCTGGGCCCGCCCAGATGATAGCAAAGCCAAAAATGTAATAGCTAAGAGGCACCATCTTAGTCGAGTCTGCATATTATCGTCCGTTCCTCTCATTGGCAGGATTGATTGTAACGCTCCGTACAATTATTTTAGCCAGAGGCAAGGGAGGCCATCGCCGGACTAAGGCATGCAGCAGAGCAAAAGACGTGCTCCGAAAATTCCCAAGATTCTCCATGACACGTCGAGTCTTGGTTGCATGGTGTGCCGACGAATTTCATGGACTTCTAGTCTCTTCCTGCTGATAGTCGCTTACGGAGTTACGGTTAGGCTTACTATGTTAGAAGTCACGAACGGTCCGTAAAGGGTTGGCTCCATCGGCGTAGGTAGATGACTCTGCGGACGGCTTAACTGGATTGTGTACTTACCTGGCTTGAAATCGAACAGCTGAGTGAGATCCATGTTTAGCTTCAACGTTTCGCCGGGCGACAGCGAAGGGTCTTTATGCATCCTCGAATGATACGTGGTGTGTGGATCCTTACCCTCGACTGCCTGGAAGTAGGGTGTCTCTAGTGCGTCTTCGCCCTCAGAGTCTTTTACGCTAAACAAGAAGTCAAAAGCCAGATTATTTGAGATGTCAATAGCAAAGCGGATTGGCGTGCTTGATAAGTTCTTTGCAGTAATACCCAATGGCACTGCGGCTCCCGCCTTGACGGTCTGCGGCGCGCTGATGGTGAGCGAAAATGACGGCTGTTTTTCCTGAGCTTGCCCAGGCGATAGCAAAGCTAAGGATGTAACAGTTAAGAGGCACCCTCTCAATCGAGTCTGCATATTGTGATTTGTTCCTCTCATCTGCATGCCTGAACGCAATGCGCCGTACAAACAATTAAGAGCTACTCCAGACAGGGTAGATCGCACCGGAGAAAATGTCACTTGCTCCTAGCGATTATTGGCCGGCTATCCCTATAAACCGGCTGAGCACGATCGGTGGAAGCATTGCATTCCGGGCTTGGAGGTAGGGCAAGAAAATGCATTGGACTCGGATGGGAAGCCGGTTTGTTCGGAAAACCGAAATTTAAAACTCTTTTGTTGAAATTTTCCGGCGACGTGGTACATTATGTCGCGTTTTGCCCGAGGCCCTCCCCCAATCAGGACCGGGCACAAGTGGGAACCTGCGCCAGC
>JBAWBG010000438.1:0-1814 GCA_049589695.1 Candidatus Sulfotelmatobacter sp. | reverse complement strand
CGCCCGTAAAGTGCAGCATCACTATGCAACCATTGGTGGAGGCTCGCCAATTCGGCGCTTCACGGAGCGGCAAGCCCGGGCGCTGGAAGCCGCGTTGACGAATGAGGGATTGGATGCGCGCTGCTTTGTGGCCATGCGCTACTGGCACCCGTTCACCTCTGAAGCCATCGCACAACTTCAGGCTGCCCATTGCGATGAGGTGGTTCTGCTGCCTTTGTATCCTCAGTACTCCTCGACCACCACCGGAAGCAGTCTGAATGAATGGCAACGGCTGTTCCACGATAATATTCCGGTACACAACGTAGGACACTTCTATCGGCATCCGATATATTTAGACGCGGTTGTCGAGAAAGTGGACGAGGCTTTGTCGCGCTTCGAAAACCCACGCCGGGCAGAGATTGTTTTCAGCGCGCACAGTATTCCCATGTCAATCGTCGCCAAGGGCGATCCTTATCAGCGGCACATCGAGGAAACTGTGCGCCTGCTGATGGGTCGCGGCGGATGGCCGAATCGTCATCGCCTCTGCTACCAGAGCAAAGTTGGCGCGAGCAAGTGGTTGCAGCCTTCGCTGCACCGGACGCTGCGTGATCTGGCGGCAGAAAAAGTGCGCGAAGTTTGCGTCGTTCCGATAGCCTTTGTTTCCGACCACGTGGAGACGCTGGGCGAAATCAATCACGAAGGACGCGAAGAAGCGCGGCGCCTCGGCATTACTCAGTTCGAGATGAGTTCCGGCCTGAACGATTCTCCAAAATTTATATCTGCGTTGGACCAGTTGGTGTTGCAGGCGCTCGACCAGTCAGTTCATTCTTACAGTCCGATTCATAACACCGGAGGGCAAGTTGCGGCGCCAGAGTTGCTGGCCGCCGCAAGCGATTAGTACGAATCTTTAAAAGCAGGGAGGCACTCATGGCGGTTCCGGGAACCGAACAACCGAGTCCGAGTCCAGAAGCGGCGCAACCGGCGCCGCGGAACGCGGTCGATGCCACCAAATATGTAGGCACGCCGGCAGTGGGAACCTCAAAGGCCGCGGCTTCTGCCGGACTTTCCTCGGCGGGACCTTCCAATACCGATGTCGACCGGCGGCGGCGACGATTAGTATGGGTGGGCGTCACCGCATTTCTCACGGCATGGTTCCTCGCTTTCTTCCGGTTTTTTCTTCCTCGCACTCTTTTCGAACCCAACTCCGTCTTCAAGATTGGCTATCCCTCGGAGTTCGCGCTTGGAGTCGATACCAAGTTCCAGCAGAAATATCGTATCTGGGTCGATCGAACGCCGGACCGCATATTCGTGATCTACGCACGCTGCACCCACCTGGGATGCACGCCAGACTGGAAGCCGAGCGAAAACAAATTTAAATGTCCGTGCCACGGCAGTGGCTACGACAGCGAAGGGATTAACTTCGAGGGACCGGCTCCGCGACCGATGGACCGTGCCAAGGTTGAACTGGCGCCCGATGGACAGATCATCGTCGACACCTCGCGGCTCTATCAGTGGCCGAAAGGGCAGCCAACGCATTTCAACGACCCGGGAGCATTTTTGCCGGCTTAGCGACGAGAGCACATCGCGGCGCGCGCAGCATCTGGCTCAGCGATAAATTACGAGGGATTTCATGGCTGAAGAAAACAACGGGAAGAACGGCAAAGTGGGACTGGTCGACCGCGTCAAAGACGACATTCAGGCGATGAAAGTCGACATTCCCGCCAAGGCGAAGGAACAGATCGAGGGGCTGAAAGATCCGACGAAAACTCAGGTCTACACTTCCATCTTCCGCCACAAACACGACGACACTCCTCGCAATCGCGCTCTGGGTGTGC
>JBAWBG010000437.1:0-2323 GCA_049589695.1 Candidatus Sulfotelmatobacter sp. | reverse complement strand
CGCTCGTTCCACGACACACAATTTTCGACGCAGTTCGCGGGTGCAAAGTGGATCGACTCGTTCAACCGATCGATCTGAGATTGCAGCGATGCAATCTGATTTTTCTGCGACAGAATCTGCGACCTCCATTGCTCGGCTGGCACCTTTGGACCGCCTGTGGAATCAGGTGTTGACGCTGGCTCGCCGCCACCGGTCGCGGAGGTGGAAGGTGCGGCTGTGGGCGACGGCAGTTCTTCGTTCGTAATCACTTTCGGGGCTTTGGCATCCTTGCCCGGCGCAGTCTTTGCCTGTTGCTTTTGTTGCCGCTGCTGGCGTGCCACATCGCCGAGCGAAGGTTCGTCCTGGCTGTTGGCGATCACTGTAGCCAACGAAATCGCCACGACGAAGAACAGGAATATCCTGCGACTTGTGCGCATGGCAAAACTCCTTCGCAAATGCTATCGGCAAACCGGCCCTGGCCGACATTACGAATGGGGCATGAACGTTGGTGATTGCCGTATTCCGCAATGCGGGCGAAAGCTTCGAGCTTTGCCATGACAGGGTTGTTGGGAGCGCGGTTATAGCGACAGGCTGCTGAGGCCAGAGTCCGGTCGAGACAGTCTGGTCCCTGTGATCGCCGGCACCAGCCGAATCTGTACCAGGGGGTGCGGCCTAGCTTTGTCTTTCTGGGCCAGCAAATTAGTCGAGGGGATGCCAGTGCGGGCAAAGGATTTTTCGCAATCCGCGGTAGAGGGTCCCCGCATGTTTCCCTCCATGAATGCCAGGCCGGGACAACGAGTACAGGTGGAACCGTGCGCGCACTGCGAACAGCCGGACAAATTCTTCAGGCGAATCGAACGGACTTCTTTCAACTGTTCGGAATCGCGCCAGATATCGATAAAGCGCTGTTGCCGCACGTTGCCGCAAGACAAGGGAAATTGCACGCAAGGATAAAATTCTCCGTAGGGAGAAATGTAGCAGGCAGTATGGCCCGCGCTGCAAGGCAAGGAAGCCAGGCTCTCGGCATCAGGCGGGGGTGGTGGCGCGCAAAATTCATCCGCGTTGCCGACAAACATTTCGTCGCGAAAAAGCTCGCGGAGGGCTGGCTCGCCAGCGTTCAAGTTAAGAACTGAGCGGTCGCCATCCATCATTGGCGTGATCGTTGGGTCCAGTGTGTATTCGGCGCCTAGTTCATCCGCAAGTGCACGGACACCGTGATAGTCCTGCATGTTTCCCGTCATCAGCACATTGGCCATGACGACTTTCAAGCGTTGCGACTTGAGAAAGCGGATCGCATTAATCGAGCGTCGAAGCGAACCTTTCACTTTAGTGATTGCGTCATGCACTTCGGGCCGGTGGGAATAAATGCTGATCTGAATCGATTCCACTCCGAGATCGCGAAGGCGCGCGGCCTGCGCTTCTCGGATCAGCACGGCGTTGGTCTTGAGCTTGACGCAGAAAGTGAGGGAGCGGGCGTGCTCCAGAATCTCAAAGAAATCCTTGCGCAGAAAAATCTCGCCGCCGCTCAGGGTGAGAATAAAAACGCCAGACTCTGCCATCTCAGTGAGGAGATGCTTGATCTCTACAGTGGTCATTTCGCCGTGGTCGTCGTGGTCGAGGTAGCAATGAACACACTGCTCGTTGCAGCGGTAGGTGAGGTCGAGTTGCGCACTGAGGGGAACACCCAGTTGCAGCGCCCGCTCGCTCACTTCCTGCATTAAAACGCTCATGGTCGTGCTTGCTCCCGAACGGCGGCGTGCGGATGCGCGATCGGTTGATCCGATATCAAAAGGATTCCGTGCCTCGCCAAATTCTCCACTAACTCCTGTGCGTCGAGTAGCGCATCCTCAGGAGTTACTTCGAACTCAGGACAGATGCGGCGTTCGACGATTTCTTTAAGAGGCGTGGCGCCATCGGCGGCTTGCCACAGAATAGTTGCTGTGGGATTCAAGGTGAACAACGTGGAGCCCTGCGCGGACATGACCAGCATTTCTTCACCCAACATGCGGGCTGCGATTCGCGGACTGCGTGCAACATAGAATTTGTTTTGCATTTTTATCCAATCATCTCCCAGACGCGGGCGTCGGGCGCAAAAGTAAGGCGACAAACCGGAACGCGATCGACGAAGTCACACGCCGCCTGAAATGCCCAATGAACCATCTCCTGATCTTTTGCAAAGAAAAGCATGTTGGTCAGCAGTGCGCGTCCTGCGCCCGCTACGGCCACTGGCTCGATGCGATTTTCCGGACCCTGCGCCAGCAAATACAACGCAGCCACCGGGGCCGATGCGTTCTCTCCCAGTTTCGCCAGTTCGCCGGTAAACGGCGTCCCGTATGCCATGTAG
>JBAWBG010000436.1:0-24167 GCA_049589695.1 Candidatus Sulfotelmatobacter sp. | reverse complement strand
TCAAACGTTCCATCCCGATTGTTGCGAAACAGCAGTATGGGTTGGCGAAAATGCGCCGCGTCCGGAATCGTATCGACCTGCGGATAGACATGTCCATTGGCCACCAAGATATCCAGCCAGCCGCTATTATCCATGTCGAAGAATCCTGTTCCCCAGCCCACGTAAGGATGACTCGGCTGCGCGATGCGCGAGTTAACACTGACGTCCTCGAAACCGTCTTTTGTGTTGTGGTACAAGGTGTCGGACTGATCCACGAATTCGGTCACCATCAGATCGAGCCGGCCATCGTGATCGTAGTCCCCCATGTCGACGCCCATCGACCCAAGTTCCTGCCCGTCTCCACTAAGGTCGGCTCCCAGCAACAGACCGACTTCTTCGAACGTGCCGTCGGCCTTATTGCGATAGAGATAATTCGGCCCCGCATCATCTGCTACATACAAGTCCGGCCAGCCGTCATTGTCGTAGTCGTCCCACTCGACGCCCATCCCGTAATAACGATGTGGATTATCGACTCCGGCCTTTTTGGAAACTTCTTCAAACGTGCCATCGCCACGATTATGAAAGAGCAGATCAGTCTCTCCCTGCAATCCCCACGGCCCGCATTGCACCAGCACGCCACGAAACCGGCAGAACTTTTCGTTGCTGCCCAGCTCAGGAAGCTTATTCATATCCACGTGAACATATCGCGATACAAATAAATCCACGTTACCGTCGCAGTCGTAGTCTCCCCAAGCCGCGCCCAGGCTCAATTCTCCACCGCCAACCCCAGCCTTTTCCGTGACATCCTCAAACTTGCAGTTTCCTAAATTGTGGTAAAGAACATTCCCCCCGTAGCCGGTGACATAAATGTCGGGAAGCCCGTCGTTATCGTAGTCGGCGACCGCTACGCCCATCCCCCAGCCTTTGCGCGTGAGTCCCGCCTGTTTTGTGATGTCAGTAAATTTAAGGTCGGCGTCCTGATGATAAAGCGTAATCATGGGATCGCCGCCCTGCTGCCGGTAACGATCCACACTCGATCCATTCACGGTGATGATGTCCAGCTTGCCATCGTTGTCGCAATCGATCAGGCCTACACCGCCGCTCACCGATTCGATAATGTATCGCGCCTGGGGAGAAGAAATGTGGGAGACTGTCAGCCCGGCTTGCGCGCCGATATCTTCAAAATGCGGAAGCGAGGTGGGGGAAACATTCGACCGCCGCGCACTCATTGGTTTGGAAGGAGCATTCTGCGCGAATGCCACCGCACATAACAGGCCCCAGATAAAAAATCCTCGCATTCACCGAAGAATACAGCAATTGCAGCCACGAAGCTTACACCTCAGTATCAATCAATGCCCCATTAGCGATTAAGAGTAGTCTCCTGCACAGGAGGAAGCACGTCATAAAGCGGCTGCACTGGTTTCGCATCCGGATTTTCTTGCGCCACCGAGACTGCGAGAATGCGAATTTTATCGTTATTGGGCAGCTTGATGCTCTTCGTCCCGTCCGGCATGTCGACGGGATACGCAAATAAATAAGAGTACCGGTAAGCCACATTCTCGCCTGCTGCATTGTGATGGTGCGAGCAATACCATGCCACATTGGCGCGTTTGATATAGCCCGGCCTGATGCCCGTCATCTCGCCATAATCGTCGTGAGATGTATCTTTCGAACTCCACTGCCGGTCATCCCACTGGCCAATGAAGCCGCCCCAATCCTGAATATTCAGTTCTACCTTCTTGTCGCCAACCCCGAACGCCGCCTTCTGATCGCCATCGGCCGAAGCCGCCAAAATGTAGACGCGATTGTAGCGGCCCGTCGGAAGGTCAATGGTCTGGCCCTTCGCCACAACCGCGTTCGGCGTGCCCGTCTTCGCCGGAGCGAGTTGGAATTTCACATCGTTAAATGTGATCTGCGCCGGCAGCATCTCCGCTGGCAACGCATCGCCCTTGCCGTCAAATCCTTCCGTGGATTTGGCCCCGTCACTGCTGGCGGTTGCGAGATCATATTTCAATGGCACGGCAGCCGAATGCACCGCCGCAGCTCCGCTGTGAAACGCGCCAACCTTAACCGCAAACGTTTGCGGCTGATACGCGGAAAAAGAGGTAACAAGAATGCCTGCCTTCAAAGTCGCCGTCCCTACAGGCTGCTCCTGCCCATTAACTTCACGCGCCGCGGTAATCGGCGTGACCAAACCCACGTGAACATCCGGCTGCGGCTTGCCATCCAGTTCCACCAGCCTAACGATAATTTCGTCGCTCAATTCCGCTTTCTTCAGCGCCAACAGTCGAATTCGCGGATTATCGACACTCAAGAGAGAAAACTCCCGTCCCATCGCCCCCGAATGTTTCGAAGTCTCAAACGCAATCAGCGGATCGTTCAATCGCTGCGCCTGCCAGTCCGTTTGCGCTTCACGCCAGTCGCCTGCATGACCGGTGATTCCGTAAACAAACTCATGATGTCCAATATCCTGCGTAGCCTGATCCGCATAACCTCCGCGAGTTCCGGGCGTTCGGATCAGAGTCAGTCGAATCGTGTGATCGTTCGGCTTATCCGATCCATTTTTGCAATCGGTCAAGATGGTCGCGCCAAACTCGCCACTCGCGTCCGTAAGATCGATCCATTGATGGGACTGCACCTCGAACTTCTTCGGCTCCGCACTCGGCCGCTTGATCGTGCCAATGTCCCAGTTATAGGTGGCCATTTCGTTCGAAGCCGTTAGCGGGAAAGTTGCCTTCAGATTCGACTCTTTCGTATTCCAGTCAATTACATTCGCAAACTCTACGCGTTTGCCGGCATCCCCGGCTGACAAGCTTATGGTCTGAACGAACTTCGAGCCGGCAGTCTCTCGGGAAATTTCCACTGCCACGCGCGCGGGACCGTTCTCCACAACTCGAATCTTCGCCGGGCCGCTGACATACTCTTTCGGGGCAGCTTGCTCCTGATCCCAATCCATGTTCCACGCCGGCCAGTGCTCGGGATTGTCGTAGGAAATTGCCAGGCGTGCCGGAGCGGCTAGCAATTCTTTGCCGATCGATTTATCGAAAATGCTGGCTACGTCGCCATCAGCATTCAGCCTCACTCGGTAGTATCGGTTCTCGAGCGAGTTCTCAGATACATGCAGCGTCTCGGCGATGCCCGCGCCCAAGCCGGGCTGCACATCGTAAACGGCGTAGCCGACAGAAGGCACTTTCGCGGCGAAGATCACTTTGCCATTCGAAATCTGCGCCGGAACCTCTTTCCCATTCGGACCAGTCACGCGTACGGACTTCGCTTCGCCGCCAGAAAAGCCAATGCTCGCTGCCACCAAATCTTCACGAGCAATGTTCAGCGGGTTAAAGACAACAACCGGAGCGCCTTTGGTTTCAGTGTTTAATGCCGCAGCAACGCCTTCGGTAGCATCCGTAAGTACCCCGGCAAACAGGTTCATGGCGATCACATCGTCGTTCCACGCGAACTCATACGCCTTAGGAGTTGCGGTTCCGGCGGCGATGTCGTGAAAATGGCCGCCCATCTGCAGCGTCCATCCATCGTTCAACCGCTGCAGAGGATAAGGGCGAGCTCCCAGCCACTCCGCCGCAATCGAAGATTTTTCCGCCGCGTCCGCCAGTAATTCTTCTTTTCGCAGCCAGCGTTTCTGGTAAGCCTGCGAAGTCAGGGAACCGGCGGAATGATTGGTCAGTTCCATTTCTCCCGTATAGCGCGGCAGCGCGGCAGCCTCAGCGGGAGTGATGTCGAGAAACATTTGCTCGGCATTTGCGGAAATCACATGCACCGGCCCATCGCCGAGTTGCATAGCAGGCCCCTGCGCGTGCGACAGCCGGGAAAAAAGCGGATCTGAGTCCGTCGGCAAACTCGCCGAGCCCTTGGTCACGATGGCTTCGAGCCGTTTCACGGATTCCTCGTCTGGCGTTCCACCGATGTCGCCCGTGCCGTAGTAGTGATAATCGGTAAATACGCCGCTGACTTTGCCGTTCAGTTCGACGCGCGCCGCCCAGTCGCCCTGATGCCGGCTCAACGCCTCGTCCTCATGGGCATTTGCCAGCCCCTTCTGCTGGTCGCGCAGGTCGATAAATTCTTCGATCTGTTTCGGTTCTAAAGTCTGCCCGTTGTCCTCAGCCTTTTGCACTTCCTGCTGAAGCGGCGCTAGCCCCTTATCAAGATCTTCGAGAGCTGCGCTCGGTGGGAATGGTGGCAAGGGCGTGCTGAGATCGGTATAAATCCCTCCACTGTAATCGCCCGGGTTCAGGCCCGCCAGTACGCTTTCGCCATCCGGTCCCACCCATACGCCGACGTTGAACGGCGTGCCTTCCGGTGTTTGCTCCAGCGACTCGGGCCCTCCGCCGGGCGCCGACGACCCCCATACCAACTTCTGCGTCGAAAATCCCTTTACTCCGGCGTGCGCGAGAATCGTGGGCAACGACGCCGGAAACCCAAAGCAATCGGGCAGCATGTACTCCGCACTGGCCTTGCCCAGTTCTTTGCGAAACCAATTATTGCCGTACAGAATTTGCCGGATGATGGTTTCTGCGCTGGGCGTGTTCACATCGCCTTCTTCCATGGAAGAGCCTGCCGGAAACCATCTTCCTTCATCCACATACTTCTTCACTCGGGCGAAATCGGCAGGAAAATATTCCTTCATGAAGCGGTAACGATTAGCGCCGCTGAAGTTGAAGAGGTAGTGCGGATACTTCTCGAACAGCTTGAAATTATCCTCCATCGTCTTGCGAATGTATTCGTCGATCACCTGCGGATATTCCCAGCGCCATTCCGTATCCAGGTGGGCGTAGCCGACCACGTAAAGCGTAGGTTGCTGGGTCAAATCGGGTTTCTCTGTGGTCTGTGCGGAAGCAGAATTCAGCAATGCCAAACAGGTCAGCAGGATCGCCGCCGACGTTTCGTGGATTCCTCGCATTCGCATTCTCCAGGGTGAGGCGCAAATTTGCCAGCGCTAATTTAGCTTGATCAGTGTACAGAGGATGAGCGAAAAGAATCTCACTCGATAACCTGCCGGCGATGCGAGGAGATGCAGGCTCCTCGCTGGCCGATGTCAGGAGCGTGCGGTGAGTTTATTTTTTTGAGTCGATCGAACTGAAGTGCGCGAGAACCTACGGTAGCGTCTGAACTTCGACCGAAAGCACGGCCGGAAGATCGCGCACGATCGGAGCCCAGTTATCTCCAGCATCAGCCGAGGCGTAAACCTGTCCTCCGCTGGTGCCGAAATAGATGCCGCATTCGTCAAGTGAATCGACCGCCATGGCGTCGCGCAGCACGTTTACATAGCAGTTGCTCTGCGGCAGACCTTTCGTAAGCGGCTCCCACTCATTTCCACCGGTGCGGCTGCGAAAAACGCGCAACTTGCCTTCGTGCACATAGTGCTCTGAGTCGCTCTTGATCGGCACCACGTAAATCGTTTCAGGCTCATGCGCGTGCACGTCGATAACGAATCCGAAATCCGTCGGCAAATTCCCGCTGACTTCCTGCCAGGAATCGCCGGCGTTATCGCTGCGCATTACATCCCAATGCTTTTGCATGAAGAGCACACCTGGGCGCGCGGGATGCATCGCAATGTGATGAACGCAGTGTCCGATTTCGGCATTCGGGTCAGGGATATATTGCGATCGCAATCCGCGGTTGATCGGCTTCCAGGTCTTGCCGCCATCATCGGTGCGGAATGCCCCGGCCGCGGAAATGGCGATGAAGATTCTCTCCGGGTCGCTGGGATCGAGAATGATCGTGTGCAGGCACATTCCGCCCGCACCGGGTTGCCAGTTGGGCCCGGTACCGTGGCCGCGCAGGCCGGAAAGCTCCTTCCAGTTCTGCCCGCCATCGGTCGAGCGGAAAATTGCGGCGTCCTCCACGCCCGCGTAAACCGTTTCGGGATCGCTCAACGAGGGTTCCAGATGCCACACCCGCTTGAACTCCCACGGATGCTGCGTTCCGTCGTACCACTGGTGCGTGGTGAGCGGTTTGCCCCCTTCATCGGACGTGTCGTAAGCGAACTTGTTGCTCGCGGCCTTCGGCGGTCCCGGAGTTGGCGCTTCTCCCGGCGGTGTTCCCGGTTGATGCCATGTCTTGCCGCCATCATCGGAGCGCTGAATAATCTGACCAAACCAGCCGCTCGTCTGCGAAGCATAAATCCGATTCGGATCTGCGGACGATCCCTTGACGTGATACATTTCCCAGCCCGCAAAGTGCGGGCCGCTGACGTCCCATTTCTCGCGCTTTCCGTCCGATGTCAGAATGAATGCGCCCTTCCTTGTGCCTACCAGAACTCGTACCTTGCTCATCGCATCCTCTCGTTGTTTGAATCTCTGTTCGAAATCTCTGTTCGAAATCTATTTTTTATTGATTCCTCTTGTCTGCAGTTTCATCCGGCGAGGCCGACTGCCAGAAGGGTCTCTGTGACATGTCCGCGCGTCAGTGTGCATCTTTCGGTGCAGCCGTTCCGTCTGACCAGTTGAGTACCGGAATCAGAAACACGCTGATGGGTTCCGGAGCACCATGAAATTGTGGACTCAGCAAGATCGGAGAGCCAGCCAAATCCGCGCCCCACGTGTTACCGCTTGTGAGGGGCGCGTAAAGCATCAGATGGGGAACCCAGTGCCCGCCATCGTCCGCCAGGTACCCCTCCTTCGATAACATGTAGGCCATCCCGCCAGCCTCCAGGGGCGGCAGCTCGTTCTTGTCGAACGTCTTGATGCCGTCGATGATCTGGGCTTTTGAAAGCCCTTCCAATACCAATCCGGTCCGCTTGAAGGTTAGTGGCAGAACAGTTCGTGCGGCTGGCGGATTGAAGCAGACCGGACCTCGTAGCCTGGGGTTCCAGAATTCCGGGGAGTCGAACCCGGACATCCATGATCGTTCCACGAGACATACGAAACCGTTCTTCCCTTTGACTGCGGTTTCGTAACCATGCCGTCCGAGGACCAAGACGTTGGCGTCCTGAGAGATAGACTCTGGAGCAGCGGTCCGCGCCAGGGCTATCTCGGCATTCCGATCGGCAATAAGGTATTTTTCCAGCGGGGCCATGTTCGGGTACGGCGCTTTGGCGCTTTGAGCTTGCGCTTGCCACGCCGCGCCCAGCATGACAAACAGTGCGAAGACCCTCAATCTGATTGACTTGACTATGTTCTTCGTCATTGACTTCTCCCGAGATTTCGAACGTTTTCTTCACCTACGACTCGACCGCACGCCGAAACCGGGCGTCAGTGCCCATCCGTAGATGCAGCCGTTCCGTCCGACCACTTGGACACCGAAATATCGAACTCAGTAATTGGCTGCGGAGAGTACTGATGGATGTCCACAGGCGAGCCAGGGAACTCCGCGCCCCAATCCAGATGATCTTTCTGGGGAAACCAAAACATCAGATGGGGATCGGCGTTCCCAGCCTTGCGGCTAAAGTACTGTTGCTTCGACGTCATATAGCACATCGACCCCGGTTCCGGCAGCGGCAGTTCCTTTTTGTCGTATGCGGCCTTGATACTGTCGAACATCTGAGTTTTGGACTGTCCAGCCATTGCCAACTCTGTCGTTTTGAAAGTGAGTGGCAGATGGGTCCGCGCGGCCGGCGGATTGAGACAAAGCGGAACCCGCTGATCGGGGTTCAAAAACTCTGGATCGTCGAACGGGGCCATCCACGATCGCTCCACAACGCACACCCAGCCGTTCTTGCCTTTGACCGCAGTTTCGTAACCATGCCGCCCGAGGACCAAGACCTCAGCATCGCGTGAGATCGATTCCGGGGCCGCACTCCGGGCCAGGACTATCTCGGCATTCCGATCCGCCATCAGGTACTGGTCAATCGGAGCTATGCTTGGATACGGCGCCTTGGCGTCCCGTGCGTGAGCCTGCCACGCCGCGCCGCCCAACACGACCACCGGCACTACGATTCTCCAAGCAATCGTCCTAACGATTCTTCCGTTCATCGATTTTCCCCCGCGTCGATCCTGACGCTGACCATCAGGCAGCTTTCTGCACAGCCTTTTCGCAGTTGATCATCCAAGGGATGCCAAAACGGTCAACCAGCATGCCAAATCGCAAAGCCCAGAATGTTTCCGCGATGGGCATCGTCTGTTTTCCGTTTTCCGCCAGCGCGTAAAAAATGCGTTCTGCTTCTGCCGGGTCGTTGGTCCCAAGATTGAGGGAAAATCCCGCCGGTTTCTGAAAATGTCCCGGAGGCGCGTCCGACGCCATCAGCACTTGGTCTCCGAGCTCCAGCCGTGCATGAATGATTTTGCTTCGCCATTCTGCCGGAACCTGCTCCGCAGCGGGCGTGCCTTCGTGAGTCATCATGCTAATGATTTTGGCGCCCAGCACCTTCTCGTAGAACTTGAACGCCTCTTCACAGTTGCCATCGAAATAGAGATAGGGATTCATTTGCATGGCACTCTCCTTCGTACATAAGTAAAACGAACTGCGATTGCAATTTACGACATATTACTTGCTAATTGCAAGTGATATTGCTATTTTAAACGTATGTCGAAGCAGGCTGGATCCAAGCGCAAGCGCCGGTCCGGGTGCCCGTTGAACGCCTCCGTCGAGATGTTAGGCGACCGCTGGTCCCTGCTAATCATTCGCGACATGATGCTGCGCGGATCTCAATCCTACAAGGAATTTCTGGAGTGCTTCGAAGGCATTGCGACCAATATTCTGGCCGATCGTCTACGGAGGCTGGTGGACTACGGAATCATCACGACGCGACCGGATCCTTGGGATGGGCGCAAAGTGATTTACAGGCTCACGCAGAAAGGAATCGACCTGGCCCCCGTGCTCACCGAAATGGTTCTCTGGGCCGCCGCGCACGAAGAAACCGGGAACCAACCGCTCGTCCAGCTCATGCGAAAAGATAAAGCCAAGTTTATCGCCGAAGTGCGCCAGCGCTGGGCCGAACGTCGATGACGCAATGGGCCACAGCTCCTGCTTCGGGTAACATAAGGCGTGGCGAATCTCATTTCGAAACAAAACAATAACATTCCGATGCGTCGGTCTCGTTCCAACAAAAGCAAGGTGCCGAGAGCCAAACTCACCATTCTTCATGCCGCGCACTTAAGCAAATTTCCTTGGCTGCTTCACGGTTTTTCTACCCGCGTCGGCGGATTCTCGCGCGCCTATGGCCAGAATGCACTCAACCTGGGCTTCACAAAAGACGATTCCGAGGCCGCCGTCAAGAGGAACCGTGCTGCATTCTTACTCGATGTAGGCGCAAAAGGCGAGTCGAAAAATGCGCTGACCAATTCGCCCCTCGTGACACTACGCCAGATTCATTCCGATATCATTCATTCTGTCGATTCTCCTCCCGATTCGCCGCTGGTCGGGGATGGCTTGGTTACGAATACTCCCGGATTACTGCTCGCAATCCAGGCTGCCGATTGCCTTCCGGTTATCCTTGTCGATCCGGAGCACCGCGCCGTGGGCGTCTTTCATGCCGGTTGGCGAGGCACGGTCAAGCGCATCGTGGAAAAGGGAGTGGGTGAGATGCGGCGTCGCTTCGGCTGCCGGCCAAGCGATCTCAAAGCCGCGATCGGCCCCGGTATTCACGGCTGCTGTTATGAAGTGGGCCCGCAAGTTCGCGACCAGTTCGAATCCCAGTTCACCTACACGGCTAAATTGTTCCGCGAGGTTGAAGAGTCCGACCCGGTACGCGAAAAATATCCGATGTTATTTCTGACCGCGCGGGCTCCCGGCCACAGCGATTTGCCGAAGAAGATCTTTCTGGATCTGGTGGAAGCCAATCGCCGACAGCTGCTGGCGGTTGGCGTATTGCCAAAGAACATCGAAGCTTCGCCCCTCTGCACCAACTGCCGGACTGACCTGTTGTTTTCCTATCGCGCCGAAAAGGGCAAAACCGGACGCATGATGGCGGTCGCAGGGATTCGCTGATTTGCAATTCTTGATCTGCGCTACGCCGGCGTGGACGGAATTGTTCCGGAAGTTGGAGGCGCCGCAGCCGCTTCGCCAATCCCTTCATTCACCAGATCCTTCAATTCTTTGCTGGGCTTGAAGAATGGGATCTTCTTGGCGGGCACCTCAACTTTTTCCCCGGTCTTCGGATTTCGTCCCATACGCGCCTTCCGCTGTCGGGTGCGGAAGCTGCCAAAGCCGCGTATCTCGATTTTGTCGCCCGCGCGCAGCGAACGCACCACGCTATCAAAGATGGTTTCCACGATCACTTCGCTGTCTTTGCGCGTGAGTTCCGCCAAACGCGAGACTTCATCGATCAGGTCGGCTTTTGTCATAATGGCTCTTTCGCTCCAGTCCCGCATGTTCATGAGGACGGCCAAACGCGGGCGCGAGCCTCCGAAACGTAACGGCGACCCCATAACCTTCTCAAATTTCAGGGGTTGTATGCAAGTCGCAGCTTTGAGGCAGGCCGCTTCCGCGTCCGATTTTCCAACCGTCGATCGATTGAAACAGCCCCGGTTCTACTTCCACAAATAATAGAAGCCGACATGCTGCTCCAGCATCTTGGTCGCATCCGGCAAATATTGCGAGACGTCTCCCAGCAAGAGATCGAGCAGCGTCCTGCGATCTTTCTCCGGATGCACCAGCGTTGGCTCGCCTGAAATCCCCACCGACTTCGCGGTGTCTTTCACCACGGCCTGAAAGTCTCCAACGTCGTCGATCAGCTTCATCGAGAGCGCTTCCTTGCCAGTCCAAACTTTGCCGTTGGCAATCGCCTTTACATCGTCAAACTTCATGCCCCGGCCATCGGCCACAGCCTGGATGAACTGTCCAAACATGTTATCGATAAGCGACTGCATGTAAGCTTGTTCTGCGGGCGTCAGATCGCGCGTAGGATTCCCGGTATCCTTGAACTCGCCCGTCTTTAATACAACGCTCTTCAATTTTGCCCATCTCAACAGATCGCCGTAATTCACCCACTCCGCGATAACCCCGATCGAGCCCACAATGCTGCCATTGTCAGCATAAATTTTGTTCGAAGCCGAGGAAACATAATAAGCACCGCTGGCGCCCACGGTCTCGATCGAAACCACGATGCGCTTCTTTTTTTCGTCGCGGATGCGTTTGACCTCGCGGTAAATCTCCTCCGACGCCGCCACGCCACCGCCCGGAGAATTCACGTGCAGGATGATCGCCTTGATCGAGGAATCGTCATTAAACTTCTTGAGCTCGCCGACCACCGGCTCTGGCGAAAGAATCACTCCTTCGAGGTCGACCACGCCGATGCGGTCGCCGAAGCCGCCGAAAGAAGCTTCGTTGCCGCTCGCATGCAGCGTCAGATAAACCAGCGAAAATACGGCCAGCACAAAGAGGAAGAACGCTCCTCCACCAATCAGAACCCAGAGCAGGGTGTGCGAACGTCGTTCAGGCATAGGGAAAGTTTAGCACTGAGGCTAGGGGGTGAGCACTTTCAGGGCTGCGCGCTGGATCCCTATTTCAACCGGAGTCCGGCAGACGTATTCGCCATCGGCGTAGATGTCTAGTGGAGTCTGGGTTTCCACCCGCAGCCGTGGAGCCTGAAAGTAATCTACCTCGCGAATGCGCAAGTGGCCGCCGAAATACACCGTCGGAAACGTGCAAGCGAGCTTGAAGGGATCGATGCCGCCGATAATACAAATGTCCAGTTGGCCGTCGTCCATCTGCGCGTGCGGTGCGATCCTCATGCCGCCACCGTAAGCGGCTGTATTGGCGAAGGCACCAAGAATGGTGGGTTGCTCGCTGCGCATTGTCCAGCGACCATTCTCATCCGGCGCAAGAATCTTCATGGGGAATGGGGCAAAGCGAAAAATTGTTGGAATCAGGGTGAGAGCATAACCTCCGCGTGCGCGCAGCCAGCGCGGTAGCGCATGCGCCCGGCGCGCTACTTCGGCGTCGAGTCCAATGCCCGCTACGCTGCAGAAATAATGTGGCGCGGGCCCCCGGCCCGCGGTATCCACTGGGCTGATGACCCCAAGGTCGATACTTTGAATATGATCTCTATAAGCACAGAACCGAATCCAGGCCGCAAGCGAATCGCGCAGACTGCTCAGCCCCAACGACCGCGCAAAGTCATTCCCGCTGCCGGCGGGCACGATCAAAACCGGCACACCAAGCTTCACCAGTTGATTCAAGTGACAGTGAATGGTGCCATCGCCGCCGAACAGCAGAATGAGGTCCACTAGATCGGCGGCAGCAGGTAAACCGATGCTCCACTCGATTGTGTTGCCAGTCTGAAAAGGCCGGAGATTTCTCGCAGAGCACCCGAGCCCGAAAATGGCGGCAGCCCGCATGTGAAAGGTCGAGTAGCAGAATCAGAGTCGAAGCTCGTAAGCTTGTTCGCGTTGGCTCGCCAATTAATCAGCCTTCGAAGATCAAGAATCTCTTCATTTTTTTCCCAAGGCGCAAGACCTTTTCGGAATCTAACACGATCGTCATCACCATTTGGTTGACCGTTCTGTCCCCAACGCGAACGACGTTTGCTTTGATATTGCGCGATGCCTCAGTTCCCGAAGCCGACATGCCGACCTCAACCAAGATTTTGTTGAGCCATACGAGTCTGATCCCCTGACTCTTTGGATCGTCGAGTGGGAAATAGGTCTGCTCATACTCCAGTCCCCGGGAATTCGCAGCGTTGACCCTTTCCAATGGAATCCTGACGAGCTCTACAGAACTGGGCACTTCGTCTTTCTGAAACTGCTTCGCCCAGTCCTCTCCCGCCTTCGCCGCCGCATCCGCCGAATGAAAATCCGCCGCAATCCTCTGCGCCAAATCTTTTTTCGCCTGCATCGGATGCGCCTCACGCTTCATCTTCTCGATGTCCGCGATCTGCACATCTGTCAGCAACTCGTAATATCTCCACATCATCTCGTCGGAGATGCTCATGATCTTGCCGTACATCTCGAGTGGCGGTTCGTGAATGCCAATCGCGTTCCCCAGCGACTTCGACATTTTCTGCACGCCGTCGAGACCTTCGAGAATCGGCGTAGTCAGCACCACCTGCGATTCCTGCGCATACGCCCGCTGCAGTTCACGCCCGACGAGTAAATTAAATTTCTGGTCCGTCCCACCTAGTTCCACATCGGCTTCGAGTGCAACCGAGTCATAACCTTGCACCAGCGGATAGAGCAATTCGTGCACCGATATCGGCTTCTCCTCCTTAAACCTTTTGTGAAAGTCTTCCCGCTCCAGCAATTGCGAGACCGTATATTTCGCCATCAAGCGCACAAAATCGTCGGAGCTAAACTGCCCCATCCATCGCCGGTTGAAGTCGATCACAGTTTTCTGGGGATCGAGAATCTTGAACACCTGCGCCTTGTAGGTCTCAGCATTTTCCTCAATCTGTTTGCGAGTCAGCGGCGGTCGGGTGACCGAACGGCCCGTTGGATCGCCGATCATCCCGGTGAAGTCACCGATCAAAAAAATCGCCGTATGCCCGAGATCCTGAAAATGTTTCAGCTTGCGCAAAACAACGGTGTGACCTAGATGCAAGTCGGGAGCGGTCGGATCCATGCCGAGTTTAACGCGCAAGGGTTTACCGCTAGTCCGCGACTTCTCGAGTTTGGCGCGAAGGTCGGACTCGCGAATAATTTCCGCGGAGCCCTTCTTAAGATAAGTAAGTTGTTCCTCGACGGGAGAGAAAGTTGGCATGGGAAAAGACATTATAAAGAAATGCGGCGCGCGGAATGCGGAAGTTAGAATGAACTCCCGGGATCCGGCTTGTGACGGCGAAAGTTAAAATACGAAAAGCCACCGCTGCAGACGTTCCCCGCCTCAGGGAAGTGATCGAGGCCTCCGTCCGTTGTTTGCAGGCGGCCGATTATTCGCCCGCGCAGATTGAAGGCGCGCTGCAATCGGTGTACGGCGTGGACAGCCAACTGATCGCAGATGGGACGTATCTGGTTGCGGAAGTTTCGGATTCCGCAAACACCGAGATAGTCGGCTGCGGCGGTTGGAGCAGGCGCAAAACTTTGTATGGCGGCGATCAGTTCGCCGGACGGGAAGACTCCCTGCTCGATCCGGTGCGCGATGCGGCGAAGATTCGAGCCTTCTTTGTACATCCGAAATGGGCGCGTCGCGGCATCGGCGGAATGATTCTCGAAGCCTGCGAAAACGCCGCGAGAGAAGCAGGCTTCACGCGGCTCGAGATGGGCGCAACCCTGAGCGGAGTCGCTTTTTACCGAGCTAATGGATACGAAGCAATCGAGAATCGGCAGGTGGCGCTGGTGAACGGGGAATCGCTGGCGATTGTAAGGATGGCGAAGAGCATTCCTCCCGATGTCCGCCGAACTTCCTAATGTGGATACAAATTGCTTTTCGCTCGGGGGAAAGGAGACTAGAGTGCTGAGCTTCCTCTTTTCAATCTGCGCCCGGTGATTTGAAACTTTCCGCTCAATACGATATTGATTGCCTCGGAATAGGCAATATGCTCCTGCTCAAGGATTCGCGCAGCCAGCGTATGTTCGTCGTCGCTATCCAGCACCGACACTGTCTTCTGCACAATGATAGGCCCGTGATCCAGTTCTTCGTCGACAAAATGTACCGTGCAGCCGGAGACCTTTACCCCGTAGGCGAACGCCTGCTCCTGCGCCTCGAGTCCCGGAAATGCCGGCAGCAGCGAGGGATGAATGTTGAGAATCCTCCTCGGAAACTGCTGCACGAACCACGGCGAGAGCAGACGCATGTATCCCGCTAGACAAATGAGATCCACATTGTGCTGTCTCAACGCCCCGACAACTTCGCGGTCGTGTTCACCACGGGGTCTGCCCTTCGACGGAACCACCAGAGCCTCCATCCCGCGCTGGCGGGCAGCGATAATCCCGCCTGCATCTGTCCGATTCGAAACAACCAGCGCGATCCGCGCCTCCGGGATTCGGCCCGCGTCAATGCTATCCGCGATGGCCACGAAGTTCGAGCCGCGTCCGGAGAGGAGGATGCCCAGAGATTTCATGATAGCTTCGCTGTGAGCTTTCAGCTCTTAGCGAACCCATCATAATCCACCGTGTGTTATCAGCGGCCGCCGGATTTTGCCATACTAGTGCCTTGAATTGGCTTTCCATTCGCCATCATGTCGCCAACCAACTTTTGATCCTGGTCCGCAAGTCCCGCCGGCAACTTGGCATAAAAGAGACTGTCAGCCGAAGCTTGCCCGTCGCTGATCACATATTCGATGAACTCCTTGACCATTTGTCGTTTGCTCGCATCCTGGCCATCTTTTGGCACCAACAGATAAGTGAGTCCAGAAATTGGGTAAGCGTCTTTTGCCGACGCGGGCGGGTTAACAATCGCGGTGCGAACATCGGCGGAAAGTTCGTTATGAAAAGCATCGATTGCGGCTGTCGTTCCCGCGGCCGTTGGCTCTTCCCAATTTCCTGCCCGGTTACGAATCAGCGCTACCGGCAGATTATTGTCCTTTGCGTAGCTAAGCTCCACATAGCCGATCGCTCCAGGGGCTTGCCGGACAACTCCAGTGACTCCCTCGCTGCCCTTCCCGCCAACCCCGACCGGCCATTTGACCGAGATTCCCTTGCCTACGCTCTTCTCCCATTCAGGACTCACTGCCGCCAGGTAGGTAGTGAAAATATTCGTAGTCCCGCTGCCATCCGAGCGATGCGACACCAGAATCGCGTGGTTCGGCAAACTCGTGCCTTTGTTATCTTGCTTGATTTTCGGATCCTGCCAGCTCGTAATCTTGCCTAAGAAAATCCCCGACAACGTCTCAGCGCTTAGCTTGAGAGGACTCTTGAGTTCCGGCAGGTTATAAGTGATGCACACTGGCCCGGCGCTCTCAGGAATTTGCAACAATGCAGGCATCTCCTTCAATTGTTCGTCGTCCAGGGCCGCATCACTCGCTCCGAAATCGATCAGGCCCTTCTTCAACTGCTGAATTCCGCCCCCACTGCCAATGGACTGATAGTTAATCTGCACGTTGGGATGGCTTCCCTGAAAAGCGCTGATCCAACGGGTCATGATGGGATAGATAAATGTGCTGCCTGCCCCAATGATTGAGTTGTTGCCTCCCGGATGCACGGGTTCTGAACTCTTGGTGCATGAGGTGACTCCCCAAAATCCGACAAGGCATGTGATTACAATGAGGGACTTCGCGCCGCTCATTTTCCGAATCCTGTCAACTCGCGGTAGTAGTGCTCCCGATCGAAAATTTTCCGGCATAGATGTCATCCTTCCTGCGCGGAATCGCGCTGCTGGAATGAAATTGAAATGCCTTAGTGAGATTCCGTGGAGAACCAGGACAAATATTAAAGGAATGTTAAAAAATGGCAGCCTGGATGGTTTTTCGAGCCCAGCCCGACGTTCGCCGCCAGTAGTACAGCCCGAGGAAGGGTAATAAGGCAGCTGGCGGGTTATGAATACAGCACTTTGCGCTCACCCTTTACGATGCGTCCGACCGTGTAAGCCTTGTCTCCCACGCGATCCAGCACGCTCTGGGCTTTCTTAAACTTCGCCAGCGGGACCACCATCAGCATCCCCAGGCCCATGTTAAATGTGCGCAGCATCTCGTCTTGCGTAACGTCGCCCAACTGCTGCAGGTGTTCGAACAACGGCAGCACCGGCCACGAGCCAAGCTCGATCAGCGCCGCCGTTCCTCGCGGCAGCACTCGCGGCAGATTTTCCGTGATGCCTCCTCCGGTCACGTGCGCCAGCGCGGAAACGCATTGCGCATCGATCAACTTTCTTAGCGCCGGCCAGTAACTCTTATGGGTCCGCATCAGCTCGTTGCCAACTTTATTTTTGATCTCGTTTACGTAGTCATCGGGAGAGTAATGGGCGATTTCGAATAGCAGCTTGCGGGCCAGCGAATATCCGTTGGTGTGCAGACCATTCGAGGGCAGGCCTAGAATCACATCGCCGATCTGCACGTCCTTTCCAGTGATAATGCGTTCGCGGTCCACCACGCCCACAATGAATCCCGCCAGATCG
The DNA here is from genome assembly GCA_049589695.1 of Candidatus Sulfotelmatobacter sp. Classification (GTDB taxonomy): domain Bacteria; phylum Acidobacteriota; class Terriglobia; order Terriglobales; family Acidobacteriaceae; genus Sulfotelmatobacter. The sequence continues at coordinate 7,310 of JBAWBG010000436.1, read as the reverse complement.
TATTCGCCGTCCGAATAAAAGCCGGGCATCTCGGCCGTCTCGCCGCCAATCAGGGCGCAGCCGTTATGCTTGCAGGCGTCGGCAATCCCCTCTACCACTTGCTCGGCAATTGTGGGGTCCAGTTTGCCGCTCGCCAGATAGTCCATAAAAAACAACGGCGCGGCACCCTGCACCGCAATATCGTTCACGCAGTGATTCACCAGGTCCGCGCCCACGGTCGAATGCAGCCCCATTTCGAAGGCAATCTTAAGTTTCGTGCCTACCCCGTCCACACTGGAGACTAGTATGGGATCCAGATACTTCGTCTTATCGATAGCGAAGAGACCGCCAAAGCCACCAATCTCGCTGAGCACGCCTCGGGTAAATGTCTTATGCGCCAGATACTTGATGCGCTGCTTGGTGCGGTTGGCGCGGTCGATGTCCACGCCCGCATCGGCGTAGGTGATCGGCGTTCCAGCGGGCGTGGGTTTCTTAGCCACCAGGCTGTCTCTTATTCGGTCTCAGTGCTTCAGTGTGGGGAAACGCTGGTTTCTTTTGCGAAGCGTTAGCTTCTAAGGCCGCTCATTGTAACACGTTCGAAGTGCGGAGCAATTCCATGCCAAGGGGTCGAAATTTTCGAATACACTACGACCGTGTTCCGCGGACGCGTACGCCCGTTCGGCACTGCCGCATCTCTAATGAGCGATGAAGTCCGAAAAGAAATAAGCTAAAACGCCGAAAAGAGCCAGTCCAGAAATGCCGTATGCCGTTAGAACCCAGGCACCGCGGCCTTCATGATGCCTGATGTTGGCGGACGAGGAGGAAGACTGCTCAGAAACCGAGGGAGATACTGCTGGGGCCCGATCTTCCATACCAGAAAAACCTCCGAACGGAAAGATCGTGGCGCAATTTACTTTATGCGTCACGCCTGCCCAGCGACTTGGCCAGACAGGACTATCTGCGCGGGATTTTACTACGGTTTTGTGACCGCCGTTACAAAGAAATACTTACTTTTATCAAAATCTAAAGAAAAGCCCGTAGGAGTTCGGCGACAGAGGAAGCGTGGCTTGGGTCGACGGAAACCGGCCGAATTACTCGAAATCAGGCCTGAAATTCTGAGGCTTCCGGAAAACGCAGGTTACACTTCGCCAGCGCCAGCGCGAGCAGTTCTTCAATCTTCGTCTCTTCGCAGTTGCGTGACATGGCCAGTTCGCTAACCAGCAGGTAACGAGCCCGTTCCAGCATCTTCTTCTCGCGGAAGGACAAAGGCTTGGCCTGGTGAAGTGCAATCAGGCTCTTCAGGACGCCCGCAACCTCAAACAAGGAGCCAGTGCGCATCCGGTCAGAATTTTCCTTGAACCGGTCTTTCCAGTCGGCGGTACTCAGGTCGTCGGCAACTGACAGAAAGTCCAGAATTTTCTGTACCTCGCCGTTGCGCACCACGCGCCGAATGCCAACGCTGCCCACGTTATTGCACGGCACCATTACCTTCAGGCTGCTCGCCTTGATGTTGAGAAGGTAGAACTTTTCCACAGTAGCGCCAATCGACCGGCTGCTGATCTGTTCGATAATGCCAACGCCATGGTTCGGGTAGACGACCTTATCGCCGATGTGGAAGTTTAAATCACCGTTCATAAAAGGTACCCGGGCAGGAAAAGGGTCGAGTGAGGGCGAACGTTACCTTACTGTAAACATATTATCCCGGAACGGGACGAAAAGCAAGAATGGGCCCCTGCTTAGGCCCTAAGGATTATCGTCCATCGATCATGTGCATCGCTTACTTTAGACCTTCGAGTATTTCGTATACGATCTGTAAGCCCTTGTCTTTTTATAGTTTACGCAGTCAACGAGGCTTCGGACAAAATAGTAGTGAATATAATTTGCAGATGAACCCTAACCACGAGAAACTCAGCGAGGGTCGCATTCTGGGGTTGGATGTCGGTTCCCGAAGGATTGGGATCGCCGTGTCTGATCCCCTAGGAATCACCGCACAGGGGCTCGAGACTTTACAGCGCCGCAACAAACGGCAGGACCTCGCTGCCCTCGAGCAAATCATACGCGAATATGCAGTCCGCGAGATCGTAGTAGGCCTTCCCTTACGCATGAGCGGCGCCGAGGGTACGCAATCTGACAAAATGCAGGTGTTCGCGGAAGACTTGCGCAAAAAGTTCCGCTTGCCCGTCCATCTTTGGGATGAGCGGCTGACTTCGGCCGAAGCTAATCGCCTGCTCCGGCAGATGGACTTATCAATCGACAAGCGCGCCAAAGCTGTCGACCGCATGGCGGCAGTGTTGATCCTGCAGGGCTGGATGGAGACCAATCGGCGTCAAGCCTCCGGTTCCTGGCTTACAGATAGGGAGTTGCCTTAGCGCTGGATATCTTCTAACTAACGGCGAACTCGCCGATGGACCGAAGGCGCTTTTGAAACCCCAGATTATTCCATTCCAGGAACAAGCGGAAACCGCTATTGCCCGCGCATCGCCCGCCGGTAGGCCGCTACATTCTTGTTATGTTCCTCAATAGTCCGCGCGAACCGATGATGACCTTGCGCGTCCGCAACAAAATAATAGTAGTCCGATTGCGCGGGATGCATTGCCGCCTCCAGCGCACTCTTGCCGGGGTTGGCGATCGGACCCGGCGGAAGCCCAACATATTTATAAGTGTTATAGCGCGAGCTGAAACTCATGTCATCGTGATGCAGCGCACCAGTATAGGTCCCGGCCAAAAGCTCCGCATAAATAATGCTGGGATCCGCATCGAGCGCGATTTTCTTTGCGAGGCGGTTGTAATAAACGCTGGCAACCAGCGGCCGCTCGTCGGCAACGGCTGTTTCTTTTTCAACAATGGATGCCATGATCACGATGCGTTCCAGTTCGTCCGTCTCCCTATCGGGATCGACGAACTTGCCGTTGACCTCAACTTCAACATGCGGCGAACTCGGCGCACTGGTCGACCCGATTTCGGGAGTTGCCACCTGCGATTCCTGAGTCAAACCAACCTGAATCAATCCAATCTGACTTGCCACTTGGCGAAATTGTTTGACCATAGCGGCCGCCATCTCCCTCATGCTCATCATGCGGCTGAATTGGTATGTCTCGGGGAAAAGGTAACCCTCCAGAGACTGCGCCCCAGGCGCCATGTCGGCGATGAGTTCCGTATCCGATTGCGCGACCTTCAGAAAATCTGTGCTCGATCCCAGCCCCGCGGCCTCGATTGCACGCGCAATGTCGAACATGGTGAAGCCTTCTGGAACGACCACCGTGCGGAAATAAACGTCGCCGCGCACCAGTCGCTTGTGGACGTCAACAATATTCCTGGATTTATCGAACAAATACTCTCCCGCCTTCAACGAACGGCGGCGGTGCAGGTAATGCCAAAGAATGAATGCATCTTCATTGTGGATGATTCCGTTTGCCTTTAATTCCACGGCAATCCGCCGGGTCGAGAATCCGGGACGCAGCATCACAAACTTCTGTCCTGCAGGCTCGGTCGGGGCAAACACCGCCCATGCAAACCAGCCCGCGAACCCAAGTGCCGCGATCAGAAACAGCCAGAGAATCTTGCGCACAGTAGGTTTAGTGTAGTTGAACGGCCCGCGCGAATTGTTGTGTTAGCGCCTGCGCAATCGTTGACCAGGCAGGTTCGTATCCATATCCCATCTTGGCCGAATGTGCGGCCCCCCCGTATTTCCCTGTAGACTCTGCGAGTTCTTGCACCCTTTTCGCCGCGCTATACTCAAATGTTCAGGAGTTGTTCAATACTTCATGAGACGTAGCTCGCCTCTTAGGGTTCTGACTTTGCTATCCGCAATGCTGCCCACCGCGGGCTGCCTGCTCCGCACGCGCCCGGTCGAGGAGACTTACTCCAAGGCTCCTCTCAAGGAAGCATCCCAAGCTGCCTTAATCGACAGCATCAACCAGCAGGCGCAGAAGATTCAGTCTTTGCAGGCCACCGTGGATATTGACACCTCCGTTGGCGGTGCCAAGAAGGGTCACGTCACCGATTACAAGGAGATTCGCGGCTACGTTTTGGCTCGGCGGCCCTCCATGCTGCATATGATCGGATTGTTGCCGATCGTACGGACAACCGCCTTCGACATGGTGAGCGACGGGCGGCAGTTCAAACTGTGGATTCCGCCGAAAAACCGCTTCGTCATCGGTACCAATGAAGCGCAAGCTCCTAATCCCGACCAGCCGTTGGAAAATATTCGGCCGCAGGATATCTTCGATGCGCTGCTCATCCAGCCCATCGATCCTCAATTCGAAATTGCGGTTCTGGAAAACGGCGACGAGATTCTGCATGACGCAAAAGGTCATCGCGTTCTGCAGGAGGATTACGAACTTGTGGTAATTCGCAAAGATAAAGACAAAGACGACGAGGGTTGGAAACTGGCCCGCAAAATCGTTTTCAGCCGCATCGACCTCCTGCCCCACCGCCAGTTTATTTACGATAAACAGGGTAACCTGGTAACCGATGCCCGCTATGCCAACTACAAGGATTGGGATGGTACTAACTTCCCCTCGCGCATTGAGATTTCTCGTCCGCAGGAAGAGTACGACATCACCCTCAACCTACTGAAGCTGGAAATCAACAAGCGGTTGCGGGATGATCAGTTTGCCTTGGTGCAACCGCCCGGCGCCGAGGTCGTGCATCTGGATAAACCGCAGCCACAGTCAAGCGCGGTCGTGCCGCTCTCGGATACGAGAGATCAACGCTAGCGGTAACTCATTACGGATGCAGCTTCGCTCGGCACGGTACGCAGTTGAGTTTTTCCCTGACCCATGATCAACAAAATGGTCGTCGCCAACCTGGTGCAGAGGCCGATACGTTCACTCATCAGTGTGAGCGCCGTGGCGCTCGAAGTAGTCTTGATTTTGCTTATCGTATCTTTCTTCTACGGCCAATTGAATGGGTCAAAGGCCAGCCAGATGGGCGTGGGCGCGGATGTGATGGTTCAGCCTCCGGGATCCTCGGCGCTCGTCGGAGTTACGGGCGCGCCCATGCCGGTGAAAGTCGGCGACAAACTGCGGGCATTACCGCACGTGCAGGTGGCCGCCCCGGTGATCTGGGAATTAACCACCAAGCCTTCACTCGAAATTATTTACGGCATTGATTTCGAGAGTTACAACAGCATCCCTCCGTCGTTTAGATTCCTTTCGGGCGGTCCTTTCCAAGGACCATACGACGTGATTGTGGATGATTATTTCGCTGGCATGAAGCATGTCAAAGTAGGCGACCAGGTGTTGATCCTCGATCACAATTTTCATGTCTCCGGGATTGTGGAGCACGGCAAAGGTGCCCGCAAGTTTGTTCCCCTCGCCACCATGCAGGATCTTATCGGCGCTCCCGGCCATGCTTCCGTTTTTTACATCAAGCTGGATGATCCTCGAAATGTCGATGCAGTGGTCGAAGAGATCAAAAACGTCCCAGGCATGGAGAATTACTCCGTGCGTTCCATGCAGGAATATCTGTCAATGATGACGCCGGAAAACCTGCCTGGATTTGCGACAGCAATCCGCATCGTCATCGCGATCTCGATGATTATCGGATTTCTCGTGATTTTCCAGTCGATGTATACGGCCGTGATGGAGCGTACGCGGGAGATCGGAATTTTGAAGTCCCTGGGCGCGTCAAAGATCTACATTGTGAATGTCGTACTCCGTGAGACGGCCTTGCTGGCGATTGTGGGTATTGCACTCGGAACCTTGGTGAGCTTCGTGGCGCGCCATATTATCCTGATCGAGTTGCCGACACAGCGACTTTTCTGGAGCGGGGAATGGGTGGCACGGGCCACCGCGATCGCTTTGACCGGGGCGCTGTTGGGCGCGCTATATCCGGCGTTTAAGGCCGCCCAAAAGGATCCAATTGAGGCGCTGGCCTACGAGTGAGCAATCATAGGGCGTTTACCTTCAGGTAGTGCCTGAAAAGTGCGAGTAAGAAGATTTCAGACACTACCTACCTTCAAAGTGCGTTGACAATCCTTCGCGCCCTACGGTATCTTTAAAGCTTTGGGAAGTCTCGCGGTTGCCCGCCTGATGGTCTGGCGTCCTCGCCGGGGAATCAACGAGCGGTCTTCTTTGGTTATTTTCAATCGCGTTTCGCAATTTTTTTAATTCTGGGAGAGTTCAGATGTCTACCTATTTCCCCAAACCGGGGGAAATTGTGCGCAAGTGGTACGTCGTGGATGCGGATGGGCAAACGCTTGGGCGAATGGCCTCAGCGGTGGCGCGCGTCCTCATGGGCAAAGAAAATCCGCAATACACACCCTTTCTCGACACCGGTGATCATGTGATCGTCATCAATGCCGAGAAGGTAAAAACCACAGGCATGAAGTCGGAGCAGAAGCAGTATCACCACTACACCGGTTACCCCGGCGGCCTGCGTACCGAAGATTACCGCAAACGTTTGGCGCGCAAGCCGGAAAAAATTGTCGAAGACGCAGTCCGCCGCATGCTTCCGAAGAACAAACTGGCGGATCACATGCTGTCGAAGCTGCAGGTCTACAAAGGCGATAAGCATCCGCACGAGGCGCAGAAGCCGCAAGAATTGAAGTTGGAAGTAAGAGCTTAGATCAGAAAAGATTGAGATCCTTCGCCCTGCCTGAAGAACGGCCGCGCTCAGGATGACAACAGGATTAGGAGCTAAAAGCTAAATGGCAGAGTTGGTTCAATATTACGGAACGGGACGCCGGAAGCGCGCGATCGCGCGCGTCTATCTGCGTCCAGGCGCTGGCGAGTTCAAAGTGAACGGCCGCGAATTCGAAGAGTATTTCGTGACTCCGGCGCAGCGCTCGGCGGCGAAGGCGCCTTTGGCGTCCACCGACACCGCAGCCTCGTTCAACATCGTTGCTAGCGTTCTTGGCGGCGGCGTCCGCGGTCAGGCCGATGCTGTGAAGCTCGGAGTTGCGCGCGCCCTTATGCAGTTCAACGCAGAGCTGCGCGGCAAGCTGAAGTCCGAGGGCATGGTCACCCGCGATCCTCGTGGCAAGGAGCGCAAAAAGTACGGCCAGAAGGGCGCCAGAAAGCGCTTCCAGTTCAGCAAGCGCTAATTGCGTTTCGGATTCCGAGTCGACCGAGATTCCTCGCTCCGCTCGGAATGACAAAGGTTTTGGTTTTGGCTAGAAGCTTAAGAGCTAGAGCTAATAGTTGTTTTAGGTGTTCAATTCTTCCCGTGCTTCGCTGTGCGGGGACGGGAATGGCAATCCGGAGCGGCAGTTACGCAAAGGATGCAGACTAAATAAGGAGGTTCATTGGCTACTATCACCATGAAGGAGTTGCTCGAAGCAGGTGTTCACTTCGGGCATCAGACGAAGCGCTGGAATCCTAAGATGA
>JBAWBG010000435.1:0-20312 GCA_049589695.1 Candidatus Sulfotelmatobacter sp. | reverse complement strand
CTGATCTATCGCGTCGGCGGCAAAGTATCGCGCAAGGCTGTCGAGGATGCGGTTCGCCTCTCGCAAGAGAAGTACTGCTCCGTCTCGGCCATGCTCGCAAAAACCGCAAAAATTACCGGTGAGATCGAATACGTGGACGCGTAGAATACTTTCGAATCCTGTGCTTCCTAGAATTCTGCTCTTCACCCAGCCCGGCTGCCTCTCCTGCGAAGTCATGAGAATTTTTCTGGAGGCTAAGGGTCTTCCCTTTGAAGAGCGCGATATGGAGCTCGACTCCGCCGCCCGCCTCGAACTGCTCGAGATCTACCACAGCCACACCGCCCCAACTCTTGTAATTCTCACGCCATCCGGCGCCGAAGTGATTGAGGGTTTCGATCCCGATCGCCTTGACCTCTTACTCTCCGCTGCCTGATCATCGAAGCCATCCACGAGGCCTGCCATCTCCAAAACAATTAGCCGAAGCCCGCAAACGCATCCCTTTCGCGGATACTTCCTCATTGCCTCCGCCGCGTTCCTGTGGGGCGTCTCAGCGGCACTCGGTCGCGCCGTGTTTACCGGCAGGCTGCTCTCTGGTAGCCTTCTCCATCCTATCGATCCACTCATTCTTTCTCAGACGCGCACCACATTCTCGCTGCTTGTGCTGCTTCCGCTTCTCGTCGGCCTAAAAGGCTGGCAGCGCATCAAGCTGCCGGCGCGCGATCTCGCATATTGCTTTCTTCTCGGTACGCTCGGCGTAGCCGTCTCGAACTACTTTTATTACGTTGCCATCCAGCGCATCAACGTCGCCACCGCCATCATCGTCCAATATACGGCTCCCGTATGGGTGCTGCTGTACGTAGTCGCCCGGCGTCAGCAAAAGCTCACGCCGCAAAAAATTGCCGCAGTCGCTTTGGCTGTAACCGGAATCGCTTTAGTTATCAATCTGCTGGGCGCACGTTCTGGAGCTGCTCTCCATCTCGACACTTATGGCATCATCGCCGCGCTGCTGGCCTCGTTCTCTTTCGCCTTCTATAACGTCGGCGGACACCGTATTCTCGCCCGCCACGATCGCTGGCGCGTGCTGGTCTGGACTCTCGCTGCGGCCTCGATCTTCTGGCTCATCGTCAATCCTCCATGGAAAATCGCCGCTGCCCATTACGCCCCCGCGCAATGGCTTTTTCTTTTTACATTCTCCATGATCTCCGTGCTGGGCGCATTTTCTCTCTACTTTCTCGGTCTCCAATATCTGGAGCCCACTCGCGCCATCATCGCCAGTTGTCTGGAGCCGGTATTCTCCATCGTTCTCGCGGCCCTGCTGTTAGGCGAAGTGCTTCGACCCATTCAGACTTTAGGAATCGCTTTCGTCCTTGTCGCCATTGTGATCGTGCAGAGACAAAGACCGGATCAAAACTCGGCTGAGAATCCAGTCTTGTTGGAGCCCATCGAATAAATCGAGAGCGCAAGTTCTTCCCTAGAGCCGTCGCTCCAGCCGCCATTCTTGGCTCACTGCAAGTCTCGACCCTTGGTTTCCGGCAGTTGGATCACCATCAGAGCGGCCAGCAGATACCCTGCAGCGCATAAACAAAACGCCCAGCCCAATCCTCGAGCCTGTCCCACCCCGCCGATAATCAGCGGAGAAACGGAACTCAAGGTACGCGCGCCGTTGTAAGTAAATCCCAGCCCCCGGGCTCGTAGACTGGTGGGAAAGATCTCACTGCCAATAATTCCCGAGCCGGAAAACAATCCAGTCCCGAAAAATGCGACCACCGTTCCCAGAATCATGAGCATCGCAGGCGACTGCGCCATAGCATAAAGCGGTATCGCAAAAGCTGCCGTTAAGCTATAGAAGATAATTGCCTTCTTTCGGCCAATCCAGTCCGCGGCCCACCCAAAGCTGGCATAACCAGGCAACATGCCGAAAACATTCAGCACCACCAGCAGAGTCGTCGTGCCCATCACCCCAAAACCACGGCCGCCCTGCGACACCGGTAGCGAGAGGTACGGCGGAATCCAGGTGAACAATCCCCACCAGGCAAACATGCAAAACAGGTTAAACAACAACAGCGCCACCGTCGACTTTAGATAGGGCGGTCTGAAAATCAAAGAGAAGCTTGCCGTATCGCCTCTCTCGGTCACCGTTGGCGCGGACACTCGATCGCCCGAACGTCGCCCGGGGTCGCCGCGTTTCATGGATGCGATCTGCGGCCCAATCGCAATCTGATTTTCACTCCCGGAGATTCTCCGCTCCTCCCATATCTTCGACTCCGGCACTCCACGCCGCATCCATAACGTCAGCAGCGCCGGCAGAATTCCCACGAAGAAAACTGCCCGCCAACCGAAGTAGCGTGCCACCGGTCCCGCCACCAGCGCCGCCACCGCGAAGCCGATGGCCCACGAACTCTGTACTATCGCGATTGCCTTCGCGCGAAGCTCGGTCGGCCAAGTCTCCGCCACCAATGTCGCTCCCGTATTCCATTCGCCGCCCATGCCCAGTCCCAGCACGAATCTCGCCGCGGCCAGCATCGCAATACTCGTCGCCAACCCGGACGCAAACGAGCACACCGAGTAGGTAAGAATGCTCGCCATCAACGCCCGCTTGCGTCCCATGTGATCGGCAAGAAAACCAAACATCACGCCGCCCAAACCGGAAGCCAACAGCGTAAGCGTCCCCAAAAGCCCCGCCGTCGTCTTGCTCATCCCAAAATCCCGTATCAGCAGCGCCAGTACCAGCGCATAGAGCATGGCATCGAAGGCATCCAGCGCCCAGCCCAGCGCCGCCGCCAGTAGCGTCCGCCGCTGCCCCGGTGTCGCCTGCCGAATCAGCCGGATGGGACTGATTGTCATGAGAGCGGATTGTACGGTGCGATCGGGAATTGTCAATTGTCGTTCAAGATATGCGCCGATCCGCAGTCGACCAAATGTTTTCTTCCCAGATACCTCCCGTCGATTTGACAATGTTTTGACTCACCGCCCGGCAATTCTCAAGTAGTCTCGTCATGGCCCTCAACAAACAGTTCAAGATGGATGTGCTCATGAAACCTCAGCGCCTTGCCGTACTTTTTGTTTTTCTCCTGACATTTCTGACTCCTTGTTTCGCCCACCATATGGCCGTCGTGGTCAACAAGGAGAACAATGTCGGCACCGTCACCGCCGCGCACCTATCCAAGATTTTTCGTTCGGAGGTCAGAAAATGGCCTGACGGCACCTCCGTGGTTCTGGTCTTGCACAAGAATTCCGCCGGGGAAATCGAAACTCTCGAGCGCTTGAACAAAATGAATGTCGGCGAATGGAAGGCCCTGATCGCCGCTCACAAAGATTCCATCGTGGTCGCCGACTCCGACGCTGACGTCCTCAAGATCGTCCAATCGACTCCCGGAGCCGTCGGCCTCGTGGATGTTCGCTCCGTTGACAACACCATCAACATCGTCCGCGTCGACGGCAAATTGCCCATGGAATCAGGGTATCTGCCGCATTAGCGTAAGGCCGGGTTTCTCGTGTCAGGGCGATTTAATCGCCGCTCGTGGCGCGTCGATCTGATCGCAGCAGATGAAAGTATCTTCGCGCCTTCTTCACATCGCGCGCGATTTGTTCGCGCAGCGCCTCTACCGACGGAAACTTGATCTCATCCCGCAGCCGCTCCAGAAAACAAATTTCTACTTCGCTCTCCGGCGTCAGCTCAATCGGATGAAAGTTCAGCAGGTGCGTCTCAATGGCAAACGAATCCGCGCCAAACGTTGGACGGTTGCCAACATTTGTTACAGAATCAAAAGTTTCCGGCCCCACACGCGTGCACGTGATATAAACGCCATCCTTCGGCACGAGTTCTTCGTAGCGAGCCAGGTTGATCGTCGGCACCGTGTACTTCGAGCCGTAACCTCGCCCGCGCCCCGGCGTTCCCAGTATGCAAAACGGACGCGCCAGCAGATGCCGCGCCCGGCTCACTCGTCCCTCGCCCAGCAACTTTCGAATGTGACTGCTTGAAACCGGCTCCCCGCGCAGCTTCTGTTCGGGATAAACCTTCACTTCGAATCCCATCTCCAGCCCAAGCTGCGCCAGTAAATTCGTATCTCCCGCAGCCTTGTGCCCGAAGCGAAAGTTGTAGCCTTCATGCACCTCGCGCGCATGCAGTTTCTTCTTCAGGATCCGTTCGGCAAACTGTCGCGGCGTCATCAACGACAGATCGCGCCCAAACGGCAGCATCAGAACCGCATCAACACCCGTGCCTTCGAGCAAACGCAATTTTTCCGGGACGGGAGTAAGCAGCTTCAACGTTGAGTCCGGCCGCAATATGCGTGCCGGATGCGGTTCGAAAGTAACCGCAACGGATTTTGCTCCACTTTGCCGCGCCCCGCGCACAATCTCACCCAGCACATGCGCGTGTGCCCTGTGCACTCCGTCAAAATTTCCCACGCTGACCAGAGACGGTCCAAAACCCGTCGGAACATCCTCGAGTTTGTGAAAAACCTGCATGGTTAGTAAATCGGTTGCGCCACATTTCCACAGTTGCCGAAGGTCAGCGTTCGAATATCACAGACACACCGTCAGGAATCGGTGCAATATCTTCTCCAAGAGTTGCGTCATCCTGAGCCCGGCTTTTAGCCGGGTGAAGGATCTGGCGAGTAGAGGTACGTAAAGTATGCGGCAACCAAAACGATTTGCGGTTTACATCATGACGAACGGACCGCGTAGCCACGTACTCTACACTGGAGTGACGGGAAACCTCATGCGTCGCGTTTTCGAGCACAAGAACAAATTGACACCGGGTTTTACGAGTCGATACAACCTTACTCGACTCGTCTACTTCGAGATTTTTGTCTATCCTGACGTCGCCATCCTGCGAGAAAAAGAAATCAAAGGCTGGAGAAGAAGCAAAAAACTCCAACTTATTGAGACCACAAACTCTCATTGGCATGACTTAGCTGCTCAATGGTACGACGTCTATAAACCGCCCACGCGTCCGATTCCGCCCACGCCAGATCTTTCGGGGCGAAATGCCCCGAAGGATAACACCGCCTGACCTTCACACTCGACTGAATATTTGCCGCTTGCGCTTAAATCTCAAACTCCAGCTTCATCCCGTCATAAGACAATCGCACGTGCGGCGGCAGCGTGGCATTGGTTGCCTCATGTGCCAGATCATGGCAAATGTGAGTAAAGAACGCCCGCTTGGCCTTCACTCGCTCCACAATCCGCAGTGAATTTTCCACTGTCGAATGCGTGGGATGAGGTTTGTGCCGCAACGCATCCAGAAAAAGAATATCCAGTCCCTTTAACTGATGGAACGATGCCTCGGGAATTTCGCTATGATCCGTCAAATAGGCCGCGCCGCCAAATCGGAATCCATAAATCTCCACCTCGCCGTGAATCAGCCGTACCGGCTCGAAGCGCGCCCCGAAAACATCGACTGGACCATCGATCGGACGCAATTCCAGTTGCGGCAATCCTCCGTATTTGTAGTTGTCGTCAAAAATGTAACTGAACATTCTCCGCAGGAACGCCGCCGCATCCGGACGCGCATACAGCGGTAGCCGTCCTGGTTTGTGTCGATAACTCAGAGGCCGAAGATCATCGATGCCGAGAATATGGTCGGCATGAGTATGCGTATAAAAAACCGCATCTACGCGTGTGATCCGTTCCCGAATCGCCTGCGCATAAAAATCGGGCGTCGTATCGATGAGCACAACTTTGCCCGCATATTCCAGCATGATCGAAGGCCGTGTGCGTCGGTCGTGAGGATCGAGCGAATGGCAAACCGCGCAATCGCACCCCAGTGTGGGCACTCCCATGGACGTGCCGCTGCCCAGCACTGTGAGCGTCGCCTTCATGCGCGAGCCTTTCCGCTCATCGTCCGGTGGTTCCCGTGGCGGCTCCAGGCTGGGGCGGTCTTGACAGCGCATTGGTCACTTCCACGTAGGCCATGCGCACTTCGTAGAGACTGTTCTGCAGAAAGTTTTCTTCCGTGTAGGTAAGGTTGCCTTTGGTCTTCTCCGCCAGCAGCGCCAGGGTATCGATGGTCTGGCGCGCTCCAATGATGTCCATTCGCGGCTGCTCGCCCTGCTGGTGCATCAATCCCATCTGCATCATCGCCGTCATGTAAAGCGACGCCATGAAGCGCTCGAACGTCATCTCCAGCTCTTTCGCCGAATGTCCGCTCAGCTCCACCCGCGAATTCAATGCGTCGGAAGATTTGCGGTAAGCGTCGGCCTGCGCCTTCTGCTCTGCCGCCGTCGGCATCGGAGGCACCTCAGGCCCGGCGCCTTCCTGGGGCGCCGGAACGGGCTGCGGAGCGCCGACTGCAGGCGCCGCGTTCTGATGAACTTCTGGTTCCTTGCTAACCTCTTGACGCAATTCCCCGTCCTCTGTGAACAAGCGACGGTCAGTCACCGTGAACCCAGAATCCTGTCTTTTCTCAGCCATAGCGTAATGTCCTTGTCTAATAATTCAGATCCCTGATTCGCATCGCAAAAAAATTTTTTCTCCGCGTCCTCCGCGAAACCTCAGCGAACTCCGCGTTAAAGCTTTTCTCACCGCTATTGCAACACCGACTCCCCCGCAACTCCGGCAGCAACTCCGTCGAAAGGCAATGGAGTCACGACCGCTTTCACTCCGCCAACCGTAACCTCGCGCCCCGGCACTCCCACCTCGCGTCGAATGTAGCCCAAGGCAGCAGTTCGTTCGCCGGACGGTGTCTGCACCACCCCGACACTAGTAATCTCGCCCACTTCTTTTTCCCCGGAAACGATCTTGTCTCCCGCCGCAACATTCCCCGCGCCTTCGATCAGAAAGCCGGCAAACTTTCTGTGTACGTTCCCGCGCGACCTTATGCGCTCCACAATCTCCTGCCCAACATAGCAACCCTTGTTGAAGTTGAGCGCGCGCGCCTGTTCGGTTTCCTGCGGCAGATCGCGCTCGCGAATATCCACGCCATAAAGCGGCACGCCCTCCGCGATTCGTAACCTCTCCAGCGCCTCACTGCCCACCGCCGTAGCCCCGGCAGCCAGCAACGCCTGCCAGGTCTTCAGAACGTCTTTCGGAGCGACCCGGATTTCGTACGATTCGTGCCGTTCATCCTCGCCGCGCACCACGCTGCACTCCAAACAATCGCATTCACACTGGCACTGTGCAACGTGGATCTGCATTGGCCGAAGCTCGGGAACCCCAATCCCCGCAGCATTCAGCACCGCGCGTGATTTTGGTCCCGCCACGCCCAAGGCAGTCCATTCCTCGCTGATATTCGTCACTTCCACATCATCCATAATGATGTAGTGATCGAACGTCGCCAGAATCTTTTCCAGTTGGCTGCGATCCGTTTCCACCTCAAGCGTCTCGCCCAGGTTGTAAACGTTCATGTCAGCGAGAATTCGCCCCTGCGGATTAAGCAGAAAAGCATACACGCCGTGCCCGTCAGCAAGATCGCGGATATTATTCGTGACCATTCCATTCATCCAGCGCACGCGGTCCCCGCCCTTCAGCGAAATTCGAGCGCGAAAACCCATGTCATACACTCCGCACTGGCTCGTCAGCGCCGTGAACTCCTGCCGTACATCGGAAAACACCGCCGCCGTTGTGGAACCGCGATAGTCGCTCGCGCGCAGTGGCGTTGGGTTCTTCGCCTGCGCGTGTAGTGCGTCCTGGAGTGGGCTGATAGCCATGAAATATTGATTATAGCGAAGGCTCTCATGATTCATCGGAGGGACCCCCGAGACATCACTTGGCAATTGGAAATCGGCAATCGGAAATCGCCGCTCCCATTCTCCTCCGCTTGTGTTAACTTCTCACCCGTGGACCCGCAAAGGCCTTCCAAAAAACGCATCGCCGTCATTCCCGGAGACGGAATCGGCCAGGAAGTAATCCCGCAAGCTCTCAAAGTGATCCGCGCCTCCGGAGCCGATGTCGAGATCAGCGAGCTCGATTGGAGCGCCGATCGCTACCTGCGTGATGGAACAACCGTCCCTCCCGATGGCTTCGTCATGCTCGCCCGCGATTACGACGCCATTTTCGCCGGTGCCTTCGGCGACCCGCGCGTCAAAACCAACATTCACGCCAAGGAAATCCTCCTCGGCATGCGCTTCAAGATGGATCTCTATGCCAACGTGCGTCCCGTACGCTTGCTCGATGCGGCGCTTTGTCCGCTGAAAGACGTCGAGCCCAAGGATGTGGATTTTGTCGTCATTCGCGAAAACACGGAAGGTGTCTACACCGATGCCGGCGGAGTCTTTAAGCAAGACACGCCTGACGAGATCGCGATTCAGGAGGATATCAACACCCGCAAAGGCGTTGAGCGCATCATCCGCTACGCATTTGAATACTGCGAGCGACATCCGAAACTCGATGGTTCCCCGCGCGGCCGCGTACTCATGGTCGACAAATCAAATGCCATGACCCACGCCGGTGGTCTGTGGCAACGCGTGTTTAAAGAAGTAAGCGGCGAGCATCCCCAAATCTCCGCCCAGCACATGTACGTCGACGCGCTCTGCATGCAGATGGTGCGCGATCCTCGTCCCTTCGACGTAATCGTGACGAACAACATGTTCGGCGACATCATCACCGATCTCGCCGCCGGATTGCAGGGCGGCCTCGGCATGGCCGCCAGCGGAAATATCCATCCGGGCAGGACCTCGATGTTTGAGCCCGTGCACGGGTCCGCTCCGCCCATCGCCGGAAAGAATCAAGCGAATCCCTTCGGAGCGATTTTGACGGCAGCCATGATGCTGGCGCATTTAGGACTCGCGAAAGAATCCGGGAAGATTGAAGCCGCGGTGCTGGAAGCGGTGCGACAAAGAAAGACTACGCAAGATATCGGCGGGACGCTCGGCACGCGGGAAGCCGGCGAGTGGGTAGCAGAGACGGTCAGTCGCCAAACATTGTCATCGTGAGCGCAGCGTAGCGATTCGCGAATGCGAATCACTAAGCGCAGCCGAAGGATCCCTGTAACTGTTCGGCCTGGAGTATCCCGAAAATGTGTCGAGTTCACCGCTACGTTAACGATCACCGATAAAATTAATGAAGAGATGCATTCTTCGCTCCTCACGACAATCCGCTCTTACGTTTTCCTTCCCACCATCAGCGCCAACTCCCTCCACTTCCACTGAGAATCCACATCCACAAATCCAATCTCCCGCAGCCACTGTAATTGGACTTGAAGATCCAGCAACTTGTTCGAAGGATCTTCAGTTTCCGCCGTAAGGCCCAGTGCATTCAAGAATTCTTCGTGCAACCGCGGAGTCGGCGAGGCCACATGCTCCAGATTGCAAAACACTCCGCCCGCATCCAGTAAGCTATAAATCTCCGTATAGAGCTCCCGCTTTCTTTCGTGCAAAAGATGATGAATCGCGAAGCTGGAAACCACCGCGTCAAATTTCCTCAGCGCCGGCAGTGGGAGGTCGAGATTATGAGGCACGATACTGACTGAAGAATCTCCCGCGAAGCGCTTGCCGGCGGCTGCGAGCATGGCTGGCGAAAAATCGACAGCCGTGGCTTCCACTGCTCCAACCAGCGAAGACTTGACCAGCGCGAGCAATCGTCCGTCTCCCGTGCCCAGATCGAGAACGCGCCGCGTATCCGGCGGAATAAATTCCAGCAGCGTCGCTTCCCCCTCGCTGCGATGCGGAATGGAATCGGCTCGTCCCAGATAGTCGCTGGCGTGGTCGGCCGAAGCCCAAAGATTGACGGCAGTATTCGTAGGCATGATTTGTCCTTGAAGATGATTTGTCCTTGAAGAAAGTATAGGCAAACAGGGTAGACTCGTTCCTAATGAATATCTTTAAGTTGCCGGGCGTCGCGCTTCTCAGGACAGTTTTGGCAGTTGTGTTGCTCCAGGGAACGAGCGGCGAAATAGCCGCACAAGCACAGCCGCAGCCGGGGCAAGACCAAAAACAGAATCAAAGCTCAGCCGGCAAGACGGTTCCTCCCGCCCAAACTCCCGCGCCACAAAATCCCCGGCAAGCGCCAACCGCAGAAAACCCCGAAGTCAAGATCACGCCACGGCAAGCCGAAGAACTCTTCCACTCCGTCGACGAGATTCTTGCCTTCGACAGCAAACAGACTGACCTGCCGATCAAGAAGCCGGTCAAGCGCCGCCTGACCAGCCGCGATGAAGTGGAAGCCTACCTTACCAAGCACATGAAAGACGAAGATGTGAAGCGTCTGCAGCGCTCAGAATTAGTCCTGAAAAAATTTGGACTTCTCCCTCGCGACTTTGATCTGGAAAAATTATTAGTGGCGCTCCTGCGCGAGCAGGTCGCAGGTTATTACGATCCCAAAACGAAGACAGTAAATCTTCTCGACTGGGTTCCCATGGAAGAGCAGGAACCTGTGATGGCTCACGAGTTGACCCACGCGCTACAGGATCAGGCCGTCGGCCTCGATAGGTGGATGAAGCGCGGTGAAAAAGATCTGGGCGAGATAAGAAGAGATCCCACGCCCACCGACATCGAAAACGATGAAATGGATGACACCCGCGAAGCCGTGATCGAAGGTCAGGCCGAGGCCGTGATGATGCAATACGAACTCGCTCCCGTAGGCCGCTCCATTCTCGACTCTCCGGATCTGGTGGATGCCATGGAGTCGCAAATGTCCAGTGGCACCGACGATTCGAAGGTCTTCAAAGACGCTCCCATCTTTCTGCGCGAATCCCTCACGTTTCCCTACAGCTACGGTCTCAAGTTTGAAGTGAAGTTGTTGGAAAAAGGCGGGAAAGATCAAGCCTTTGCCGGAGTACTGGCAAGTCCCCCTCACACCACCCGGCAAATCATGCAACCAGAAACGTACCTTGCCGGCGAGAAGATTCCACTCATGCCGGTGGTCGAGTTCAAACACGACTTCAAGGATTACATTAAGTTTGATATCGGCGCCATGGGCGAGTTTGACGTCGCCGTACTGATCGAGCAGTACGCGGGAAAAAAATTGTCGGACCAACTTTATCCCGAATGGCGCGGCGGATATTATTATGCAGCGCGTCCCAAGCGCGATGCCGCCGCGCCCCTGGGTCTTTTCTACGTATCTCGCTGGTCAACTCCAGAAAAAGCGTCCGAGTTCGCTGAGGTTTACGCCCAGTCGCTGAACAAGCGATATAAGAAAATAGAAGAAGCGGCGGATCCGTCCGTTGGACCGGTTGACCATCCAAAGATGGACCATTCCAATGACGTCGATCTTCTGCACGGTCGGCATGCGTGGACCACGGAAGAAGGCACAGTCGTAATTGAAGAGCACGGCGACACGGTGTTCGTAAGCGAAAGTCTAGACTCGGCTACGACCGCGACATTAGAAAAGGAAGTGTTCAAAAATTAAATCTTGCCGGCTCCCCGAGGGATCAGTTCTTTCGGCCGCCTTTTTGCTCGGATTGATTTTCTTCCTCTTGCCCCAGAAAGTGCTGCACCTTGGCCACCGCGGTGAATTCCTTTCCGCCGCGCTCGATAGTCAGCCGCCGCTCCTGGCCGGGCGTGCCTTCGAGCAGCGACCACACCTGCCCCAGCGTGGAGCCAGGCACTGGAATGCCATCGACGGCAACCAAATGATCACCCGGCTGCACTCCGTCATCGCCCGTTGGCACGGAAGGTTTGCCATCAAAATCGGCACCGCCCAGAATCGTAAAGTCAGTGTCTTCCTCAGGACGAAGGATCAGTCCGACCACATCGAAGTCAGGAAACTTAAAAGTCCTGCCTATATCGAAATAAACCGCGGAATGCGCGTAGTCGAAGCCGATGCGATAGTTCATCAGCGCGTCCGCTCCGATCAGCCCGGCGATCGGAGCGCCGGCGTCTTTTTCGAAGAAAGCGCTAAAGCTTTTCGGAAACTCTGCGACGGCCACATCCGTCAAATACAGCGGCCCGTATTGAACGCGGCTCACGCGCATCAGCTTCCACTTTGTTTCATCGTCTCCCGCTTCGCCCATGTTGGCTGGGCCCACGGCGCCAGTCATGTGCGGCCAGTCCGGATGGCTCGAAGCCAGCTTGTTAAATAATTCTTCGGAGAGAAAACTGATCGGCGATCCCACGTCGAGGCCGAGATTGTAATTCTTGTTTTCAATCCTGCTGGGTATTTGGCTGAAGCCGCTGTTCGCATCGACAATCATCTTGCTCTTTACGCCCTTAAACTTCAGGCTGCCGGGCGAGCCGATACTGAACTCGCGCTCAGGAAAATTCACAAGCACATCGTAGTTGCGCAGCACTGACAAAGAGATTTTGATTTCTGCGTTCGTCCCCGGAACCATAACGGCATCCGCGCTCGGCGCCCTTAGCGGGATTTCGACTCGCTTAAGGGCGGAGAGCGGTATTTTTATTTTTCCGATCGTAATAGCAGCAGGCGCAGGCGCCGAGCATCGATCTTTGTCGCAGGTAACGGCAAGTCCCAACAGGGTCGCCGCGTGCCGCGACATCCAGACTTCAGAGTCGCCAGTGTCAACCCAGCCACGAACCCGCTTGGTTGAACCGTCCGAAAGAGGCAAATTCACGTCGATGATCACCCGGCCGTGATCCAGCGTGACCGGAACCGTCACTGATTTTGGCTCGGCTGGCGGCTTGCTGGCATCTTGAGCCAAAACGGAGGCTGATAGAAAAACTACAGCGATCAGCGCCGTCGACACTCGCATAGGGAGATTGTAATGTGTCGTTCGGAGAATCGACCGAGGAAGCAAGGAGTGTAAACATCGCCTTGATATAATCATGCGTTTGACCGACACGCGCGAGAAGTTCTGCTCGCGCACAACTTTGGAGGATGAGTGGCGCAGGCGGAAATAGGCATTATCGGCGGCAGCGGTCTGTACTCGATGCCGGGCCTCAGCAAGATAAAAGAGGTGCGCCTGAAAACGCCGTTTGGCGCGCCCTCCGATGCTTACGTCTGCGGCACGCTGGAAGGCCGCAAAGTGGCATTTCTGGCGCGCCACGCCCGCGGACACCGCATTCTTCCCAGCGAACTGAATTTCCGCGCAAACATTCACGGGTTCAAACAACTGGGAGTCGAAAGAATCGTTTCGATCTCCGCGGTCGGTTCGCTGAAAGAAGAACACAAGCCGTTAGATTTCGTCATCCCCGACCAATTCTTCGATCGCACGCGGCACCGCGTCGATACTTTTTTCGGTAACGGAGTCGTGGCCCACGTCGCTTTCGCCGATCCTGTATGCGGAGAGCTGGCTCGTGTGGTCGAGCAGGCATCCAGGAAAATCGGTGTGAATGGCAAACTCGGTGGTACTTATTTGTGTATGGAGGGTCCGCAATTCTCAACCCGCGCCGAGTCGAACGTATATCGCAGCCTGGGCATGGACGTAATCGGCATGACCAACCTGCAGGAAGCGAAGCTGGCGCGCGAAGCCGAAATTTGTTACGTCACAGTCGCCATGGTGACAGATTACGATTGCTGGCATCCGCATCATGATTCAGTCACCGTGGATCAGATCGTCGCCGTACTGCTGAAAAACGCTGAGAACGCGGCGAAAGTAGTCCGCGAAACGATAAGAACCATGCCTCCAGCGCGGTCCTGCAAGTGTGGTTCGGCATTAGCGCATGCGATTATGACCGATCCGAAGAAAATTCCGCAGGCGACACGAAAAAAGCTGAAGCTGATTCTCGGCAAATACCTGAAATCGAAGTAGCAATTCCATCACGAAAAACCGGAAGGCCGGAAAGGAAGACAGGAATCGCGAATGAGTATCGTAGTCGTAGGATCGGTTGCGTTTGACGACGTTACATCGCCCTCAGGCAGCGCGAACGGCATCCTGGGCGGCGCGGCTACTTACTTTTCCCTCGCGGCCAGCTACTTCACCCAGGTCCGCATGGTCGCCGTGGTAGGCGAAGACTTCGCCGCTGAGCACGAAAATGTCCTCAAAAAACGCGGAGTCGACACGCGGGGCATCGAGCGTGCCGCGGGTAAAACCTTCCGCTGGGGCGGCTCCTACACCGACAATCTCAACGAGGCTAAGACAAATTTCACCGATCTGAACGTGTTTGAAAAATTTCACCCTCAGATTCCGAAAGAGTACGAGGACTCGGAGTTCCTTTTTCTCGCCAACATTCAGCCAACGTTACAAGCCAATGTGCGCCGGAAGATGAACGGCGTGCGCCTTACCGGATGCGACACGATGAATTACTGGATTCAGGGCGCACGCAAGGAATTGGCCGAGACTTTAAAGCTGGTGAACGTCTTGCTGATCAACGATACTGAAACCAAAATGCTGGCCGGCGAAACAAATCTGCCGCGCGCCGCTCAGAAGGTGTTGGCCATGGGGCCGCAGGCGCTGGTCATCAAGCACGGCGAATATGGTGCGACAATTTTCTTTCGCGAGGGAGCATTTGGAATCGGACGTCATCCTTTTCGTGCTCCCACCTTGCCGCTGGACGAAGTAAAAGATCCCACCGGCGCGGGAGACTCCTTCGCCGGAGGATTTATGGGTTACCTGGCATCGCAACCAGAACTGAATCGGGAAGTGCTGAAGCGTGCCCTATTTTATGGAGGAGTCATGGGATCCTTCGCGGTGGAAAGTTTCGGCACGGAGCGGCTGCAATCGTTGTCCCGCGAAGAGATCGACGCGCGCTTTCAGATCTTCCGCGAACTGACCCACTTGGAATGAAGCCGAAATCTCCTCCTCCGAAGGCGTACTCCGACATTGAAGTCGTGCGGTTATTGTGGCTGGCGATCTTCGTCTCGGTATTTTCCTTTCTCTTTTATTACCGTCACGGCGATGTGCTGCTCTACGGCGATGCCGTGGCTCATATCAACATCGCTCGCCGTGTGTTCGATTCGAAAACTCCCGGCCTGTTGCAACTAGGAACCGTTTGGCTTCCGCTTCCGCACCTTCTGATTCTGCCCTTTATCGTTTCGCAACGGCTGTGGCAAACCGGCGCTGGCGGCTCCATTCCATCGATGGCCGCCTATGTATTCGGTGTGCTGGGAATATTCCGTCTGGTACGCATTGCGCTCACCCGTAACGGTCAAGTTGATGACGTCGCAAAACTGGGGCCTTGGCTTGCCGCAATTCTGTACGCCGCAAATCCGAATCTGATTTATATGCAGGCGACTGCCATGGGCGAGTCGCTGTATCTGGCATTCTTTATCTGGGCCATCGTCTACTTCGCCGAATTTGCCCGGGGAAATTCGAAGGCGCTCACCAAGTGCAGCCTCTGCGTTGCTGCGGCGAGTTTGACGCGCTATGACGGATGGTTCCTGGCTGCGCTTCTCGTGCCAGGAGCTGTGATCATCTATTCGCGTGTGCGCAAGCAGCCTAAAGAGGAGGCACCGAAAACTTCACAGCCTCCTTTGCGATCCCACATCATCAAATTCGTTCTAATCGCCGCTGCCGGGCCGGCTCTCTGGCTGGCCTATAACGCCGCCGTATATGGCAATCCGCTTGAGTTCGCCAACGGACCTTACTCTGCGAAATCGATCGCGAAGAAGACTGCCACAGTAAATCCGGCGAAGGGAAATTTATGGGCCTCTACATCTTATTTTCTGAAAGCCTCCGAATTGAATGTGGCGCATTCTGATTGGCTTGGGCGCACTTGGCTCGCGCTGGCCCTTTTAGGGAGCCTCGTCTCATGGTTCGAACGCCGGGGCCGTGCGGCATTGCTGCTCTGGACCCCCATCCCCTTTTACGCGCTCTCGATAGCCTATGGGAGCGTTCCCATCTTTGTCCCCACCTGGTGGCCGTTTTCGCAATATAACGTGCGTTACGGATTGCAGTTGCTGCCGGCGCTTGCAGTATTTGTGCCCCTCGCAATTTCTTTCCTTTTGCGATTCGCGGCCAAGCTTCCTCAGGTCCCGCCTTCATGGCCCAAGTGGGCCGCTCCGGCAACATTGCTTGTCACGTTGTTCTTCGCGTCGGCAAGCTATGCCGCGATTTGGCGGGTCAATCCCATTTGCTATCAGGAGGCCGATGTAAACATGAAAGGCCGCGTTGCCCTCGATCGCCAACTCGGAAAGTGGCTCGAAGAACTTCCTCCCAATTCCACCTTGCTGATGTATCTGGGCGAGCACGTCGGCGCCTTGGAGCAGGTTGGCATCCCGCTGCGTCGAACCATCAACGAAGGCAATCACCGCGTGTGGAAACAACCACTCGACCCCGATGGCCTGTGGGAGCGCGCTCTCGCGGATCCCGCCGCCTATGCGGATTATGCCATCGGCTTCCAGGGTGACCCGGTATGGACCGCCGCTCACGATCACCACCTCACTGCTTTGGTCGAAATCCATACCACGGGACAGCCTCCCGCAGCCATATTTCAAGCTCGAGCTCCGCAGGGTCGAACTCAGCCTCCTGTTCCACGCTCCACGCAGTAATCAGCCCGGTTACGCTGCATCCGCACGTTGCAGTGTTAAAATCCGGCCATCTCAAGCTTTTCCGGACACAAAGCAGAATCCAGAAGGCAGAAAATAGACAATATGGAGTGGCAACATATCGTCAACCTGCTACGCGCAGAAATGGCCAGCGGCATCGTGGGTAGCTCTTTGGCCCGCTTGGTGCTGGCGGCAGTGTTGGGCGGCGTCGTTGGTCTTGAGCGCGAGCTTCGGCACCGGCCAGCGGGACTTCGCACCAATATGTTTATCTGTTTTGGCGCGGCGCTATTCACGATTCTTTCGGATGCTCTAGCCGTCGAACACCTCGGCGACCATACCCGCATTTCCGCTCAGATTATTCCCGGCATTGGTTTCATCGGCGCCGGCTCGATTCTTCACGCACGCGGCCTCACCACCGGTCTCACTACGGCTGCCACTTTGTTTGTCGTGGCCTCCATCGGAATGGCCACTGGAGGCGGTCTCTACCTGACAGCAATTTTTGCTACCGGCTTGGTAATTGCCGCATTGTTTTCCCTGGGTCACCTGGAGCTGACTTTTAATCTAAAGACATTGTTGAACACCTACGGCGGCAGCGTGGAAGAGATCACGAAGGAAGTCAACCGCATCCTTGAGCCTCGCCACCGTATGATGCAAAACGTCTTATCCGGTAGCACAAGCCAACACGTTCGTCTGCAGTTCGACGTCTCCGGGTGCAATCGTGAACAGAAAGAGTTGCTTCGTGAACTAACGTCGTCGACAGTTCTGGGCGGCGTAACCCCACTGGGGCCGGTGGAACTGGAGTGAGCCTGCCGTCGGAAGTAATTCCATTTCTGAAGGCCAGCTCTTGCGGTAACGATTTTCTCCTGATCGATGCATCGATTCTCAGCGGTGATTTGGATCTCCCAACTCTCACGCGACGCATGTGCGACCGGCACAATGGAGTGGGGGCCGATGGCGTTGAGTGGATGTATCCTCACCCCACCGCCGATATTGAGGTTCGCCTGATTAACGCCGATGGCTCGTACGCTGAGATCTCCGGCAATGGCACGCGCTGCGTGGCAGCCTACCTTTGCGCGTCGCAAGGGAAAGATAAAATTGCCATTCAAACCGGTGCCGGGCTCAAGAAGTGCGTGCTCACCCGTCGCGGCGAATCTGAATGCGGCGACTCCGACTACGAGTTTGAGGTTGCGATGGGCGAGGCCGTCGTCGGAAATGAGGACCGCGTAAAATTGTCTGCCGGAGAAGTAAGAGGTATTCCGGTCTCGATAGGCAACCCGCATTTTGTTTTGCTGGTGCCGGATTTTGCCGACAACTGGAAAGCGATCGCCGCGGAGATTCAGAGCTGTGCTCAATTCACCGAAGGCGTGAACATAGAAATGGTGATGATCGACGGAACTCACGACATTCGCGTCCGTTTTTTTGAGCGTGGAGTCGGAGAGACGCAATCTTCAGGCACGGGCTCCTGCGCCTCAGCCGTGGCCGCTCTTAGCGCGGGAAAAGTCGACACTCCCGTGCGCGTGCATGCCCCCGGTGGCATACAGACGGTGCGGCAGAAAGGGAAGGAGGTCTTCCTTCGCGGCGCAGCACGTTTGGTTTGTCAAGGAGAGTTCTTTCTAAGCAATGGTGAGGTTGGAGTTCGACAGGTCCAGTCTTAAGGGCGTCATCCTGAGCGAAGCCGCTTTTCAGGCGGAGCGAAGGATCTCGCGCGCAGCCGCGTACACTGGGGACTTACCTGCATTGGCAACATTTTTCCGAATAGATTTCTGACTCATGTCTTCACCTTCAACTTCGCGCGTCAAGCCGCCTGCCCTCAAGCCGGGGGACACAGTTGGTATCGTCGCGCCCGCCAGCAACGTTAAGCGCGGCGATCTCGAGGCCGGATGTGAAGCTCTTCGCAACGCGGGCTACAAGCCATTCTATTTCGACTCTGTCTTCGATCAGGATCTTTACTTCGCCGGATCTGTCGAACGCCGTACGCGCGAGCTGGAAGCAATGTTCGAGCGCGATGATGTGAAAGCCATCCTCTGCGCCCGCGGAGGCTATGGTTCGAACTATCTGCTGCAAACATTGGACCTGAATAAGATTAAATCGCACCCCAAGATTTTCGTAGGCTACAGCGATCTGACGGCTCTGCTCACATATTTTTCCGATACCGCCGGTTTCGTCACCTTCCACGGCCCCATGGTCGCGAAAGACTGGGCTCATGCCGGTGGCGTGCATCTTGCATCCTGGCAGGCGGCTCTTGCCGGCGCATCATCATGGGAACTCGATCCAGATGCTCTTTCCGGCGTCTCCGGATTGGTCGACGGCACTGCGGACGGAGTTCTTTACGGTGGCTGTCTCTCCATCCTCGTCGCTTCTCTGGGAACTCCGTATGAAATCAAGACCGCGGGTACGATACTGTTTCTCGAGGACGTTGCCGCGAAGCCTTACCAGATCGACCGCATGTTGATGCAGTTAAAGCTGTCAGGAAAATTCACCAATGTTCGTGGCATTATTTTTGGCGAGATGCGGGATTGCCTGCAGAATGCGAATCAAGGCTACACACTGCAAGAAGTCGTACTGCGCATCGTAGGCGATTTGGGAATTCCAGTTGCCTATGGCCTGCGCTCAGGCCACGTCACGCACGGAAGTATCACGCTGCCCATCGGGGTGCGCTCCGAGTTGATCGTGCGGAATGGCCAAGTGACATTTAAGATTTTAGAAGCTGCCGTAACGGCAATGCCGGCGAGTAAGTCCCGACAATAAATCATGGACGAACATAAGCACATTCATCTTATCGGCATCTGCGGCACCGCAATGGCGTCTCTGGCGGGAATGCTGAAGCAGCGCGGCTTTCGTGTCACTGGCTCCGACGCCGCCGCATATCCTCCCATGTCAACTTTCCTGGAGGAACTGGGAATCCCTCTCGCCCAACCCTTCGACACACGCAATCTCGATCCTGTCCCCGATTTGGTGGTGGTGGGCAATGCAATTTCGCGCGGTAACGTTGAACTCGAACGCATCCTTGACCAGCGCATCCCGTTTTGTTCACTCCCGCAATTGCTGCACGACGAATTCCTGCGGGGCAGGGAAGTGCTGGTCGTCGCCGGCACGCATGGCAAGACCACTACCACCTCGATGCTGGCGTGGATCTTTCATACCGCAGGCATGCAACCATCGTTCCTGATTGGCGGAATCGCAGAAAACTTTGGCTCCAGCTTTCATCTCGGGCAGGGAAAACATTTCATTTTGGAAGGCGACGAGTACGACACCGCTTTCTTCGACAAAGGACCGAAGTTCCTGCACTATTTTCCTGACGCGATCATCCTCACCTCCGTGGAGTTCGACCACGCCGACATCTACAAAGATCTTGACGCCGTCGAGACCGCGTTCAAACGCCTGGTGAATCTCATCCCGCGCCGAGGACGGATCATCGCTTTCGACGGTGCGACCGGCGACGCAACCGAAAGTGCCAGCCTGCAGCGTTGCTTGAGTAAGGCGTTCAGCCCGGTGGAACGTTACGGCTCCGGCTCGGGGGCGGATTGGAAAATCACAAATCTAAAACTCGAATCCGGGAAAACTTCCTGGACGGTGCTGCACGAAGATCGGCCCTGGTCCGATTTCGAGTTTCCCCTTGCCGGCGAATACAATGTCTGGAACGCAACCGCAGCCGCCGCGATGGCATTCGCCTACGGCATTTCGAAAGAAGAAATCTCCGCCGCCCTCAAAACATTCAAGAGCGTGAAGCGCAGGCTCGAAGTGAAGGCGCAGGTAAATGGCATCACCATCATCGACGACTTCGCGCATCATCCCACCGCCATCGCCGGAGCTCTGAAAGCGTTGCGCGCGCGTTACGCGGGTGCGCGCCTGTGGGCGATTCTGGAGCCCCGTTCCAACACCTTGCGGCGCCGCATTCTGCAAGCTGATCTCGCGCGAAGCCTCGCTGTTGCCGACGAAATCATTGTCGCCGGTGTTTTCCGCTCCGAAGCTATACCGGAAAACGAGCGCCTGGAGTTACCGGAACTTGCAACCGATATTCAAAAACACGGCCGTCGTGCACGGTTGATTGCAAATGCCGATCAGATTAT
>JBAWBG010000434.1:0-1774 GCA_049589695.1 Candidatus Sulfotelmatobacter sp. | reverse complement strand
GGTTAAGGCCGTAAGGTGGTCCGCCAGATACTGAATCCGCCGTTGACGCCCCTGTTGGAGAAGTCGCGTACCTTTTGCTGTAGCCCGAATATGCTTGCAGCGCGAGTCGTGAGGATCGGTGGTGATTTCGATAAGCCGCCTGCGCCTGAGGCCGGCGACGACACGGCTCATGGTGGGCGGTTTCACCTGCTCCAACGCGGCGAGTTCCCCAAATGTTTTCGATCCTGAAAAGACTAGGACCGAGAGAGCTGAGAGTTGGGCGGGCCCGACGCCGGAAGCCTCGTCCTGCTTGCGCACGCGGCGCAGCAGATGAATCGCGGTGGAATGAAGCCGGTCGGCCACTGCAATAGTTTCCCTGCGCGGGGCGATTTCGTTCTCCTTGACTTTCTTCATCGAATATAGTTAGTTATGCTAACTAATATGAACCATGGAGGTCAAATATGGACGCAACTGCGAGCGAAGCTGGAATTGGAATCACTCGTCTCGGCCAGATCGCGGTCAATGCAAATGATGTAGAACGCGCCGCGGCTTTCTACCAGAACGTACTGGGGTTGAAGCTGCTCTTCAAGGCTCCGCCCGGACTCGCATTCTTCGACTGCGGAGGAGTGCGGCTCATGTTGGACCGGGCGGAAAAACCCGAATTCGATCATCCCAGCTCAGTCTTGTACTTCGTCGTACCGGATATTCAGTCTGCGCACGGGAAGTTGAAAGAAAACGGAGTGCACTTTGAGGACGAGCCGCACATGATCGCGAAGATGCCGACCCACGATTTGTGGATGACGTTTTTCCGAGACTCCGAAGGAAACACGCTGGCGCTGATGAGTGAAGTTGCAAGATTAACCAGCTGACCACTTTCGTGCGCGGCGGCAGCAGCGATTTCCATTGCCAATCTTCTGTTACCGATTCAGAATGAGCGCGACGGGCAACTCCTTGAGGCAAGCGCCGCCATCTCTTTCAGCGTCGGGTTTTGGCAGTCCGTGGTTTGCGCTGTGCGCAGCCTTCGGACTGCATACCTTTGACGAAGCCGCGACCGGGTTTTTTGCCGTCTATAACCCAACCGTAACCATTCTGCGCGCTCGCTGGGAATGGTTTCCCATACCCACGTATGACTTTCGTGGTTGGCTGGGCGGCCTGATCGTGGCGTGGACGTTGCTGATCTGCCTGACCCCGGTGGCAGCTCGGGGGATGAGGGGATTGCGTCCACTGGCCTGGATTTTTGCGATTGTCATGTTTCTGAACGGCGTAGGACATACGCTGTTTTCGATTCTTGGATGCACTGTGTCGCCTGTTTTCTTCCCGCGTCCGGCGCCGGGTTTCTATTCTTCTCCTTTCTTGTTCGCGGCTTCGCTGTGGCTGATGATAAGACTGCGGCGTACCGCGTGTGTGGATTTTCAATTGCCAACCGGCGACTCGCTCTATGCCAAACCCTAACGACGCGATGCTTCGCGGGCTGCTATCATCTTTGCGGAGCGTTTTGGGAGTAGCCGTATGGAAGACATGGAAGACGAAGAAGCAATTCCTTATATTTCCGGCTCAGGAGAAGGACTTATGGACGAAGGATCGAATTTGCATGCCAGCGCTCGCCGCGACGAGGATATCGCGCTTGATCTAATGAAATTTGTAGCCATGACCACAGGATACGGGCGAACTACCTCATCCGGCGTAGGCTTTCAAGGCACCGGATCGGCGTCGAAACCCGACGAATATGCAGCCCATTTGCTCGAGTTATACGGGAAGTGCAGGGCGGCAGTGGGAGGAAAGAAGTAACGGGTAT
>JBAWBG010000433.1:0-56244 GCA_049589695.1 Candidatus Sulfotelmatobacter sp. | reverse complement strand
GATACTGTAGGACATACTCGGGTCCGCCGAAGGGTGGTTTGGAGTAGACGATCCAATCTTTGCGGAAGAGCGGACGCAGCCAGGCAGCGAAGAACTTGGGATGGGTGAGCGGTGCGAGTTCTCCGGCGAGGTGCAGTTGACGGCGTTCGAAGGCAGCCTTCAGGCCGGCGACGAACTTGCCACGAAACACGCGCCGCAGTACCGCAATGGGAACGAAGAAGCGTGGGTGGGAGCGAATCCAGCGACGGTGATCCAGCGAGAGTCCGCCGGCGGGAACAACACAGTGGATATGGGGATGAAGTTGGAGTTTCTGGTTCCAAGTATGCAGCACGCTGAAGAAGCCGATCTCGGCTCCGAGATGGGCGGGGTTACGAGCCACTTCCCGTAGAGTTTCGGCGCTGGCCCGAAGCAGCAAATCATAGATGAGTTTCCTGTTCTGGAGAGCCAACGCAGCCAGTTGCGGCGGCAGTGTGAAGACGACGTGGACGTAGGGCGTGGGCAGCAGTTCAAGACGACGCGCCGCGATCCAGCGTTCACGCGCACCGGTCTGACACTTCGGGCAGTGCCGGTTGCGACAGCTGTTGTAGGAGATGGTGGCACGATGTCCGCAGCCGGTGCACTCATCGATATGACCGCCGAGAGCGGCGGTGCGGCAGCGCGCGATGGCCAGCAGGACCTTGAGATGGGTCCAGCGGAGCCAGTGACGGTTGCGCGCAATGAAGTCTGCTCCGGCGCTGCGAATGAGGTCGGCCACCTCTAACTGTGGCCGACTCATTTACTCCTCCTCGGACGACCTGCCTTTCTTCAGCACCAGCGCGTCCAGCGGACTGGGCGTGGCATGCAAGTGCCGTTGCGAGAGGTGGAGATAGCGAGCGGTTTCTTTCAGATCGTGATGGCCTAACAGGATCTGGATGGTATGGAGATCGGCGCCGGCTTCGAGCAAGTGCGTGGCGAAGCAGTGGCGGAGCACGTGGGGATAGACACGTTTCTTGATCCCGGCGCAGCGAGCGGCTGCGGCGCAGGCGTGGTAGGGAGTCTTGGTGTCGGTGGGGTGATCGCCACTGTGCCAGCGGTTGCCGGGAAATAACCAGATTGACTTTTTGCGCAAGCGACGCCAGTGAGCGCGTAGTTCCTCGAGCAGGACGGGGCTGAGCATCACGTCGCGGTCTTGCCCGCCTTTGCCGCCCTGAATGTGCACGACCATGCGTCCGCTATCGATGTCGCTGACCTTCAGGCGCGTGAGCTCGGCGCGGCGTACGCCGGTGCTGTAGAGGGTCATCAAAATGGTGCGATAGAAGGGAGTCGGCGCAGCATCAATGAGTTGCGTTACTTCTTCTTGACTGAGAATGGCGGGCAGGCGATAGCGCTTCTTGGGATAGGGAGTGTCGGCAATGCTCCAGGGCCTCTTGAGCGTCTGGACGTAGAGGAAGCGCAAGGCGCAGAGATGATTGGTTACCGAACCGGGAGTCAGTTTGTGCACGGTGAAGAGTTGGGCTTGGTACTCGCGGATGTGCTGCGGTCCCAGGCGATCGGGCGAGCGGTGGAAGTGTTGGGCGAACCGCTCGATGAAGCGAATGTAACGTCGTGTGGTAGCTTCAGAGTAATGACGTCGCTGGAGTTCCTCCAGCATCTTGCGTAGATGGGTCACAGGGACCTCCTTGTGACCCACAATTATCTGAGCCAAAACTCAGGACTGCCGACATCACCCACGCGGCAGCGTCCGCCGCGCCAGCGGCTTCGTTCTAACGGGCAAACCGGAAGTAAGTGAGAAGTTGCGTTCTGATCGGCCACTAGTTCGCGGCTGGGACTGGCAAGGTCGGACTTGCTGGCCTCTAGTCGGTGATACCAGTGATACCTAAAAGTACGAAAAATGGGGATTCAGGAGCAACAGATGCAACAAGAATTAAAGGGTGCAATGTGCAATAAAAGTTTTTCTTAGAATAGTTTACGGTTGATGTTCCTCAGATGACGAGAGATAGCAGAGTTCAGGATTATCGAATCCCACCTCTCTATCTCATTTGGTTCGAATCAGTAGCCATGAAGGTTGGGTTGGCCGATTGCGTGACGGGAGCAAGCTGAAACCTTTTCCGGCTTGTTGCGTCTTACTGTCAGTGGTAGATAGACTGGTGATGTTGAGATTGTTGATCAAAGTCGGCGTTTCCGCTCTGGCGCTGGTGCTGGCTGCGCTGCCGGTTGCGGCTTGCGTGTTGCCGGGTGCAGCAATGACATCGGCCGAACGCGAGTGTTGCAAGAAGATGGCCGAGCAGTGCGGGGACATGGGGATGGCGAAATCCCATCCTTGCTGTAAGGTAACCGCGACGCCGGGGGACTTTCATGCTTTGAAGACCGCCTCTTCGCAATTGGATCATGTCAGTTTGGTTCTGTTTCACGCGCTTCCCCATACCGCCCAAACCGACGCGTACATCTCGCTTGCACAATGGTCGTCGCGTGTTTCGTGCACGCATAGTCCGCCTGGACTAGAGTCTCTAGCCACCACAGTCCTAAGAATCTGATTGTTTTTCCTCTGAGCTGCTAACGCACTCGTGCGTCCGCACGTTCGTGCGCCTACAAACTTGTGTTTGTTTGCGGAGGAAAGATGCAATCGACTTATTTGTCCCGAAGTCCCTTCGGGTGCACTCGTATTTCGTTTGTCACTGCGGTGCTGTTCTTCGGAACGTTATCCTTTGCCGGCAATGCCGGCGCGCAAGAGCCAGCAAGTCCGCAAAGGCGGACGTCTGAATCGCCTGGTATGGCAGACCACGCGAGGATTCCCACGTCTCTGCGTGAGCTAATCCAAGAGGCAAAGCAGAAGAATCCGCAGATTGCGGCCTCGTTCCACGCATGGCAGGCCTCGCGAAATGTTCCGAAGCAGGTCTCGGCTCTACCAGAGACGCAACTCTCTGTGCAGCAGTTCAGCGTGGGCAGCCCACGACCTTTTGCGGGCTACAGCAACAGCGATTTCGCCTACATCGGGTTCGGCGCCTCGCAGGACATCCCCTATCCAGGTAAACGGCAGTTGCGTGCCCAAGTCGCTGAACTTGAAGCAGATTCCATGGAAGCGCAGACCGATTCGGTCGGCCGAACGGTGGTGGGAAATCTCAAGATGATTTACTTCCGCCTGGCCTACATTCAGCAGACACTCGGGGTTCTACAGAGAAGTGACGCGCTACTGAATCAGGTACAGGAGGCGTCCGAGGCACGCTACCGCGTGGGCCAGGGCAATCAGCAGGATGTACTGAAAGTTCAGTTACAGCACACGAAGATTCTTCAAGAGATCGCACACCACCATCAGGAAGAAGGACTGCTTGAAGCGCAGATCAAGCAGGTCTTGGGACGTCCACAGGAGTCCGCGGACATCGTTGCCGAGACAATCACGGCGCTAGCTCTTCCGTACACCGCAGCCGAACTCTTTCAGAAAGCTCGCGAGCAGAATCCCGATGTTCGCTCAAAAAAGGCCTCCGTCGGGCAGCAGGAAACCAAGGTGGAGCTGGCACACAAGAATTTCCGCCCCGACTTCAACGTTCAATACGCCTACGAGCACACCGGGAGCCAGACCCGCGATTACTACATGGCGACATTTGGCATCCGGCTGCCCAATCGCAGTCGCCAGAAGGCGGAACTAGCAGAAGCGCAGGAGAACCAGGAGCGGGCCCGCCAAGAACTGGACTCTGAATCGCAGCGCGTGCTTTCGGAAGTGCAGCAGCAGTATGTGCGCGCGAAGACTTCGGAAGAGCAGTTGAAGATCTACAGTGACGGCCTCGTCCCGCAGTCGGAAGCTACCTTTCAATCCGCCCTGTCTGCCTATCAATCGAACCGCCAGGACTTCGAGAGCCTGCTTTCCGGCTTCCTCGATGTTCTGAACCTCGATCTGGAATATCGATACGAACTGGTGGAGCACGAATCGGCGCTCGCTGAGCTGGAGCGCCTGACCGGGGTGGATCTGCCATGAACGAGAGCAATTTTCGAACGAATGCAAACGAGGGATCAGACATGCTCCGTACAGAAAACAATAATTACCGCCGCGCGTTTTGGATTGCACTGACTGCAACGATCGTGCTCGCGATAGTGGCGTCGGTTTTGTTGTGGCGCATAAGCCATACCGGAACTTCGTCGCAGCGTGGCAACAGTTCCGTGAGCGAGCCCATGGACTCGATGACACAGACCTCATCGGCAAATGCCTCGGGCTCCGAGCCAGGAACAGGCGACCCTCAGGCCGGCAATATGCAAGAGACGCCGATTGCCCCCTTCCAGCTCACGCCGCAGCGGATGCAGAGCATCGGCGTTGTGCTGGGGAAGGTTGAATTCAAGTCGGTCGACACCGAGCTTCGTTTCTACGGCAATGTGCAGGTTGACGAGCGGCGTCAGGCCTATGTGCAGACGCGATTCGCCGGATGGATTCGCAAGGTCTACGCCGACGCAACCGGCAATTTTATCGGCAAAGGTCAGCCTTTGTTCACTATCTATAGTCCTGATCTAGTCTCGACCGAGCATGAATACTTGCTCGCAAAGAAGAACTCGGAGTCTTTGCAGCAGAGCAAAGTGAGCGGGGTGGCTTCAGGTGCGTCTTCTCTCTTCAGTGCTGCCAAAGAGCGACTCCTGCAATGGGAAGTGTCTCCTAGCGAAATCGAGAAGCTGGATCAAGGCGGGAAGGCGATTACGGATCTGACAGTCAATTCTCCGGTCTCGGGCTACATCACGCAGAAAAACGCGCTTCCCAATATGTACGTCCAGCCCGAAACCATGCTGTACACCGTGGCTGACCTTTCCGATGTTTGGGTACTCGCCCAGGTATTCCAGAGCGACGCGGGGAAGATCAAGCCGGGTGACCGCGCAGATGTCACGGTCGATGCGTATCCCGGACGAGTCTTCAACGGGCGCGTAGATTACATACTCCCGCAACTGGACATGAACACGCGCACCTTGCCCGTGCGTTTGGTGTTTGCGAATCCCGGTCTGAAATTGAGGCCGGGAATGTACGTCAATGTTCGCGCCAAGCTGCCGATGGGACGACAGTTGGTAGTCCCGGCCAGTGCGGCTTTTCATTCCGGGACCAGGAATCTGGTATTCGTCTCTCGCGGCGCAGGCAACATCGAACCACGCGAAGTGGAATTGGGACCTCAAGTCGGCGATGAACTGGTGGTCACGAAAGGCGTAGAGGCTCAGGAACAAATCGTCATTTCGGCGAACTTCCTGATTGATTCCGAAGCCCAATTGCAGGCGGCTGCCGGTGCATTTGTTCCTCCGCCTCCCGGTGCTGGTCAGGCGGCATCGATGAATGCTCCCGCACAACAGCAAGCGAGCGTGGAACTGACGACTGACCCCGACCCTCCGCGCAAGGGCAGCAACATCGTTCGCGTGAAACTCACCGGCCAAAATGGGCAGCCAATCGCAGGCTCAAACGTGACCGTGACTTTCTTCATGGCCGCAATGCCGGCGATGGGAATGGCCTCGATGAAAACCGTCATCAATGCCAGCGACAAGGGCGGCGGGACGTACGAAGGCAAAGGTGATCTCGGCTCCGGCGGCAGCTGGCAGGTCACGATCAGGGCACAGCAAAACGGGCAGACGATTGCCAGCAAGCAGCTCACGCTCAATGCCACAGGAGGTATGTAATCGTGATCTCCCGAATCATCGAGTGGTGCGCACACAATCGCTTCCTCGTATTCACCGGGGTACTTCTGCTCACGCTGGCTGGAATTTGGTCCATGGGCCACGTTCCGCTGGACGCCCTGCCGGATATTTCCGACGTGCAGGTGATCATTCACACTAACTGGGAAGGTGAACCACCCAACATCATCGAAGATCAAGTTACCTACCCAATCGTCACAGCGTTGCTGGCGGCGCCGAAGGTGAAAGCGGTACGCGCGCAGACCATGTTCAATGACTCGTACGTGTTCGTTGTCTTCGAAGACGGGACGGATATTTATTGGGCCCGTTCTCGGGTAGTCGAGTATCTGCAAACGATTGCCGGCCGACTTCCCGCAAACGTGCATCCTGCGATTGGCCCGGACGCGGCCGGTGCGGGTTGGGTCTATGAGTATGTGCTCGTCGACCACAGCCACAAGCAGAGCCTCGCCGATCTGCGAAGCTTTCAGGATTGGCACCTGCGCTACCAGTTGGCGACCGTTCCCGGCGTGGCCGAAGTGGCGAGTATTGGTGGGTTCGTGCGTCAGTATCAGGTGCAGCTTGATCCGAACAAACTGCTCGCTTATGGCATACCCCTCTCGACCGTTATCGACCGCGTGAAGTCGAGCACGAGTGAAGTCGGTGGCCGCGTACTGGAACTGAGCGGTACGCGATACATGATTCGAGGACTGGGGTACCTCAAATCGCTGGACGATCTAAGGAACGTGCCGGTGATGGCGAAGAACGGGACGCCAGTACTCATCAAGGATCTGGGCACGGTTTCGTTCGGCCCGGACATGCGGGAGGGTGTAGCGGAGTGGAATGGCGAAGGCGAGACCGTGGGCGGCATTGTGGTCATGCGGTATGGGCTGAATACTCTCAACGTGATCGATGGGGTCAAGAAGAAGCTAGCTGAGATCAAAGGATCGCTGCCGCCGGGAGTCGAGGTCGTCTCCGGCTATGACCGCGGGGGGCTGATCAGCGAATCGATCAATACTCTAAAACATAGCCTCCTGGAGGAAGCGATCATCGTTTCCTTGGTCATTATTGTGTTCTTGTTTCACTTCCGCTCGGCGCTGATCCCGATTCTCACGTTACCGATCGCGCTCGCGATCTCTTTCATTCCCATGTACTACCTGAACGTCAGCTCCAACATCATGTCGCTGGGTGGGTTGGCATTGGCCATTGGCGTCTTGGTGGACGCCGCCATCGTCATGGTGGAAAACGGATACCGGCATCTTTCCGAACGGCCGGCGTCCGGTGGCGAAGCAGTCGGGGAAATGAATTCCTCAAATGGACCAGTCCTCGGCCAAGAGACCGCCGCGAGCGCAGGCAAGCCAACGAAGAAGGCCGTTGAACGAGAGCGGGTACGGATTCTCATCGATTCCGCCAAGCAGGTGGGCCCTGCGCTGTTCTTTTCTCTCCTTATTATTGTGGTTTCGTTCCTGCCGGTGTTCCTGCTGGAAGCACAGGAAGGGCGAATGTTCCGCCCGTTGGCGTGGACGAAAACTCTGGCTGTAGGCTTCTCGTCCCTGTTAGCTATCACTCTCGTTCCCATTCTGATGGTCATTTTCATTCGAGGGAAGCTGCGGCCCGAATCAGAAAATCCGATTTCAAGAATTACGCAGGCAATCTATTTGCCGGTTTTACGACTGTGCCTGAAATACCGCAAGACAACGTTGCTGCTCAATTTGGTCTTCCTCGTGTTGATGTTTCCTTTGATATTCAGAATGGGCAGTCAATTTATGCCACCGTTGTTTGAAGGCTCATCGCTCTACATGCCCACAGCTCTTCCCGGTATTTCGATCACGCAGGCTTCGCAACTCTTGCAGGAGCAGGACCGGATTCTCCGGTCATTTCCAGAAGTTGAGACCGTCTTCGGTGTAGTCGGACGATCCGACAGTGCCACTGACAACGCTCCACTCGACATGTACGACACGACCGTCATGCTCAAGCCGCGAGAGAAATGGCCTCAAGGGATGACCTACGAAAAGCTCATTCGCGCGATGGACGAGAAGCTCCAATTTCCTGGACTGACGAATACATGGACCATGCCAGTGCAAAACCGCCTCGACATGGCGCTCACGGGGATCAAGACGCCTGTGGGAATGAAGATTCAAGGCACGAATCTGGAGCAAATCCAGCAGCTCGGGGCACAAGTGCAGAAGATCCTCTCGGGGTTACCGCAGGTACGTTCGGTTTTCGCCGAGCGAGTTTCGCAGGGCTTTTACATCAACGTAGATGTCAATCGTCCAGAAGCGGCGAAATACGGTTTGACCAGTGCCGACGTACAACAGGCGGTGGAGTCGGGCATTGGAGGCATGAATGTTGCCGAAAACGTTGAAGGCCGCAGTCGCTATCCAATCAATGTTCGTTATCAGCGCGACTTTCGCGACAATATCGGAGAGCTGAGTCGCGTGTTAATCGCCACGCCTGCTGGCGCGCAGATACCGATTCCCGAAGTAGCGAACATTTCGTTTTCGCGCGGGCCGGCGATGATCCGCGATGAAGATGGCCAGCTCACGGGATATGTCTACATTGATCTCAACACCAACGACTACGGCGGCTTCGTAGACCAGGCCAGGCAAATGCTTCGCCAGAAGTTGCAATTGCCCGCGGGATACACCTATCAGTGGTCGGGCGAATATGAATTCCAGCTTCGGGCGAAGGAACGGATGAAGATCATTTTGCCAGTGGTGTTCTTCGTGATCTTCCTGCTCCTGTACATGGTCTTCCATAACCTAACGGAGGCCATGGTCCTGATTTTCCCCACGTTCTATGCCATGACCGGCGGCCTGATCTTGCAGTGGTTGCTGGGCTACAACTTCAGCGTCGCCGTTTGGGTCGGCTATATCGCTCTGTTTGGCATCGCGGTGGAGACCGGCGTCGTGATGGTCGTATATTTGCACGAGTCGCTTGACAAGCGCATCGCTTCAGGTCGCCCGCTTACAGAAGCCGATATTCATGAGGCCGCCATTGAGGGTGCTGTGCATCGGCTCCGGCCAAAACTGATGACGGTCTGCGCCGTTCTTGCCAGCCTGATTCCCATCCTCTGGGCGAGCGGTATTGGTTCCGACGTGATGAAACCGATTGCCGCTCCCATGGTCGGTGGAATGATTACCTCTACGATTCACGTACTGATTCTAGTTCCGGTTTTCTTCGTACTGATGAAGGAACGATCTCTCCGGCGTGGTACGTTACAGCCGAAGGCGGTGGAGTAACGGAGGTAAGGGGACCGATGACTCGGCAACTTCGTCAAGAACTGATAGCGGAATAGTTGGATCAGGAGAGCAAAGAACATGCAGGAACTCGAAGTGTATTCGATGATTGGCACGGAAGGTTTCACCCGCTTGGTCGCCGCCTTCTATCGACAAGTTCCGCAAGATGAGCTTCTGGGGCCGATGTATCCGGCGAAGGACCTTCCAGGTGCCGAGCAGCGCCTCCGAGATTTCCTGATCGGCCGGTTTGGAGGGCCGCAGACTTACATCGAACAAAGAGGCCATCCCCGCCTCCGCGCGCGGCATTCTCCGTTTCCTATAAATCAGGCCGCCCGCGACCGATGGATGCGCTTGATGAATAGTGCTCTTGGGGAATCTGCGCTGCCTACCGAGGCAGCGCAAGTCCTTCGGAAATTCTTCGACGGAATGTCGAGCTTCATGATCAATCGGGTAGAGCCTTGAGTCGGCTGCCGCAAAGCGACGCGTCCGACTTCACTACCAGGCAAGCCATTCGTTCGGGGTTCGCCGGAGAAAATAACTAACGGCTCCGAGCCTTACTTGATGTTCCCGAAATCAATGGCAGAGCACTCTGATCACTAATTTGCGTGGCTGGTGTAAATCGTTATACCGTTCCCATCGGGGTCCTTTATGCAAAAAAGATGATGTCCAAAAACAGCTTCGACAGGGATCTCTCCTGCTGCGATTCCCCGACTGATTAGCTCCGACCGGTATTGTTTCAATTCATCCAGGTCTTTGCCCTTAATCATTAGGTCAAATTGCTCAGAAAATCTTTTATGGAATTGTCCCGTCAAACTTTCTGCTACGTCTTCTCCAGCCGGCTCATCAAATGATAACAATAGAAGATGAGTGCCTCCACGTAGTTCAATAATTGCGACCTTTTCCTCAATATAAAATGGGGGAAGGCCGAGATTCGAGTAGAATTGGCAACTGCTCTCAAGGTCAGCCACTTTAAAGACAAGGTGAGCCACTGCTAATTCTGGGTCAACGACAGTCTTCATCTCACTCATAATTCACCTCACAAGTTGTTCTTCAAAATTGCCCTACCAAATACGATCAGCACCCGTCCATCGTTTTGAAGAGCTCTCTAAAGATACCAAACGGTATCTTTCGAAGCAAGCTTTTATTTGTGCCACCGGCTCATTCAATGGAATAGACTTTTGGGACGTTGAGGAGACTTTCGAAAATGAAGGCGACTAAAGCAAAAAACGCATACATGAAAAAGAAGGATCCTCTCTTCGTTCGGGAAACCCTCTTAAATGCCGCCTTCGAACTTGCTGCGACCAAGGGCATGGCTGACGTCACCGTCAACAAAGTGAGCAAATTAGCGGCCGTTACCAAGGGGGCCCTCTTTAATCACTTCGATAGCAAGGAGACGTTAGTGACGGACTTGATGCAGTTGCTTTTGACCCGATTGGGCAAGCAGTTTGACCGACTGATGGCGGAGGAAGAGAATTCCGACGGATGCTTTACTCGTGCATACATTAAGGCCGCATTCTCCGAAGGTGCAGCTGAACGTAAAATTTGGGGCGCGCTCTTGAGTCTGATGGCCTCTAAAGATCAGGTCGGATGGGTTTGGGATGACTGGCTGAGCGAACGCTTAAAGAGACATTCGAAAACTGATTCGAGAATCGAGCTTCGTGTCGTAAGACTTGCGGCAGATGGCGTATGGCTTGAGAGGGTCATGAACGGAAAATCGAAAAATCTAAAGGGCGTCGAAGAATATCTCGTTGAGATGACGCGAATCCGTTAAATTGCGCTAGCTATTGCGGACAAGGTGAAATCGGGATACCTTGGGTCTACGACGTGCTCCCCGGCCTCTAAGTCGGTGATACCAGTGATACCGAAAATCACGAAAAATGGGTATTCAGGAGCAACAGATGCAACAAAAATTAAAAGATGCAATGTGCGATAACGGTTGTACTTAGAATAGGTTACGGTTGATGTTCCTGAAATCACGAGAGATAGCAAGTTCCCGATTATCGAACCCAACTCTCTCCGCCAACTATCTACACTAACTTATTTGTTTTCAATTAGTTAAGCGAATCAACGTCGTCATCCTTAACGCAGGCGATTGTTGCGTTTTACCTGAAAAATCGCTGGAAGGCTTCCGTCAGGCTGACGTTGATGATGCTGGACGCCGACATCGTGGGGGTGAGCCCGGCCAGCGTGTGGCGGGTGCTGAGTTCGAGCGGGACTGCTGCGAAAGTGGAACGGGAAGCCCTCAAGAAAAAAAGGGACCGGCGCTTTGACCAACCGCCGCCACACCAGCATTGGCATATCGATGTTTCCTACCTGAACGTTTGCGCAACGTTCTACTACGTCGCCGCCAGACGCATCCTCCGACGAGACCTTGGGTAACCGATGTTCTATTCCAGTTATCTCAACGCGTATTCTGAAACGATTCCAAAACAAAGACTTCCAGAAATGCTTTTAAGGCATCATGGGTAAGAAGGATTCTTCCCCATGAAACTGAAAGCCGAAAGGCAGAACCCAGGCGCGCGGAATCAATCGGGTAAATCTTGTAGGCGCTCTAGGGTGAGCGCTGTATGCTCTTTATCTTTGATCTTTGCTAATCCTGTATTTGGTCCTATGATCGAGCGTATACTCCTGATTCAGCAAGGGTCAAGCTGGGGCGGTGTGTTCTGTGTCGGTACGTGTTCTCCTCATCGACGACATCAAAGCCGTCGTGCGCGAACTCCGCTCCCTATTGTCGCCAAATCCCGGGTGGCTTGTGTGTGGGGAGGCTATAAACGGAGTTGAAGCCGTTGAGAAGGCGAGATCCCTGCGTCCTGATCTCATTCTCATGGACATCTCCATGCCTCAAATGAATGGGATCGAGGCAACTCGAATCACCGCCGGCAAGTTCCTGAGTCTGCGGTTATCCTATCAGTCAGAATGATCCGATATTGTTTGCAGGCAAGCGGCGGAAAGTGGAGAGAGCGGATATCTCGCCAAGGCCGTTCTCGCTCTTAATTTGGTGACCGTTATGAACAGAATGGTTGAGCGTCAAAGTTCCGAGAAGCGGATCACGTCAGGGGTGACGACGGAGTCTTCATTAGGCCATGACTTCCGCGTGCCGCTGGAGTCGGTGGTCAGCACGCCCGAACTGAGAAAACGTCCATCGCGATCGCCGGACTACCAAGCAGAGAGCCGCGCGCTATCGGCACTCGCACAGGAGATGGCCAATTCGCCCCAGAACGTATTGCAAAAGCTCGTCGACGTCGCATTGGAGCTGTCTCGGGCTCAGTCGGCGGGCGTCAGCATTCTTGAAGAAGAAGACGGACGAAAAATCTTCAGATGGCGGGCCGTAGCCGGGCAATGGGCCGGGTATCTTGGCGGCACCATGCCGCGAGAGGCGAGCCCCTGTGGCACAGTCTTGGATCGAAACGCCAGTCTATTACTCTCACACCCTGAACGGTATTATCCGATTCCTTCTAACATCAAACCCCCAATTGTCGAAGTGTTGCTCATTCCGTTCCACGTCGCTGACAAACCGATAGGAACGATTTGGGTCATCGCTCACGATGAGAGCCTAAAGTTTGAAGCTGAGGATGAGCGAATCATGCGGTCCCTGGGCAAATTTGCTTCCGCCGCATATCAAACGTTAAAGCGGGTTGAGGCCTTAAAGATAGAAGTTGTGGAGCGCCGAGAAACGGAAGCGGCCCTCCGAAAGAGCGAATCAAACCTTCGTGATTTTCTTGAGAATGCAACCGTTGGCATGCACTGGGTGGGACCCGATAGAAGAATTCTTTGGGCGAACCAGACCGAACTGGATCTTGTTGGCTACACAGCGGGGGAGTATGTCGGCCATCACATTTCGGACTTTCACCTGGATGCACCAGTGATTGAGGACATTCTCAACCGCTTGAGCGGGGGAGAAGTGTTGCGCGAGTACGAGGCACGGCTGCGGTGCAAGGACGGCTCAGTTCGCCACGTGCTCATCGATTCGAGCGCGCTATTCGAGGACGGGAAGTTCGTCCATACGCGTTGCTTC
Organism: Candidatus Sulfotelmatobacter sp.; assembly: GCA_049589695.1. Classification (GTDB taxonomy): domain Bacteria; phylum Acidobacteriota; class Terriglobia; order Terriglobales; family Acidobacteriaceae; genus Sulfotelmatobacter. Next base: position 43,386 of record JBAWBG010000433.1, on the reverse strand, counting down.
ATCCGTGATATCAGCGATCGCAAACAGGTAGAAGTCCAGTTGCGCGAGAGCGAGGAACGCTTTCGCGAGATGATTGACGTGCTTCCCGCCGCTATCTATACGACTGATGCCGAAGGCCGCCTCACACACTTCAACCCGGCGGCTGCCGAATTCTCCGGTCGCGTGCCTGAGCTAGGCACGGACCATTGGTGTGTTAGTTGGAAGATGTTCCTGCCAGACGGAACCCCTTTGCCGCATGACCAGTGCCCGATGGCGGTCGCGGTCAAGGAGGGCCGCATCATTGACGGTGCGGAATGCATTGCCGAAAGACCGGACGGCAAGCGTGTCTGGTTCACGCCGTATCCTAGGCTTTTATGTGATGCAGAAGGCAGGATCATCGGCGGCGTCAACATGCTGTTGGACATCACCGAACGAAAGGCAGCCGAGCGAGCAGCCGGGCTGCTGGCTGCGATCGTAGATTCATCTGATGAAGCGATCATCAGCATGAATCTCGATAGCATTGTCACCAGTTGGAATCGAAGTGCAGAACGGTTATTCGGCCACAAAGCGGAAGAAGCCGTCGGCCGGAATATAGCTCTAATCATTCCGCCGAACCGTCTGGAGGAGGAAGCGACGATTCTCGACGGCCTCAAACGGGGACAGCACATCGAGCACTTTGAGACCGTCCGCGTCCGCAAAGACGGCTCCACCTTCGATGTGTCGCTTACGATTTCGCCAGTGAAGGACGCTGCCGGCAATGTTATCGGTGCCTCCAGGATGCCGCGGGACATCACGCAACGAAAGGAGGCGGAGCGTACGACCGGTTTGCTGGCTGCGATCGTGGACAGCTCTGATGACGCGATCATCAGTAAGAGTCTAGACGGCGTGATCAGTAGTTGGAACAAGGGTGCGGAGCGGATGTTCGGATACACTGCCGACGAAGCGATTGGGCAACACATCACTTTAATCATTCCGCCGGACCGCCAGCAGGAAGAGGCGATGATTCTTGAGCGGCTTAAACGGGGCGAGCGCGTCGACCATTTCGAAACTGTGCGGGTGCGCAAAGATGGCGCGCCACTCGATATCTCACTGACAATTTCACCGGTGAGAGATGGCGAAGGCCGAGTAATCGGAGCTTCGAAAGTGGCGCGGGACGTTACTCAGCAGAAGCGGGCTGAACAAGCGTTGCGAGAGAGTCAGGAGCGGCTCCGTTCGCTTGCCGATGGGCTTGAAACCGAAGTGCGCCTCCGGACCCGGGAACTGGAGCGAAGAAACGCGGAAGTGCTGGATCAGTCCGAGCAACTGCGAGACCTTTCAAACCGACTCTTGCGCGCCCAGGACGATGAACGACGGCATATCGCGCGCGAACTGCATGACAGTGCAGGCCAAATTCTAACGGCCCTGGGTATGAGTCTTGGCAATATCGGTCAGCGTGTAAGGCACGATCCACAGCTTGCAAGAGGGGTGGAAGACAGCCGGGAACTTGTTCAGCAGCTGAGCAAAGAGATACGGACAACGTCCTATCTGCTGCATCCTCCTCTTCTGGACGAGAACGGCTTACCAGAAGCCATCCGTTGGTATGTCCAGGGGTTGTCGGGACGCAGCGATCTGAAGATTGAGTTTTGCACCTCTGAGGGCTTCGGCAGGCTTCCCTCCGAGGTAGAAATGGTGCTGTTTCGCATTGTGCAGGAATGTCTCACCAATATTCATCGCCATTCCGGCAGCAAGCGGGCGATAATACGGATTGTGCACAAGGCTGAGATTGTTTCCCTGGATATTCAGGACGAAGGGAAGGGAATACCGGCAGAAAAACTGGTTAGTATTCAGGGGCAGAACGCGGGCGTGGGCATTTCCGGAATACGCGAGCGGGTCCGCCATTTGAGAGGATCGGTGAACATTCAGTCGAACCCCTCAGGTACGACGATCTCGGTCACGTTGCCGGTGCCTATGGATGTTGTTTCCCAAGGTGAGGCCATGGTTTCATAACTAGGGCTGCGGGATGAGTTTCTTCGCGGAGGTCGGCGTTATGCGTATTCTCATCGCCGATGATAGCAGCGTTGTTCGTCGTGGTGTGTGTGGAATTTTGTCCTCTGAGAAGGATTTGCAAGTCTGCGGGGAAGCCAAGGATGGATCGGAGGCACTGCAGAAAGCCCGGGAACTTTTGCCCGACCTGATCCTGCTGGACATAAGTATGCCGGGGATGAATGGGCTGGAAGTAGCGCGACGTCTCCGCGAAGAAGTGCGGCAGGCCAAGATTTTAGTAATTAGCCAGCATGATCCACTTCAGCTGCTTCCCAGCGTCCTGGCGGCAGGCGCGGAAGGTTGCGTAGACAAGAGTCGTCTCAGCGAGGATTTGGTGGCGAGCATCAAGAAAATCAAATGCGCCTGAAGCCGCGAGAACGAAAAGATGGGCTTCAGGCGCAGCTGTCCGCCCTTATCGCTCCTGAATTGTCAGTTGATCTTCCACTTCACGATCTCCGGCATATAGTTTTTGGAGATCGCGGAGTCCCTGGCCACCATATCAGTCATTGCAGTTTGGAACGCAACCTCGACATCTCACAATTTTCTCCTGCTGACCTAGAGCTGTTGCCACCCAAATTAAAACATATGACGAGATGGGATTCCGGTAGAGCGCAGCCCCGGAGGGCTTGGCGTCAACCGAGTCAACAGGGCGAATCTTCTTAAAATCGAGCGCTGCCCCCTTTTGCCGAATTTCAGGTAGCGCAAGACCCTAGAAAGCGTTGGAAGCACCTGGAAGTTCTCTTTAGTCACTTTGCGGGGAGAGTAGTTCAGTTGGTTAAAGCGACTGTTACTTTGGAGGACGCGAGTTCGCCACAATATGGGGCATCAGGAGTTTCATTGTCATGGTTTTCATGCGGAAAATCTAGGACGTGCGCGAGTCTCAAGACAGCCGGAGGTTTTTAATGAAGCGCGAGCGGCTCCGTCAGCGATACTCGGTTTGATGAGCAATTCAAGGAGAGTAACGTTTGAAAGATCGACTTTATAGTCTTCCGCTTCGTATCGAATCAGGGGAGAACTGAAAATTCCACTGTTGGCGCACAGTCTCTTTTAGTGAGCTTCCGCCATCCGTGAGACCAGCGCAAGACGAACCCTTGGGTCCGCTCAGCTTCCGTTTCTTCAAAAACAACAGATATGCACCTGAGCCCTTGCGGTTGATCAAAGGCCAGACGAATCGTCTGACTTCCCGGAATTGCCGCACGCCAGCCTCGCGAATCCCCTGAGACCAAGGATGCCTCGACCGGAAAGTCCTTGTCTTCCGACGTGACTTCCGCTACGGCCGCACGCTCTGTGTCTAGCCACCCTGGTCCGTGGGTCCGGATACTCTGTGGAGTCGGCGTGATGAGACGTCTTCGCACATGGTCAGTCTCCTCTTCAGGAGCCTCATTCTCTGTCCGACATCGACAGCTTTAGGCCGCGCTGCCCGACTCCTTTGCTTCAGTGGCTGCCGATACAGGGATCACAGCGCGTATTAGCGTGCCATTTACGTCCGATTTCGACGTCCAAGCGTCCACGGGATTCGCGCAATCGTTTTCGCATACCAGCAAGTCCGATCCCGGTCCGCCGCTTCGGTTCGATAAACAGATAAACAGCGGCCTACAGTGAATCGTCGGCGATTCGTACAGCGTGTTGTGGATAGTATTCGCCCGCCCTTGGCAATATTGTTGAATTCGGGCGTCCTTATCATTCCTGATCTGCTTCTCGGTTGGAATCGACGTCGGTTGGCGATCCGCAACTCTCCAATCACTACAAGCTACCAGTCGCGTGAGTTCACCTCATTGCGACTTTGAATGGCGCGAATTCGCGCAGAAGGATTTTGCAATGAGATTGAAAGCAGGAATATTAGCCGTGCTGGCAGCTACTTTCTTGGCAAGCACTATGGCGATCGCGGCGGAAGAGCCGTCGGAGCAAGTGAAACGGATGGATGCCGCTGCAACAGTTCTGGACGAAATCATGGGGACCCCGGACAAGGGAATTCCCGAAGAACTTCTTGACTCCGCGAAGTGCGTCGCGGTCATACCCTCGATGATCAAAATCGGTTTTGTCTTCGGAGGTCGGCACGGGAGAGGAATCGCCGTCTGCCGCACCAAGTCCGGATGGAGCGCGCCTGCGCCCTTCTCTGTCACCGGAGGTAGTTGGGGTTTGCAGATCGGCGGAGAAGCGATTGACGTGGTCATGCTTGTGATGAATGACCATGGCATGGAGAGAATGCTCTCCAGCAAATTCAAAATCGGCGCAGACGCTTCCGCTGCCGCAGGGCCCGTTGGGCGGCATGTGGAAGGCGAGACCGATTGGAAGATGCGCGCCGAGGTGCTCACCTATTCCAGGGCTCGCGGCATTTTTGCCGGCGTCACGGTGAACGGCGCGTCGATCACACAGGACAAAGACGGGACCCGCATCCTGTACGGGCACCTGATCCCCTCATCTCAAATCCTGAAGGGGCAAGTGAAAGCGCCCGAAGGTTCACACACATTCCTGGCGGCCGTGAAAAAGTATGGTGCTGAGGCAGGCGTTACCGAAGCTTCGGCCCGCCGGACTGCAGGAGAAACCCCCGGCCCACAGAATGAGGCGCTGAGTTCGAGAGAAGCAAAGGGCGCGATTGAAGAAAAGCTCAAAAGCGAACCCGGCCTGGCAAGCAAGGACATCCAGGTGACTCTCACGGCCGATGCGGTGAAACTGTCCGGCTCTGTGGTGAGCGCAGATGACCGTGACAAGGCCGTTCGGATCGCCAGGTCTTATGCCGGTGATCGGGAAGTCCAGGACCACTTGACGATTCAGACTCCTTAACCGTTTCAGCTATCCGGGCGTTCGGCATCGTTCGAACGCCCGGACTTTTCCATATCTTTATCTTTAATCGTTAGGAGGAAATCACGATGAAAGCTGTCTATAGAAACGTACTTCGCACTTTCCTATGGACCGGTTTGCTGCTTGGTGCTGGAGTACTGACGTACGCGCAGGAACCAACCGGTCAGCAGGCCCCGCCTGCAGCTGACAACACCAAAGTCAACGAACGCGATCGGAGCCAAAATGAGCCGACCGCGGACCAGCAAAAAGATAACCGTTCCGACCGCGACATCACGCAGCAGATTCGACAGTCCATCATGAAAGACAAATCGCTCTCCACCTACGCACACAACGTCGAGATCATTACGCAGCACGGTCAGGTCACACTCAAGGGACCGGTGCGATCAGAAGGCGAAAAGCGGACGGTCGAGGCTAAGGCTAATGAAGTCGCCGGCGAAAGCAAGGTCACCAGCGAACTGAACATCAAACCGCAGGAATAAGCCTTCGAAGAAAATAATAAGGAGAAACAACATGGCAGGAAAGAATACAGCGGTATTTGGCATTTATCCGAATCGAACGAGTGCCGAGAACGCGGTGGACGCATTGAAAGCCGCCAATTTTCGGAATTCAGACATTTCCGTGCTTCTTCCCGAGGGCGCCGGTACGAAGGATTTTGCTCACGAGAAAAACACCACGGCGCCTGAAGGCGCCACAACAGGTGCTGGAACCGGCGCGCTGCTCGGCGGCGGTTTGGGCTGGCTGCTCGGTATCGGCGCCCTCGCCATTCCGGGACTGGGGCCGTTCATAGCCGCCGGGCCTATTATGGCGGCCCTTGCAGGCGCGGGAGTCGGCGGAGCCGTCGGCGGGCTCACGGGTGCCTTGATCGGCATGGGCATCCCGGAGTACGAAGCCAAGCGCTACGAAGGCCGCGTTAAAGATGGCGGAATTCTTCTGTCCGTTCACTCCGATGATTCAACCTGGACGAAGAGAGCCAAGGAAATTCTGGAGCACACCGGTGCTCAAGATGTTTCCTCGACCGGTGAGGCCACCTCCGAGAAGCGTGATAACGCGCGTATCGGCGAAGTGGCTTGACCCAACCCCGCAGACCTTGTGCGCGACCTTAAGTCTGCACCTCTTATCAATCGTCACTCCGCACCAGCGCGGAACAACAAAATAAAAAAGGAGAACTCACAATGACAGATAACGCAGAAAAGAATCAGGGCCACAACCAAGAACAATCCGGACAACAGCAGGAGAAACATCCGCAGGACATTTCAAAGAAAAATCCTTCTCAGGATAGCAATAAGGAGCAGGGCAACAAGCAGGGGCAACAGGATCAGGGCGGGCAGCGCCGCGTCTCCTAGATCCTGAAAGTCTGAATAGGGCCCCGGACTCGATTGACCGGGGCCTCAATTTCATTCGAACTCATCGAACTTTAGCCGTTTCTGGAGGAAACATGTCAACCGAGAATCTGAAAAAACTGTATGTGGCCGAGTTAAAGGATCTGTTTAGCGCAGAAAGTCAGCTGCTGAAAGCGCTCCCGAAAATGGCCAAGGCTGCGTCAGCGGAAGAACTCCGGGCCGGCTTCGAAAAGCATCTGGAACAGACCAGAGGCCACGTTCAACGCCTGGAAGAGATCTTCCAATCGCTGGATGAGAGCCCTAAAGGCAAAAAATGCGTTGGCATGGAGGGTCTTGTCAAAGAAGGCGCCGAGGTGATGGAAGAAGATTTTGACGATGCCGTATTGGACGCGGGACTGATCGGCGCGGCCCGCCGCGTGGAGCACTATGAGATGGCAGCGTACGGAGTAGTGAGCGAGCTCGCTAAGGTCATGGGATACGCAAAGCATGCGTCGCTGCTCGAAAAGACTCTTACGGAGGAAACGCAAACCGACCAAAAACTTGCCGGGCTCGCGAACGACATCAACACTCAAGCCAACGAAGAAAGTTCTGAAGAACCCGCGGCGGGAAAGAAAACCAAGCGCGCCGCTTAGTCAAAGCGTCCAGCAATTCATTCGAAAAACGAATGAAACAAGGAGGAGAAAATACGAAAATGTACCATCACATAAAAAAATTAATGTACACAGTGAATGTCGGAAGTCCCGACCCCCGCTTTGGCAACATGCTGCTAGAGCAATTCGGCGGTGCGAACGGCGAGCTTGCCGCTGCCATGCAGTACTCAATTCAAGGCCTCAATTGTGATGATCCTGATCGCAAAGACATGCTCATGGACATTGGAACAGAAGAATTGAGCCATCTGGAAATTGTGGGCACGCTGGCACGCATGCACCTTAAGCCTATGAAAAAAAGGCGGGACGCCGCCGAGGCGGATCCCCTTATCGCGATCGCCGGCGGAGGAGGCGTGGGCCTGTTCAACTCGATGGGCGACGCCTGGACCGCCGACTATCTAAAGATCACCGGGGAACTGGATGTTGATCTTCGCAGCAATATAGCCGCCGAAGGGCGGGCGAAAATCGTTTATGAACGACTGATCAACTTTTCCGATGACGCCGGAACCAAAGACGCCCTTCAATTCCTGATGACGCGCGAGATCACCCACATGAAGGCCTTCACCGCTGCGCTTCAGAGCTTGGGAAGAGATCGGTTTTCCATTGGCAAAATCCCCCCGACGCCGGGGTTGGTGGACGAGTACTTCAACGACTCAACGGGCGTGGGCGATCAAGGCGAAACCGACGCTCGCGGTCCATGGAACGAGGGCGGCAAGTGGAAGATTGTTGAGCCCCCGCAGTTAGAACAGGGGGTCGAGGCACATCAGGGAAAGTCGGTTGTCAAAGGCAGCAAACACGTCGGCGAAGAAGGCGATCAAACCAGAGTAAAGAAGCCGGCGTAAGAATCAACAACTTATAAATGAAAAGAGGAATGATCATGCAAGACAAAGTTCGCAACGATGTTTCAGAGGATCGCGTGACGCGTGCCATAGAATCCCAAACGTCCAAGATTCCGAGCTCCGGCTACCTAGCTGCAGCGTTCGGTGCCATTACTGCTTCAGCCATTCTCAAGGTGTTGGGCAAGGATGACTGGGCGTTGTTCGTGGGCCAGTGGCCGGCGGCATTTCTTCTGATGGGGGTTTACAACAAAATGATAAAGCAGCACGGCTCAGACGCATACAGCCAGGCTGCTTGAGAGCCCGGTTGAACCGAGCGTGCCTCCCCAGCTGGGGGCGCGCATCGGGCCACACCGAATTGCAAAAATTGTATCGATACAAACGAACGAGCAGTTGATAACCAATAATTAAGGAGACGGATTATGTCGATTTTGGCCTGGATTGTGTTGGGTTTGATCGCTGGCTTCGTGGGCAGCAAGCTCGTCAACAAAACTGGCGAAGGGGTATTCTTGGACATCGTGCTGGGAATCGTGGGTGCGGTAGTCGGAGGCTGGCTGTTCAGCATGTTCGGAGCACACGGAGTCACGGGCGTAAACGTGTATAGCCTTATTGTTGCTGTGATTGGAGCTGTACTGGTATTGGTCGTCTATCACGCCGTGCGAGGCGGACGAGCACGGGCGTAAACCTGCTGCGAAGTTGGCCGACCTCCCGCCACGAGTTCTTGACGGTTATCTCGTTCGCAGCTCAGATGCGCGCAATGCAGTCGTTTTTCGTAAATGTTGGCCGTCCAATCAAATGGGGGGCCGGCGGTTATCGGTACTCCATGACCTTGACAGCGGTCTTTGCGTCTCCATTTCGTTGAACAACCATGTAAAAAACCGAAGAGCTGTCCGGGCTTAGGCTCACGTTCCCGGCGAAGCGTTGGTCTGCCCCCGTCTAGAATCATCGCGGTGAGTGGTCAATTGTGAACATCTAGACGAGTTGGATCTTGGTGAGTACGATTGCAATCGAACGAAAACCGGCCAAGAATCTGTGAGCCGAAATGTATCCAAAAAGCCGAGAAGATCGTTTATAGGCATCCAGACGCGACGCGGTTTCTGCCCAACTCTGGCAAACGGAGTTGTTCAACAGTACTTGCGTGGGCAATCCGAGAACATCAAACCTTGCGCCTGAGCGTTTGCTGAGAATTTGCGTGCTCATCCTTCCGCAAACTTGAGATGCGGTCACCCGGTAAAGGTACCTGCAAGCCTTAGTGCTGTATCTGAAGCGCCCTACACAGCGTCTCAACTCCCAGTTCTTCGCTCGGGGGCGCTCCAGATACAGCACTAGGACTTCCGGGTATGGCACCATGTCAGTGAGTGCATAGATATATCCAACCTTATGAGAGTGACGCATTTGAAATAGTTCGAATATTCCAGCGAAGTTTGGATGGGATCGGGCGTTCAGGGGTGATACCAGTGATACCTAAAATGCCGAAAAACAAGCACCCAGCAGCAACGCATGCAACGATGACTAAAAGGAGCAACGATGATTAACCATATCTTATTCAATATGTTACAAGCGATCCACTTGATAGGACAATAGATGGAGGTGTCTGGGTTATCGAATCCAACTCTCTCCGCCAATAGTACACTATAACTGCTTTATTGTAAATGAGTTAGGCTGAAACCATCCCCTCATCCATACCGCCCTGGCTGATGACGTCGTTCACACAATCGTTTACATGATCGGCCATAAGGACGAAGGGTTTGGAGGGATTCGATTGCCCCCAAAATGACTTCGGCGGATCATTAAGGATTTCCAGTAGTGCCACAGGCTGGTCATGATTTCCTATGTACCATGCGTTGCAAGGCAAGATTCCCACCAATGGAGGAGCAACTGATTCAGAATCAGTTGATATGCAGATCACGCAGTAACGTTTTCAAATCTGAGCGTCCGCCCGTTCCAGGCCGACCATCTCTGTTCCTTCCTGAGGGGAATTATGAACTTTCAAATTGCCGATGGGCGACCCCGAAAGAGCAGGCGAATAACAGACGCTTACCACATAAGATCGTGACTGACGGCACAGATGGTCATCCGCTGTGACCCACGACCATCAGTGCGTTAGTGAAGCAAAGCTGTCCCCGCTCGGATAAAATGGTGCAGCAAATGTGGACGGCCACGAAAAGTAAAGCTGAAACCCACAGATACTCTGACACCTGCCAAATTCATTGATGGGACCAGAGCTAATGCGACCGTCCTGTTCGAACGAGTCTTTCCCCGGCATGCCGCCTCGCGGGACCGGTGAGTTAACTGGCAGATTGACAACGACGACGCACACGCCTAGCATTGGAATTGAGCAAGCTACCTCTTCTTACTCTTTCAGGTCCTCTGAACTAAGTCAGCCCATCTGAATCCTTCTCCCCTTAGATTTATCGAAGGAGGAATTGCGTCATGACAGTATTAACCCGTTGGGAGCCTTTCCGTCAGTTTTCGACCATGCAAGACCACATGAACCGCATGAACCGTCTTTTCCGTGAGTCATATAGTCCCGAAGTCCCGGAGGAGGCGTTGACAACCACCAACTTCGCACCGGCGGTGGACATCTACGAAGACGAGCACAATATTACTCTGAAGATTGATATCCCCGGCAGCGACGAAAAAGATATTGATGTCCGCATCGATAACAACACACTCACCGTACACGGCGAGCGCAAGATCGAGAAGGAAGAGAAAGAGGAGAACTTCCGTCGCGTTGAGCGGCAGTACGGAGAGTTTACCCGTTCATTCACGCTGCCCAGTTCGGTAGATACGGGGCAAGTGAACGCCCACTATGACAATGGCGTGCTGAAGATCGCCTTGGCCAAGAAGGCGGAAGCCAAACCCAAGCAAATCAAGGTGAACGTGGGTAGCGCGAACACCCTCGAAGCCAAGCCTCAACGCAAGGCCGCGTAAACCATCACCTCCTCAGAGATTTGGGGAGGCAGATTATCGCCTCCCTATCTGTTCATCTCTCGGTCAAAGCGAGGCCGCCATGGAACCCACCCTGTTCCATCGTATCGTCCAGTCCGTATTCACTCCTCGGTTAAGGAAGAGGACTTCATTCGTGGGTTCTCTCGAAGGACATCCTAAGATCGCGCCTTACGGATCACAAAGGATGTGCCGGTCGTGCGGGGCAATCACAGCGTGCTCAAAGCCATTTTGCTTGGAGTGTGGCGCGTTGCTGCCAGCAGTCTAACGAGAGCAAGTGCGGGCACGGCTGTGCTTCGTACGCGGGAACTTCTAATCCGGAATGTCCGCATATATGCACATATCGGCGTTCATTGCCTTGATCTTGCGTGACAATTTGTCATCGAAGGCGCGACCTCCGTTGCTGAATTGCCTGCACCGAGCGGCCTAGTGCATTGCTCAGCTTGCGGTCGGTCGGGCGCTCCTTGGCATTGATCCGCGCATCTTCGGCAGGCGTCGAGCGCGTTCCCTTGTGCCGGTCATTCTTCTGAAATTGCCGGTAATACCTAAGTTTCTGTCCGCTCCGATTATGCCGCCACTTCTTGCGATTCTGCTTCCGCCAACGAAGTTGAAGGTTCCTCACAGTCTCGCCGCTCTCTCGTCCTCCCACTTAGCTCCTTATGTCAACGGGCCTTCGATTTAGGCTTACCTTTCTTCTGGAATACCGGTGCCGGATTCATCGAAGCAGATTTTATGATGGATGGCTTCGTTGTGAGGCGTCTCACATACGCCGGACATGAGTTCTTGGACGCAGCCAGAGAAGACAAGTTGTGGAACAAGGCGAAGCAGAATGTGCTGAGCAACGCCGGTAACTGTGTCGGCTGGCCATTTGTTGGTGCTGGACTGCGGCGTATTTGCACGATGTCGAAGCGGTGGAAGAGAGCGCCTTATTGCTGACCATCTCTTGGCGAAGAGAGAAGAGTGACGCAACATAATCGTTTCCGTCCACTCAGCAGCACCTAGACGAAGAAGCTGTGTCACGAATGGATGATGAAGGTGGCGCTCCCGGCGCTACCGTGAGCCCGCCCGGTGCGGCAACGAAGGCCGTCTCCGGCAGCTAGACGTCTTCCATGAACCGCTTCAGGGAGACTCCCTGCTGCAGGAGTTGGCGGTGGCGTCAGTAACCGCACATCATTCATTCACTCTATCAAGGAGGTAGCCATGGCTACTGAAGCGGTCCTGACCGCAGGTCAAATGACAAATCAAACGTCCAAGCTGCTCCGTCGCGAGGAAGGTGCGGAAGGTACGATGGCCTTTCACTGCGAGAAGCCGTCCGGATTCAAGTTCAAAGCGGGACGGCTTTGCTCCTGAAGGTCGGGTGAGAGTTTCGTTACTTTTGTTGGTGTTTGATTTGGAGTAGCTGTCGCGATTGTCTGTTTCATTGTGGTTTACTCCTTTTAACATGATCGTCGCGGTTCCGTGGCGTTGCCGCCAGGCTCTTGGGCATATTGCCCGCTGTGCTCAGATCGCCTTTTGCCACAATCAGCACAGCCAATACGGTTGCTGTATTGCGAACGTTTCCCGCAATCGTCAGGAGTGCTTCCGATATGGGCGCATGCTGTTCCGCCAGTCCCTCAAGCCGCGTGCTGACACTGTGGAGTTGATCGACTTCGCGCAAAATCGCTGCAAAAGGCATGGGCAACCCGCTCTCGCTGAAAAGCCTAAGGTGGTAGAACTTCAGATAGACTGGCTTAGGTCAGAGGACCTGAAAGAGGAGAAGGACGTAACCGCCCCAACCTTCATTGTAGCAGGTAAGAGCGATCCAAATTGACCTGTATTTAGCGCGGATTCATAGAATCATGGGTAGATGGGTAAAAGAGAAGCAACAAAGCAATGGCGAAGTCGAAAAATAGTCAAGGTTGCACGAACTGGGTCATTCTGCCGGGCGACGTTCTAGTCGTGCAAGACAACATTGAGAACTGAACTGTGGACTTCAAGCTCACCGTTATAGCGAACAAAGCCCAGCTTCCGGAACCTGTTCATGAAGAAATTGACTCGCGAGCGGGTCGTTCCTACCATCTCTGCCAGAGTTTCCTGACTAATCTTGGGGATCGCAACTTCGGGCTTTCCGTCCTTGCCGAAGTGAGCAAGCAGGAGGAGAACGCGAGCAAGTCGTTTCTCGCTGGAATTGAAAAGCTGGTCAACCAAGTCTTCCTGTACCGGATATTCCGTGTCAGCAGATATGCCACGAACATATCGGAGGATGCACGTTCCCGGTGAATCACATTCATCATGGACTTCTTATCGATTCGCATCACTGTGCAGTTCGTCAGCGCGATTGCGGAGCACATGCGGAGGGGCTGCCCTGTGAGGCAACTCTCCCCAAAGAAGTTGCCCTCGTTCAGAATGGCTATAGTGGCTTCCTTCCCGCTCTTCGACACAATCGTGAGTTTCACTTTTCCTTTCTGTATATAAAAAACGCAATCGGACGAGTCGCCCTGAGCAAAGATCGTTTGCTTGTTGGGAGCGGTCGCGATTGTCCTGCCACCGTCGATGGTCGAAAGGAAGGTCTCGAGGTCGAACTTGAGGCGTCTCTTGTCCGCTTCCGCGGGTGTCATGATTTGGCCCCTCCCAAACGCTCAAGGATGCCCACGAACCCTCGGCGTGTGAGAAATTAATTATGCGATTCGAGGTTCGGCACGTCAACTCCGACATGTTTCCGGTGTTACGAAAACGGAAGAAAATGCGTTCGTCGGAGTTTGCGATGCCGGAGCCAGCGAGGGATTGCACGCGGTCATGGCAAATGCGTGGCGTACCATTGAGCATGCACCGAATGAATCTAGAGCACCTTGACCCAGACCCATCTGATCGCTCGGCAGGCGCCGATATTCTTCTGAGGGACGAGCCAGATGATGAGGAAGACGACGAAGAGAAGCGAGATACGGACGAAGAGGATGACGACCCAGACGAGGGCTATTCGGAGTAAGCGTAAACATGTCCCGATCACTAACAGCGACACGGGAGTCGAACAGAACCAAAGCGGTCGTGCCAATGCGAGCCTGGATCGCAGGGAGCAAGGATAGCCATCTCGCCCAGTAGTACCCACATTCAGCAATGACAACCCGCATTTGCAACAGGGAAGAAAGGGCGCTGGACGGACAAGTGTCGAAGAGCCTCTACCTTGCCGCCTGATGGTTGTGTGCGAAGATCAAGCGGTTGACGTAGCAGTCCTCGTGAACGGCCTTGCCGTTTTCATCCGCGAGCAAGTCGGAAACTAAATCAACTGGATTGCTGCAAAGTGCGCAGGGTATTTCTGGGAAGGGGCGGCTACCCATAAATGCCTCCTTTGGAGGGTCAGCAGTAGCGTACTTTCAAAGAGAAAGGCAAACTGATCAATACAGACACAATTGGAATTGTGCTTTTTCTCGAAAGATTGATTAGTGTGGATGCAGCAGGCACAGCAAACCAACGCAATCGAGCCGATCCGCCCGCCCGTTGAAGTGAATAAGCTATGCACTTGCTGGCTTAACAAGGGCATGAACCTTGTTGCTGACTTTCTTAAGCCAAGGTTGGCGCAGTCTCATACGACCGTCGTCATCCCACTTTACAAGCGCCTCGTCTTCGTTCGTTTGCTCAACTGTACCGAATTCTCCAGTCGGCTTTCCGAAATTAGCCAAACCCTCGACGCGATCACCTGGATTCAGTTCCGAGTCGGGAGCAGAGGACTGGACGAGCGGTGGTCTCTTGGCTCGGTCTGCGTCAGGAGGTGCTCCAGCGTATGACAGAGGCGGTTGCGGAGCTTTGCGCAGCTTGGGTGTCGGGTTATTGATACGGCTCATATTCCATTACCCCAGAGGCGTTGCTTCGCCTGTTCATCTGCTCGTTAGGTAGAGCATAGGCTCGGAAAGCATGGCTCCGCTGATCCAAACTGCACAGTCCTGACGACTAATTTGGCGGACTTGACAGATCGCAGACGCAAGCAGTGCGGGATCTTCGGGTTTCGGCAGAAGCTAGTCGTGGAGAACGATGTTGAGAAGTGAGCTGTGAACTTGCAAGCCACTCCCGCCGTCATACTCGATGAAGCCCAGCTTCCTGAACCTGTTCATGAAAAAGCTGACCCGGGACCGCGTTGTGCCTATCATTTCCGCCAGGGTCTCCTGACTCATCTTCGGGACTACTGTCTCCTGCTTTCCGTCCTTCCCGAAGTGAGCTAGCAATAGCAATACCCGTGCCAGTCTTTTCTCACTGGAATTGAAAAGCTGGTGAACCAAATCTTCTTCGTATCGTATGTTTCGTGCCAGCAAATACGCCACAAACATATCGGAAAACGCATGTTCTCGGTGAAGCACATCATTCATGGACTTCTTGTCAATTTTCATTACGGAGCAATCGGTCATTGCGGTTGCGGAGCACAGGCGGAGAGGCTGCCCTGTAAGGCAACCCTCCCCAAAGAAATCGCCACTATTCAGAATGCCGATTGTGGCTTCCTTGCCGATCTCCGACACAACGGTGAGTTTTACCTTTCCTTCCTTTATATAGAAAACAGCATCAGACGAGTCGCCCTGAGCAAAGATCGTCTCCTTTTTGGCAAGAGCCTCGATCTTCCTGCCACCGTCGATGGTCGAAAGGAATCTCTTGGGATCGAACTTGATGATTTTTTTGGACGCTGTAACGAGTGTCATAATTGGCACATCCCCAGAGTTTTGGAGTTCGCAGAGGCAACTTCCGTATGACCAAAGAAGAATAAATGCGCAAGAAAGGCGAGAAAGGCGTCAGGTTTACGGACAAAAAGCTGCGATTCGCCTAACGAATGATGATTTCACGCTTGGGTGTGAAAAGTAAACCGCCGCCCGTACACAGACCATTTGGCCACGACTCGCTCGGCAGGCGCCCTGACTCTAACCGTCCAAAAAGCTCGCGGCTTGGCGAACACACTGGCGCCGACCAGGCACCATAACAAGGGAAATCGCATTTGATGGCCGCCGCGCCGCGAGCCCCATGTTCAACTGTGATTAGCTTGTCCCGGCATCGGGTGTGTGATCAATATTGACCAGATGTCTAATTCCCACAATGGGACAATCTCAGACACTTGAACGAGAGACCCTGTTGGTCTCCCCCACCGCTCCCGAGGAGGACTTAATGTGGATTTCAAAGCATTTGAGGTTGTCGCGTGCCCACTCCGAACTTGAAATATTGATTCTGGAACGCACCGCGGAGCGGCAAAACTTTCTCAGCGTCTGCTTAAGGTGCAGGATGAGGAGAGGCGAAAAATAGCGCGTGATTTGCACGACACCACCGCACAGACACTAGCCGCGCTACAGATAAGTGTTTCGTCTTTGCAGAACAGATGGAAGGACGATCCCGCATCGCTCGCGATTATTTCCGACGTTGCGCAATTGACGGATAAAGCTCTCGAAGAGATTCGAACCCTGTCATACCTGCTTCACCCGCCATTATTGGATGAGGTGGGCTTTGCGTGTGCAGCCGAATGGTTTATCGAGGGATTCGCCAGCGGAGTGGAATTAACATAAAGGCCGACATCGCGAATTCAAATGGGCGACTACCAAAGAGCGTGGAGATTGCTCTGTTCCGCGTGTTGCAGGAGAGCTTGACGAATGTGCATCGCCACTCCGGAGCGTCTGAAGCGAGCATTCATTTTCAGCATGAGGACGAAGCGGTGATTCTGGAAGTACGCGATTTCGGAAAGGGTATACCAGAAGAGCGTTTGCGGTTGCTTCACGGAGTGAGCGCGGAAACGGGCGTTGGTTTGGCTGGGATGCGCGAGCGATTGCGTGAACTGGATGGCAAGCTGGAAATAGAATCCGATGGTAGCGGTACTAATATGCGAGCAACCGTCCCACTCTATGCGACTTCTCTACCTGTTCAATTTGGTTGTTGCGGGGAAGTCGGCGCATCTGCACAGGCCTAACGAGGCATTAGATCGCTGAGTTCGAGAAGCCACGCTTGGTCTGGCTCACTTGATTGTTGGCGTAACCGCGACTTCGCCCATTGACTGCGATCGTGAATGTAACGCCGATGGGGTCATTCGCCGCAAGGAGTCAATCGAACTGAAACCCGCACTAATTGCAACCAAAGAGGAACTGATTGCCACGCCCCACGGAGAGTGCATCTTCGATGCGATATGGCGCAGTCTCGCCCTAGCCAAGAAGCTTTGGACCCGTCGTTCGTGAACGCTCCGTGCGATGAATCCTGAACCTCAAGTAAGGACTTGTCATGAGAATTCTGCTCTACAACCCCGACAACGGTGTGACCCGGAACTTCATGCCGCACCTACGGATGTTCTTGCTCAAAGCCCTGACCCCTCCCGGCCATGAAGTTCTGCTCATCGATGGCAATGCCCAGCCCATGAATGAGGCGCAGATCGCGCAATACGTTCGCGAACAAGAAATCGGACTGGTTGGCATCGGTGCCATGACTCGAATGATCGCCAAGGCTTACCGAATCGCCGATGCCATTCGTTCCACTGGGGTTCAGGTCGTCATGGGCGGACCTCATGTTACCGAACTGCCAGACGAAGCACTTGGTCGCAATGGCGGCCTCTGCCACGCCGATGCGGTGGCTCTTGGCGAAGCTGATGAAACTTGGCCTCAGATCGTGAACGACGCCGCCCGGGGAGAGCTTAAAGATATTTATGCACCGCTCGATGATACGGGCAAAGAGTGCAAGCCGTCGCTGAAGCAGTACCCTGTGATTCCATGGGATTCAATCGAACTCGAACAGTTTAACCTCGTCCCCAAAATCGCTGCCCCAATGCTACAGAAAGTCGCTGATGGCTGGGGAACTTTTCGCATTATTCCGGTCGAGTCAGGACGAGGATGTCCTTACGGCTGCGAATTTTGCACCGTCACGGGATTCTTCGGAGACTCTATTCGGTTCCGTACAAACGAAAGTGTCGTCAGTGAACTGCTGTTGCTGAAAGCTCGCGCACGCAAGGAAAAGGGCCAGATAGCCGTCTTCTTCATTGACGATAATTTCGCTATCAATGTTAAGCGCACCAAGTCACTGCTGCGCGATATCATCGCCGCCAAGGCTCAACTGCATTGGGTGGCCCAGATCAGCGCCAATTTGTTGCGCGACGAAGAACTGGTCGATCTGATCGCCGCCTCGGGTGGCAAGTGGATCTTCATTGGCATGGAATCGCTCGATCCCGCTAACTTGAAGGATGTAAATAAGGGATTTAACAAGCCTAGTGAGTATGCCGCCGTGCTCGAACGCCTCGCCCAACGCAACGTGTACGCGATCACGTCATTTATCTTCGGCATGGACAACGACACTACGGGCGCGGCAGAGCGCACGCTCACGCAAGGTCGGAAGTGGCCTCCGGGTCTGCCCATTTTCGGACTCCTAACCCCCTTGCCCGCAACCCCGCTGTACAAGCGTTTGGAAAGCTCGGGTCGGCTGACGCGCCCCAAGCACTGGCAAGAGTTCCTCCCGTTTGAGATGGCCCACACGCCGCTGAAGATGACCGTTGAAGAAGCTCATACTGAAGTGAAATATGGTTGGGAGCATGCCTATAGCCCGGAAGCTCTAGCCCATGCGGTCGATTCTCTCGATGACGAGCCTCTTGGTTATCGCATCAATATCTTCCTTGC
This sequence comes from Candidatus Sulfotelmatobacter sp., assembly GCA_049589695.1. GTDB lineage: Bacteria > Acidobacteriota > Terriglobia > Terriglobales > Acidobacteriaceae > Sulfotelmatobacter. The sequence continues at coordinate 25,219 of JBAWBG010000433.1, read as the reverse complement.
GCGCTTATGCTTCCGCGGTATCTATTTTCCGATGATGGGGAAAATGGCATGGCTGAAGGTTGTCGCTCAAAACCGCCGAACCATTTTCAAGCTGGTAAGAGAGGCCTTCTTTGGCCGCCGCGCCCGACCAACAACTTCCAGGGTCCACGATACGTACAAAGAAGATGTGGTGGTTTCCGAAGCGTCTGGCGAAATGGAAGCATAAGTTGCGTGGTAATGCGGACCGAGTTCGGGACACAAAGCCAGCGGCGAGTACGATGCCTTGGGCGGCATTATCAATCTCGGCAGGTTCGGTGTAACTCGCGTCCTAAGCGTGCGTTGCCTCCGTTGCAGACTCTGGGGAAACTCAAGCCGATTTTCCGTTTCCGGCCATGTAACCCAAATTCTTACAGATGAGCTGTGTTGCTCAGACGCGAAAGATCCACACCTGTCATTCTTAGAACGATGACAGGAAGGCTTGCGATAGAACTAACGATAGAAAATGAAGGGAACACCCATGAAACTAGTAGAAGTGATCAGCACAGCAGTTTTGTCTTTGACCCTAGGAGCCGCTGCTCCGCTATATGCGCAGCAGGATCAACACGACCAGCAGGAAGAACAGAAAGTCCAGCCTTCCCAGGACGAGAAAAAGGCGCAACCCGATAAGCCCGTAAAGCCGGAGGAGAAAGGCATGCAGCAGCCGGAGAAGAATGCTAAGCCGGAAGAGAAAAGCGCGCGGCAGCCGGAGAAGAACGCGAGACCCGAAGAGAGAAATGCGCAGCAGCAAGACAATAACAGCAAGCCGGAAGAGAAAAACGCCAAGCAACAGCAGATGGAGGCAAAGCCCGGAGAGCCGGCACAGCGTGCCAGCGGTAATAGCAATGGTCGCATCCCCGACGACCGTTACAAAGCCAATTTTGGCAGCGAACACACATTTCGTGTCACCCAAGGCGATTACAATAACCGTCGCTTCCAATATGGAGGTTATTCCTTTGCATTCGTTGGCGAGTGGCCCAGCAACTGGCTCTACACGCAGAACGTCTATGTTATTGACATTGACGGAGTATATTACCTGTGCAACCCGGCGTATCCCGGCGCGAACATTGCACTCAGCGTCAACCTATAGCGGCTGATTCTGTGTGGCTTTTGTGTGCGAACTCTATCGGCGCGAGTCCGAGTACAGGGCCCGCGCCGCTTCTATTTCTGGTTCGTAATGGGACTGATAACCACGAGATTTGCGATGCCGTTCGCAATCGTGTGCTGAACATGGCTCTGGAAATCAAATCTGACGTTGGAGAAACCGATGCGGACCTGAAGAAAATAACGCCGCAAGAGGCGAAACAGGTGGATCAGACCTAGCTGGAGCCCACCAAGAGAAGATAAGGATGCCAGGGATGGCAGCCCCTTCTCCCTCCAACGTTCAACAACCTCTCTCGCAATCTTTCCATCCCGCTCGTTGCGCTCGACGAGAGCCATGTCTTGGTGGAATTTACCGACTGCCTGACGGAGGTTCTTAGGTGGCAATTCCTCCAGCAACGTAGGGCGACGCTCGTGCTTGCCATTCGAAGAGGGTCAACTTGCGTCGATTTCGGGCGCGCAGCCACAAGCCCAAGAAGAAAAAAGGCTGCAACGCAGACCAAATAGGGGTGCAGTCGCCACGGGATAATTCTAGTCACTACCGTCTAGGAAGGGACGCGGAAAAGTCTTCAGCCGGCTGATTCCATTTGGGGCAGAACCTAGCCCGTGACAGAGGTTCTGCAATCAGCTTTGAAACTCCATCGGCTACCATATCCATCCGCAACGACTGCACACGGAATCGCACAACCGGAGTTTGTGCAACACTGCTTTACAAACAGCGCATGATCTCCTTCACATGTCCCCCTTCCCGCCGCGAGCTCGTGGCAGCAGTCCTCTCCTAACGATTAACACGACTAGCGGACTCAGCGCTGTTAGGCGTCGTTTTCAACTCGCCGTGGTCGCCGGCGTGGTTCGAATATTTCCTTAACGCTGCCTCGAACGCTCCGCTCCCAGCTGGCGGTCGAACTTTGCCCTTCAAAATAGCCTCGAACGGTATAAACCTTCCGTAAAGAAGGCGGGTTTCGTCTTTGTCCTGCGTGACCGACGAGCCGGATAGGTCAACGCCCGCGAAGAGTCCCCGCGCTCGTGAGTAGGTCAACATTTCAGCTTTCATTTTCCAGTCAGTGTCGGCAGCAGCGTCACGTCCGATTGGGCCCGCCGCCGCCGAGGCATCAGCTCCGATCTTGAACTTGCTTGAGAGCAGATGGTCCATCCCCTGATGATTCATGACAACTAATACCAGGTCGATAGCCTGGCCGCCGAGTTGCAAACCCCAGCTTCCGCCGGTGATCGTAATCGGCGCAGGAGCGCTCCAGCGACCGCTTTCTAAACGGCAGACGGCAATACCTTTCCCGTGATTTCCCCCGAAGCCAACCGCAATTTTCACCATGGACGGAATCACCCCAATACACTTTGCATCCTTCATCACTTTGTCGGGAATTGCTTTGTCTGGCGTCCCCATAATCTCGTTGAGAACGTTGGCCGACGTATCGATTCGTTTCTGAATACTCGACTCGTCCTTCTCGTCCTGTGACCACCCCGTTCCGACGAGCAGTAGAAAACTAGCACTGACTACCAGAAGACATCTCGATAATCCAAAACTGATTCTTGTCATAAGCTGACCTTTTCTGTGCTCGACCTTAGCAACCGTTAAATTTGTTCATCGCGGGAAAGTTAAGTTTCACATCAGAACTGTTCTATCCATGGGGAACGAGCTAAAACGTCGTTACTTCCTCACTACTTTCGCTTCGACAGTCACTTTCACGCGCTCGCCAAGCTTGAGCCTTACGTCGTTCCCATTTTCATTTTTTACCCTGTTGTTGATGCGTATTTCTCGAAATCCATGATCGCTCTCCTCCACAGCGATCTGTGCTTTTTCTGGTTCATTGGGACGTGGTGACATGATGATTCTGGCGACCGTTCCGGTCAGGGTGGAACCTATCTTTCTGCTCATTGTCTGCTTTAACCAACTCATTCCCTAATTTGCTAATTACAGCAATTGCTGTCTTCGTACATCCCCACGGTTCGCGGAAGAAACAGAGAGCTGTTGGCACACGTCTTAGCTAGATCCGCTGAAATAATCCGCTTGACGTAACAGTCCGCGTGCGTGGCCTTGCCGTTTTCGTCAGCCCACAAATCGGCCTGCAGGTCAACAGGCTTTTTACAAATCACGCAGGGTATTTCTGGGAAGGGGCGGCTGCCCATAAGCTCCTCCTTTGGAGGGTCTAGAGCAGCGTAGGCTCAACGCGAAGGAAAGGCTGAGCAGTATTGACCGTTTTAGGAATTTCCCCAAAGAGGTAAACCAGTAGAGCAAAGCGGCACACCCGTCCCACGCCGAAAGACAGCACAAACGCAACGAAAGGATTGCGCGTTACGCCAGCGCCAGTTACAAAGGCGGAGGTCGGAAATGGTGGCGGAAGAAATGCGGCGAGCGACAGAGTGACACCCATTCTCCGTAAGACATACGCTTCCCCCAAAACTGAGGAAACCGCCTGCCGAAGAAGCCAAATTGTTGCTGGAAGGTCAAGTCTCTCAGGGCAATCAGGATGCAAAGAAGTTGTTGGATTTGGTGTCCTTCGCATCCCAACCCACCTGAAATTCCTGCGTTCCCACGCATCGTCGGAAGAATTTGAGTATCGGGCAAGGAAGACGGCTCAGCGACGTGACGTTCGGATTTCGTAACAAAATCAAAGTAGTAAACAGGGCGGTCGGCAGGCAAAGGCAAACTGGGCGAAGGGGATAGCTCGTTTATGCAAGCGCAGCTTCGTAGCAGTGATCCGCACGTCTACATTCCTCTCGATGTCAGAGAAAGAACCACAGGAGAGACACCAAGGACTAGACGGCGCAGCGCAGACGATCTGGTCTGCTACGGTTGCGTTGGTGGCGATCGTGATTAGCGTCGCGCTCTTGTTGAACGCATGGCAAGAGCGAAATAAAGACACTAATGGCCACGGTGGTTGCCACGTTACGAGAATTGTCGAGTCAGATTTGTCGTGCCAATGTAATGTCTAGGGTCTGCGCACCTAACCGCAAGAGCCAGTTTTGGATTCTGGCTACGATCCGATGACGTTTTCGAATCATCAGGGATTCGTTTGGGAGTTCTGACATGGGAAGGCGAGCGACATTCACTGATCTAGCGGACTCGGAGGGGGTATTCGGCAAATTTTTCGCGAGTTCGAACGTGGGTCTTGCGATATTTGACGAGCAGCTAGGCTATCGAATGTGTAATCCATATCTGGCGACCTCGAACGGCACATCTATCGAATCTCATTTGGGAAAGCACGTCCGCGAAATTCTTGGGAATGTTGCAGTTCAAGCCGAACCTGCCATTCAGCGCGTTTTCGCAACATCACGATCTCTTGTGAATTGTGAAATCGCTGGAGCATTGCCGACCAAGTTACACGGAGGGCACTGGATAGATAATTTTGATCCCATGACGGATGCTAAAGGCAGAGTGACACAGGTGGCGGCAGTTGTAGTTGAATTGGGTAATGATGTTCAGCTTTTTCCGATCCGTAACGACCTATTGCCTGTTGACGTAGTCCCACGCTCGTGGAAGGACGTTGCGCGTTACGTAGGAACCTGCGTTAAGACCGTACAACGTTGGGAGCGTGAGTTTCAGTTCCCGATTCGTCGCGTCAATCCGAACAAAGGCGCAGTCGTGTTCGCTTTGAGAAGTGACGTGGACAACTGGCTGCGCGGGAGGGGTTCGCGATCCGAATTGCCATGCCTGACGAAGATGGAACTAATCAGTCAGGATTCCAAAAGATGACAATCTTCCATGATCTTGTAGGTTACCTTGGCGGGTACATGTCCTTTCTCTCCGTTACCTTTCGGATTTGAGTCTCGGCTACTGTGGCAATGGGTTCGAAGTCAAGAACGGGGGGGAGAGGCAGATTGCTTTACGATCCATTGACAGTCATAGGGATTTTCATGCTGGGTGCATCGGCGGGAGCACTGGTCACTCACATTAGGGATAAAAACGTTCTTGCTGAATGCCGCAAAGGACTCGAAGGATCTCTCCAGTCTTCAACCGCGCCACCAATGCCTGACTCGCGATTTGCCCTAAGGGCACTCATTGTTGGGCGTGATCCAGAGATGATCAGTGTCATCTCGCACTTGTTTCGCGAAAAACATATTGAGGCACGCGTCTGTTCACTGGAGTCTGCTATCGGTCAACTCTCGTCTCAAAAATTTGCGGCTCTTGTTTTGGATTTTGACGAACTCGCAAGATGCCCAGAGATACTGAAGAATCTCCCTCATCCCAACAAGAACGTGGTGGTATTTGGAGTGGCGAGCAGCAGCGCTATTGAACGGTCGGCATCCGACGTTGAGGCTGCCTTCGTGATCGAACGACCGCTCGTTCCGTCGCGAATAAGAGATGTTCTAATTGCAGAGTATGGGCGCATGCTTCGTGATGGTCAAACATATTTCAGATTAGCGATTGAACTGCCTGTCTCGATCCGCAGGGCGTCAGGAACCATGCTTCAATGTACTACACTGAATCTGAGTCAATCTGGTATGGCTGTCAGGGCCGCTGTTACTTTCACGGTCGGGGAACCTATTTATGTCGCGATGGCAATCCCAAACACCGACATCTTCATGACTATCGCGGGCAAAGTCATCTGGGACGACAAGCACGGGAAGACGGGTTTTGATTGTACGAGCACGCCTGTCCAAGTTCGCTTCTTCGAATGGCTCCACGATCACTTCTTTACAGCTTTGGACAGCGATGCGGTTGACATGTCGGAGCATGCGAGCAAAACCAATCTCTCCTCCGATCCTGTGAAAAAAGCTGAAGAGCATGCGTTATGCGGCTAGCATCCCATGTCTAAAGTCGCTATACGGACCTGCGCAGTTCTCGATTCGATGAATATGGCCAAGCTGCTATGAGCCAGCCATCTTGCGGAAGCCAAAATTGCTCGCCCCCGAGTGTGCGTCTTGACTGCTCTCTTTGGCCAGCCGCTGAAAAGCCCAAACTGCCAGCACCGTAAATACGATCGCCTGTGCTACATGTATCAAAAACCAATTATCAGGTCCGCTGTCGAAGACCAGCCGTCGCGCCGCATCATGCGGCCACACCAAAGTAAAAAATGTAAGGTCGCCGATGATGTGGGGCAGAATGGCTGGAAGCGTAGAGTCAGTGAGATATGCCGTCGCGCCAAACGCGATGCCCACCTATTGACCGACGACGCTCAGGAAGAAGACAAGATTCCAGCAAAGGACTACGCTACTGAGCTTGGCTGGAGCACGGACTTTGATCTAGATTCCCCTGACGAACCACCGACGACAATGCGCGTACTGGCATACCAAGACGATCTAGGCAGGATTGCAAAGAAGATTACGACCACAGCGCGGACCTCAATCGAGGAATCCGGAGCGAATATGCTTTATTTGTGCTCCGGATTCCTGGAGTGGAAGGATTCGGAGACCGTTCAAGCTTCACACGCCCCTCTTCTAATTATGCCGGTCACAATTGACCGGGAAAAGGCCTCTCGAAATCAGGGCTGGGTTTACCAAATCCAGTATTCAAGTGAGGACCTGACGACCAACTTGTCTCTCGTTGAGAAAATGAAACGAGACTTTGGCGTGGCCGTGCCCTACCTCCGTGAGGAAGATAACCCATCTTCTTATGCCGACGCTGTTCGAGAAGCAATTTCGAGTCGGCCATGATGGCAGGTCAAGAATTTCCTGACCCTCGCACTCCTGAGATTCGGGAAACTTCCGATGTTTCTCGATCTCGATCCTACGCGGCGGCCCGCCAAGGCGCGGATTACAGATCATTCTGTCATCAAGAACCTATTTGAAGGTGTCAAGGCATCAGGCGTTACGTTCCCTGACGAGTATCCAATCGATGATGAGGGCCTCAAGATGCCGGTTCCGCGATTGTTCTATGACGCGGACAGTTCGCAGCACAGTGCCTTGATCCACGCTCTCAATGGAAAGAATTTGGTCATTGAGGGACCACCAGGAACGGGAAAATCCCAGAGCTTCACGAATCTGATTGCTGCCGCGCTTCTAAAGGGGAAATCAGTCCTGTTCATTGCAGAGAAATTGGCTGCGCTGGAAGTTGTCTACGGGCGTCTCGACGCAATTGGCTTTCCGTTCACGAGCTACTTGCGATCGATGCGCTCTTCGATCTTGGATACAAATCTCGGGGTATGGCTTTTCATTAGCTGCTCAATACCGGGCCTAAACTCATGCCACAGGTTCATGCCCGCTTCATTGCCAACTGTCGAACCAAAATCGCCGAACGGCTCCCCAACAGATCGCCTCCAATAAGACGGGAGGCAGTTGCCGCAGCCATCGAACCCAGAGCCCGCAGCAGGTATGACGTATTGAACCTGCTCTTTCCGAATTCATCCCGCCTGACAAAAATCCGCGAACCCGCATACGTAGCCCTACCCATCAAACTCACGCTACTCGAAGAGTTATACCCCGATTGCTGCTTCAGCACTGACGAATTCAAGTACTGCTTAAGAACGTTGCCCGACTCTTTTTGACTGGATGCTGCCTTCTCAGGAGCGGCGAAACCGCCTTGACGCATCAAGCCCGGTTTGCCGTCGATAACGCCGAATTTTAAAGCGGAGCGTGATTCCTCAGCGAAGAGGTTGGATTTCTGTGCTGGAATTACACTCTGCACCGAGGGGGCATCAGGAACGGATTGACGCAGGCTTTGGCATACGACCCCTAATGCGGCCAACAACAGATACGAAACGACTGCGAAGGGTGCAATTCGCTTTGTCATATCCCCCTCTACTGCCAAGCTCCGCCCATCCACCTACCGACTCGCTTCTCCAGTTCATCTTGACCCTAGCACTCCGCGGCCGCCTTATTCTGAGCAAGAGTGCTCAATCCGCACGGGTGCGAGCAAAAGCGAGTCTCCCTTGAGAACCCATCCCAGCTCATCGGCCATTGGCAAAAGTGTGCAGTTTTGAACAGACGGAGTTAGAGCATTTCGACATAATATGGGGCTCGGACCTTTGGGAGGAACGCGATGGATAATATTGAACGCTCCACAGAGCCCAACCCAGAGCTTGTAGAATGCGCTATCGTTGAAGTGTTGGAGATCGCCGAGCGGCAAGGCATTACGCCTGTTGATTTCATTCAACTGCTCGATTCCGGGATGCGAATATCTGACTTCTTGGCTGCGCTGATACCGTGTACGAACGGCAATCGCACCATCGATACCGACTCTTAGGGGCAGCATCTGCCCATTCTCGTTTTGGACTTTCTTGCGGATCGGTACCGCGACCAACCTTGTACCTCCTCGTTAGCAAGTATTTGGTCGCAGGTCGCGGCGATGGGCCACTCATTCCATCAGTCAAGATCAAGCAATCAGAGAAATTGCCTTGGCGAGAAACCGGCGACAGCGGCTAAATGCCTAGAAATGTGTTGGTGGGATGCGTTTTGGTTTGGACCGATGGTTTGCAAAAGACTTAATTCGTGTCGATAGCTGTTTCGATTCCTCGACTAATTTCTCAGCCTGAGTGATCAACCGAACAGTATTCTTGTTCAGTTCTTCGATCTTGCCTCCCAACGAGGCAGATTCTTCGTCACTTTGAGGAATGGGAACAATCTGCGTGCTGTTGAGCAGCATTGAAAAACTCCGATGTGAATCATACCGATGGCACGAGCGATCTACGCGGAGAGAATTGCCGCCACCCCGCTCGTGTTCAAATGACAAAAGAGGAAAGAGTCGAAAAATGGTGGCCGTGTTTATGTAAATGCGCCCCGAATGCCACATCAGCTGGAACTTCGCTGCCGGGATCGTCAAGGATGTTGTGGCGGCGGGGTTCACGATTTCTTCGATTCGAGAAGCCGGACGTTATTCCGGCTCCTCGGACCGAACAACCTAGAGTAGCTTTTACGCCGCTACGGAAACGTCGCGATTCTGGAAGGTCGAGGTCACAACATCAAATGTGTGAACTGCAGGAGTGCCCTCGATGAACCTTGCCAACGTCTTCAGCACCTGCGGATAAGTATTGGTGTTGTAACTGTCCGCATCGTTCTTGTTATCCCATAGGCTGATTGCGGTCACGTCGATTCCACCGGCACCAGCGAGTGTGATTTCGTCCTTAAAGCCATTCTGTTTACGAAGCAAGGGAAGGATGTCCTTCTCGAAGGTTCGCGTGTAATCGGACAACATGTTGGATTTCAGATGAATCGAGACATTGCGTGCAAACATAGGCAACCTCCTTAAGGTTGGGGTTGCTAAGAGAGATAACTTCAGATGGGCTGACTTAGTTCAGGAGACCTGAAATGAGGAGAAGGTGGTAACCACCTCAATTGCAACCCTAGTCTTATATGGTGCACCTGTCAACGAGTTAAAGGGGGGTGCTTGTAAGCGCCTCCGTCAAGCTTCATTCGATTATCAGGGTCCAGGGAATTTCATGATTGCGCCCCTTTCCAAAGGCGCTATGTTGCGACTGCCGTTCCCACGATACTTGTAAAGCCCTCCATCGCCTGCGTCAACTGTGAATCCACTTCGTCAGCGATGGTCATGACATCGGGCAACAGCCAGAAAATGAGCGATCTCGTCTCCACCGATGCCGAGAGTGATCCGTAACACTTCTGGATCCGTTCCGCATTTGTACAACGGGAAGGACAAAACGTTCTTCTTTTTCGATTACGAAGGAAACCGCCGCTCCACCGCGGTTGCCGAGCAGTTCCTTGTGCCCATGCAGGCTGAGCGCAACGGCAACCGCGGCGCTTTCCTGCGTCCCGACCAACTCTCGACGAATTTCTACCGGGGTCAGTCGCGCGCGCAATACTTCAATCTCGCCGCATTCGCGCCCACTCCTGCCGGTGCTGGACGCTTCGGCAACGCCGGAGTTGGCATCCTGCAGGGCCCCGGGACAATCGCGGCCAGCCTCGGCCTCGCCAAAGTCTTCCGGGTCACAGAGGCGGTAAGAATGCGCTTCGAGTCTACGTTTACCAACGTGCTTAACCACACTAACTTCGCTCCTCCGGCAACGCAGATCGATGTTCCGTCGACCTTTGGCGTGCTGAGCGCTCCGCAGACGGCGGAAAACGCCGGCAATCGCACCGGTCAACTTGCCTTACGAATCGAATTCTAAGGCGCAAACAGTCAACTGGCGCAAAGCTAGCGTGTGGCTGCACACCAAACGACTTTCCGCTTCCGAATGTTTTTTCGCGCGCTACCTGTGACCGAACTCAAATGAATTTGCGTCGTCGAGGATGGCAGGATCGAAGAAATCGTCAGGGGGTTACGACGAAGAATCCGACATCCCCGGAATAGAGGAATGATAAGTCGAGGGCCGCTGAGGTCTGTGTCAAAGACCGGCGAAGGCCGCCGCGCTAAGCGGTCGCAGAGTCTTGACACAGACCGGGCTTCGGCTACGCTCCCGCTATCCGGGGGAATGTCATTTCGGACTGCAACACTACAGACCAAGACCGAAACCCTGACCAACTGATTCGTGTGCGTGGTTTGTGGTTCTATCTTGTGCGTCGCTAGCTCTTGCTGAATCGCCGGAGAATGGGACACGTCGCGGCTGAGTTTGTGCCAGAGCGTCCGTGCGTTGTTCGTATAAAACTGCGCGTCATAACGTCCACGCGAAACAGCGACGTGAGCCATCCGACTGTTGAGCAGATCCTTCGCGCCCAACTCGGTGTCCACGTGAATCAGGAGACGGTCGGCAGTCTGTCCCTGGCTGGAGTGGCTAGTCATGGCATAACCGTGGTCGAGATGTCGCGGCTTGGGCGGGTTGAGTTCAACCGCGCGACCAGCGTCCATTTTCAAGTGCAGCCGCTCGTCTTCGCTGATGCGTTCGATGCTCCTAACTCGCGGTTAGCAACTCCGATGTCGTTGGCTGGTGCGGTGAACTGAATGCGGTCGCCCACTGATAAACTCCGCATCTGTGATGGCTTCTTTCATGGTCAGCACCCGGACGACGTGATCGCCTAGCGTTAGTTCATGTGAAAATCCGCTCAATTTTGAACAGTCGCGCCATCATGCCGGAACAGGACCGAAATGGCACAAAAAGCTGCGATGTAGTGGGGCTGGCGTACCGCCGATTCTGGCACTCAAACCATCCCAAAGCGGGATTTCATTCAGTTGAGTCCCCGTCGGCAGACCGTCTACTGGAACTGGCGTCACAGCAATCCGGATAGCAGATAACGAAACCGCTGTGCGCAATTGGTGATCGTCGAGAAGTGGATGTCAAAATCTTCCGCACGATTCGCTCGGCCCACTGAACCGCAGCGGCTTTGCCCGAGATTTACCACGTAGATACTGTGTGCAATTGTGTATGAGCTTTATTGACCATCTGCGCAAGATTCGCGAGCCATATGATTTATTTTCTATACGGAAGACTGCACTCCCAAGTGAATTGATTGTACTGAAGAAACAGATGGCGATTGAACAAAGTCTCGGGTTCAGTTCCACAGTCTTCCGCAAGAAGTTCCGTTCTGCGATGACTGTGCGGACATACCGGGACAACGAGATCATTTTTTCGCAAGGGGACAGAGCCGATGCAGTTTTCTATATCCAGAGCGGCACCGTGAAGCTCACGATGGCAGCTACGCGTCGCAAAAAAGCGATAATCGCCGTCCTGCTGCGGAGTAGTTTTTTTGGCGAAGGCTGTCTGGGCGGGCAATCTCTGCGGATGTACACGGCGAGATCCATTGGGCCCTCCAATATCACTCGCTTGCAGAAGGAGAGCACGCTTCGCACGCTCAAGCACGACCCGAAGTTTGCAGCGTTGCTTAACGCATATCTGCTTTCCCGAGTTATTCGAGTCGAGGAAGACCTAGCAGATCAATTCTTCAATTTCAGTGAAAAGCGACTGGCACGGGTTCTGTTGTTGTTTGGGCAAATAACAAAGGAATCAAAGCCGGAGAGCCCCCTGAAGGTGAGCCAAGGAACTCTCGCGGAGATGGTTGGTACCACCCGGGCAAGGGTAAGTAAATTTATGAATGCGTTCAAGAAGAAAGGATTCGTCCACTACAACGGCGGCTTGCAAATAAATAGCGCACTTATCAGCGCCTTTCTGCAAAATCGGCCGATGTCCGTTGTCAGGAGGGCATAGACCGTCCAGATGGGTTCCCTGCCCGATGTCCGACCTGTGGGGCTGCTCCGGGAGAGAAGTGTGAACTCAGCACTGGGCAACCGCGCACCAGTCCGCATCGCGACCGCGTATGGATCGCAAAGGATCGACCGCAGCCATGACGACGCTCTTTGCGGAATCTCTCGGCAGTGCCCAGAGCCAAGGGCCGGTTGCCTCCTACCGAATGGTGAAAGGTTTGACTTCCGATTCCGAGCGTGAAATCATTATGTGGTCGGTGGATGCTGTTTTGTCGTCCAACTCGATGTTGTTCTCGCCATCTTGCGCGTTCATTCATCCGTCGTCCTAGGAACCTATCTTCTGCGCATTTGGAAACCCTTGAAAGGGGATCATTGACACCGTGGTAGCGGCGAAGAAATACATCACATTCGACCCGAAACAGTTCCTGTCTACCATCAATGGCGGCAGGAAGATCGCAACGTTTCCCAAAAAGCAGACGATATTTGTTCAGGGCGATCCGTCCGATGCTGTTTTCTATATTCAGAAAGGAAAGGTAAAACTCGCCGTCTATCGAAGACCGGGAAAGAAGCCACAATCGGCATTCTAAATGAGCGTGGCTTTCTTCGGAGAAGGTTGCCTTCCGGGGCAACCCCACCGCCTGTGCTCCGCAACCGCAATGCCGATTGCTCAGTGATGCGAATCGACAAGAAGTCCATGCTAGAAGTGCTTCACCGGGAACATGCGTTTTCCGATATGTTCGTGGCATATTTGCTAGAGGAGGATTAGTTGACCAGCTTTTCAATTCCAGTGAGAAAAGACTGGCTCGGATATTGCTGTTGCGCGCGCATTTCGGCAAGGACGGAAGGGCCGAGAGCCTAATCCCCAAGATGAGTCAAGAGACCCTCGCAGAGATGGTGGGCACAACTCGCTGTCGGGTCAGCTTTTTCATGAACAGGTTTAGGAAATTAGGTCTCATTGATTATCACGCTGGCGACGCCTTGCAGGTTCACAGTTCACTTCTCAACATTGTTCTTCACGATTAGAACGCCTACGATAACAGCTGGGGTGGTTGCCACCTTCTCTTTCAAGTTCTCTGATCTACGACAGTCCATCTGAAGTTCTCCCACCTTAGGTTTATCAGCGACAGAGCAGTGCACCCATGGCTTTTGAAGCGATTCTGGACGAAGTCGATCAACTCCACAACGTTAGCACGCGTCTTGAGGGATGGGCTGAGCAACATCAGCCCATGTCAGAAGCGCTCGTAACGATTGCGGGAAACGTTCGCAACACTGCGACGATATTGGCGGTGCTAGTAGCGACCAGAGGTTCCAAACCGATCTGAGAACGACACAAGCACTGCCCGGAGATTCGTTGGAAGTGAAGAACCGCTTCGCCGCTCAGGCATGTTTGTGTAGGAGGGGTTCGATCTCGTGATCGATCTCATACCTAACGGGCGTGCCGCATGACTGGCAAGTCGTTTGGTGCAACCCGCCGTTCAAACTCATTGCTTCCAGTTTGTTGGGGCGTAGGCATATGGGACAGGTGATTATTAGGTACCCGGCCCTGTCTCTTGGCACGAAGAGTGGGGCAATCTCTGCTTTCCTTCTCTCCGACTGAGGGGGAGAAGCGGCCAGAAGCTTCCCGACTTGGTGGTCAAGCTCGTTGATCGTATAATTTCCTTTCTGCAAGAAAGCGTCGGCCAAAATCCCCAATGGAATTTCGTCGCTGCTATACCCTCCGCTCATGGCAATCGTGGCGACGTGCGGAAACCTCTCGTACAACCGCTAGAAATTCAAATCCTGACATCCGAGGCATATTCAAATCGGAGACGATCAAATCAGGCAGGGACTTGCTGAGCGCGTGCAAGCCTTCCACTGCGTTCGCCGCCGTAAGAACCTCGTAGCGCTGTTCGAGATTCAAGATCAAGGGAGTGTAGGCTGTCAGTCCTTGTGTGCCCACACGACAAACTGCCTCGGCTCTGGACCAACAAAACAAAATAGACCGGTCACGAGGGTAAGCGCGGATTCGATCGAGAGCCCTGAATATCCATCTCTTCCGCCATACTGACGCTGGGCTTGTTGCGACGGCACTCTCACGAAGACGGCCGCCGTAGGCTCTACTGACCACAATATTTCTTGTGGTCTCAGAGTCTGTTCACTTTTGTCACTTTTCTGGAATTAGTCCCGAGACTCATTCAGTCAGCGTTCGCGGTCGTGGTCGTGGGACGGTAATCGATGATTCTCCGATTTGTAGTCAAGTCCTGGCAACCTGGATGACTTCGTTTCTCATTGCATACGCGACTAACGTGGCGATCGAATGAAGGTTAAGCTTGTACATAAGATTGGTTCGATGTGTGTCCGCCGTCTTCTCGGAGATGTTCAGAACTACGGCGACCTCTTCACATTTTTTGCTCTCAGCCGGGAGCCGCAATACCTCGCGTTCGCGAGGCGACAGTTGGCGTGCCGGGATTGTGATGGGACCAAGATTTCCCTTCCACCTGCCACTTATAACGGTAGCGGGTGTTCGCATGCCCAAGAGCCAGTGGGTCTCCTGCGCAGCTTGCACCGCTGCCATCAGGTCGTCGACTCGGTCGGACCTTAGAATCCACCCACGCACGCCTGTTTGCAAACAATCTTGGACCACCTTCTCTGAATCCGCGTCGCTGAGAATCAGTATTCTCTGGTGCGGATTGTCTTTTAAGATCTGGCGTAAGCTGTCGACGCCGTTTAGATTCGGTAGGCAAACGTCCAAGAGAATAAGGTCAGGTCTTAAATGCGTGCACTTCTCTATGGCATCCCGTCCGTCAGCGGCCTCACCACAAACCTACCAACCTTGGTTAAAGCTGAGCACCAAGCGCAGACCTAAACGGAAGATTGGATGCTCGTCAGCAAGCAGAATACGAAAGGCGTTCGTATTTCCCCCAGTCGTTATGTGGAATCTATCAGAGCAATGCGATTCAATTCTGTGCAGAATTGCTCAGCGACAAATCGTTGCACCGATAGGGATCTGAATATGCTCGCGGTGCGCAGCTGACAGTCTTCTATTGGCTGCCTCTAGGCAATGCGCGCCTTGCGCCGCCGCTCCTGGTCCAAAGTTCTCCCGCGTTTCATCGTCTCTAGAATCTCCAGAGGACCGGGGCGAAACGCCGCGCCCAGTGCCATGTGCAATATTGACCAGACCCATGATTCCTAGAATGGCACAATGCAGACACTACCTGAGACCTTGTTTGTCTCCGCTAGCAGCTCCCAGGAGGACTTATGTGGATTGCAAAGCATTTGAGGCTGTCACACGCCTATTCCGTACTTGAAACGTTGACTGCGGAACGTACGGCGGAGCTGGAAAAACTTACCCAGCGTCTGCTCTTAGTGCAGGACGAAGAGAGACGAAAACTAGCGCGCGACTTGCACGACGGCACCGGCCAGACACTGGCGGCGTTGAAAATAAGTCTGTCGCTACTGCAGGACACCTGCAAGGACACCCCGGCTACGCTGGCGATGGTGTCCGACGTTGCGCAACTGGCGGATCAAGCCATAGAAGAGATTCGAACCATGTCATACCTGCTGCATCCGCCATTACTGGATGAGGTGGGATTTGCATGCGCGGCCGAGTGGTATATCGAAGGATTTGCCAAGCGAAGCGGAATTAACGTAAGGGCCGAGATCGCGCCGTCGCGGGGACGATTGCCGAAGAATGTGGAGATTGCTCTCTTCCGTGTCTTGCAGGAGAGCTTGACCAACGTTCATCGCCACTCCGGAGCTTCGGACGCGAGCATCCATTTTCAGCACGATGCTGACGCTGTGATTCTGGAGATACGCGATTTTGGAAAGGGTATACCAGAAGAGCGCTTGCGGTTACTTCATGAAGTATCTGCCGAAACCGGAGTCGGTTTGGCCGGGATGCGCGAGCGATTGCACGAATTGCAAGGTACGCTGGAAATGGAATCCGATGATCATGGAACCAGTATGCGAGCTACAGTTCCACTCTTCGCCATGTCCCACTCTGTTCATCCGGGAGCTCGCGCAAAAGTCTGTGCATCCATGTCGGCCTGACGAGCGTGACGGGAGATCGTTGGGCTGAGAGTTGTTGGCCTGGTTGCAAAGTGTGGGAACTATTGATCGCAGAAAGCGAGAAGCGTCCGATGAACTCGCAATAGCTTACCTTTATGTTCGTAAAAAATGAAGCCCAACTTCTTGAACCTGTTCATGAAAAAGCAAATACGCGATCGCGTTGTCCCGACCATTTCGGCAAGCGTCTCATGACTTATCGCGGGAACCGTAGTTTCGGGCCCTCCGTGCCCGTCATAATGGGCGAGCAACAGGAGGATCCGCGCCAGTCTATTCTCGCTCAGGTTGCAATGCAGATCCACTAGATCCTGCTGGTATCGAATATTCCTGGCCAGCACGTATGCCCAAAACAGATTTGCCAACTTCACTTGGTGCGATAGCGCGAGCGTCATGGCCGTCTTCGTAATTCGGAGGAGACTGCATTCCGTGATTGCGGTGGCGAACGCTGTGCGGATCGGCCCGCCAGCGACGGAATCTTTGCCAATAAAATCAGCCTCACTCAGAATGTCGAGGGTAGCATCCTTTCCGGCGCGCGACTTCATGCGGAGTTTCACCCTGCCGCTTTGAACCACAAATAACGAATCAGCCGCATCGCCCTGCGCGTAGATTGTTTGTCCCTTCACGAAGGAGATCAACCTTCGGCCAGCGCCCACAGTTGTTAGAAAGGTCTTCGGGTTGAAAGCATGTTTTCGCTTAACCACTATCAGCCGCCGTTACTGCGCACAGTTTAAATTGGACCACAAGAACCGATGTGGGAATGTTCAATTTTGATCAAAGTTGGCACCGTGGTCAAAGTTCGTAAGCGAGGAAGGAGGGGAGACACAAAGTATCCCTGCGAAGCTCCGCGGCTTGGCGCGAACCACAACATCAACTCGCCCGACTGAACACCTCTGCGCGCGAGGGAAACGCTATCGGATCAATCGATGCAAACCCAGGGACAAGCCAGCAATAACTAGGACTAAAGCCACGAGCACCAGTTGCGTCTTGAAGAGACTTCTCTTGGCGGCGTCCACTGGCAAGTCATACTCCCGTGGTGATGAGATAAAGACATACTGAATTTCTTTGGTCCACTAGGGATGTTGTGATCACCCGGTTACGCCAATTGATTGGTTCAGAGGATAATGGCGATGGTTCACCATTTGCGAACCCTGACTTGATCCTCCCGATCCGAGCCGGCAAATGCGTAGGTTCCGAACATGCCCATGACGCTCATCAACAACAGTGACATTGTTTTCTTCATGTGAGGTTTTTCTCTAATACCACTACCACCGAACTAAGAGGAGAAAGCTTCAGATAGCTGACTTAGTTCAGAGGATCTGAAAGAGAGAGAAGAAGTGCTCGTCTCTAGGATCATGATCGCTCAGGCGAGTAAGGAATAGCTGGTCTCAATTGCTCACTAATCGTGTTGCGACTGGCCGACCTTTCAAAACTCCGAGTGCGGGGCCTTGTGCAAGGTGAGCAATCCTGCACAGAATCTACGGTCATGTCCTGTCATTGTTAACCGGAGTTAAAGATCGAAGAATGGGTTCAATTCGCGGGAGAAATTGAGAAAGGTGAAATCGATGGAGCCGTTTCGTCCTTCTTTCCGCCGCCGGCTGGCCTCAATCACTGGCACTTTCGGAAAGCTGGTGGCGATGTTCAAACCGCATACTCAGGAAGTCCGGACTCAAAGGATGTGTCCGTTCTGCGGACTTATCACGCCGCGAACCGGAAGGTTTTGTTTGGAATGTGGGAAGCCGCTCCGGGCGGTTCAAACCGAGCCGAAGGCTGCGCATCAAGGATAAATCGGGAATAAATTACGAGGAGATTGCCACGCTTTAGACGATTGTTGTTGTGCTTCTGATTCTGTGGTTGTTGGGTTTCAGCCTGCACGTGGCCGGCAGCCTGATTCACCTGCTGCTGGCTGTAGCGCTGGTTATGGTGATCGTCAATTTCATAGGCGGACGCCGGGGAACCGCCTGAGGCGGCCTCGAGTGTGGGGCTGACACCGTAGCTTTACGCTTTGTTCCAACTGTTGCGCGCGTTCCGGCATTCGTCCAACGTATAGCGCCGCACGACCTGGTCGAGACCATCCACCTGGGTTACCTCGCCTCCCTGAGCAGCTTTCTCCAAAGCTGCAGAAGCTTCCTCTAGGCTGGGATAGCTGGCTCCCTCTACCGCGCTGCCGTTCTTGTGGATTTGAAAGGACGTCAGACTTGACGGATTATTTTGTTTGAGCACGATGTCTCCTACTTGTGTTGGAACCGGACGCGAAAGCCAAGGCTTGTCACTTCGACAGGATTTCCAGAGCTTCCCGGCCGGAGATCTCAGGATGTGGAGATTTGGCAACCGCTAACCTTCTGGCGAGATGCGTCTTGTTCGACGGATGTCCTGTCATTCGCTTGTACTTCTCCGCGGCTGAGCCCTGCACATCGGGCACGGCACGGACAAGATCCGCCCTTTGCGTGAGTGACCGGGTTCCAACACTCTAAGTATTCACGTCGCCGTGTGGAGAGAATGGTCGGTCAATTTTGCTCGTTTGCCGAACTGCGCCAAAAAACAGGAGTCTAAGAGTTAAGGTCAAACCGTCACAGCATTAGAACGCGATACTCCCATCCCAGGTGCTTTCCCCACACGCTGGGCGAGAAAGGCGCTTCCTGATCGCTAGTTGCCATCTGGGAGGCTTGGCCCGGCTACTGTCCGCCCAATCTCGTATGCTTGCCGCAACGACGAAAGTCCGTCGGTGTTGGCGCTTCTAGATCTGCTGTGACGCGATTAGCAGGCTTCACATTCAACACGAAATGGATGGTACCCACAGAAAGTGAGCACCGTCGGACTTGGTTACCAGGGCGTCAACAGACCTCAGCGCTCTGTCAGGCAATTCCAGGTGCTCCGCTACCATAACAATTGGGATCTATGGCCTGACCTTCTTGATCTCAGCTGCGATGACTGCACCATCCACTAGGCCCAGAGGATACTCAAGCACAATTGCATCCACGGGTCGCGACATCAAAAGTCTAAGACCCTCCGAACCGTCAGTAGCGGTGACCAGTTCATATCCGTTTTCTTGCAGCAGACTCAATTGAGCAGGGTCACGGTGTATGCAAAGCAGGGTATTGTTGGTAGCCATGCTGCTTAGGTATAGATCTTGGTGTCCCACAATTCTGCCCAGAATTGCTCACAAGCAACTGGCGTGAGGGAACCGACGCAGGAACCGAGCAATACTGAACAGAAGTCCCCATCGCAAAAGCCTAGCTTTTTACACATATCGTTTCTCGCTGTGAGCGCCCCCTATGAAAAGCAATACCTTCACCTCTCCGTTTACTCTTGTGACGAATGCACCGGCCCGGTCATCGCCAGCTCGACTGCCGTTCGCGAAAACGAAATATCGAAGGAGATCGATATCCGGCAAGTGGGAGCCATCTGCCTGTCGTGCGGCCACCGCCAGGACAAAGCACTGAACCAGCGCGCCCGTGTCATCTACTGCCGATTGCGTGGGAGCAAGCGGGGAAGCAGGAAGCGCTTCATCAGAGCGTTGTTTTGGTGGAGGCACTCAATCGTGCAGAACTACATTGAGCAGAGAGCTGTGGACCTGCAGAGCGCCCTCTGTCCCGCCCGCATAGTGAATGAAGCCGAGCTTCCTGAATCGGTTCATGAAGAAGCTGACACGGGAACGAGTGGTCCCTACCATCTCAGCCAGTGTCTCCTGACTGATCTTGGGGACGACAGTTTCAGGTATGCCTTCCTTGCCAAAATGTGCGAGCAGTAGAAGGACGCGGGCCAGGCGTTTCTCGCTGGAGTTGAAAAGTTGGTCGACAAGATCCTCTTCGTAACGGATATTCCGCCCTAGTAGATAGGCTACGAACATCTCGGAAAGTGCGGGTTCGCGGTGAAGCGCATCCATCATCGTCTTCTTCTCCACTCGGAGAATCTCGCAATCCGTCATGGCAGCCGCTGAGCCCATGCGCAGAAGCTGACCTGCCAACGAACCTTCCCCGAAAAAGTTCCCCTCGCTGACGATAGCGATCGTCGCTTCTTTGCCGATCTTGGAAACGACCGTGAGCCGCACCCTGCCTTTTTGAACATAGAAGACAGCATCTGCATCGTCTCCTTGCACAAATATTACTTGCTTCTTTGGAACGGACAGAATCTTCCGGCCATTGCCGATGGTGGCGAGGAAGGTGTCGGGATCGAATTTGCCGTTCTTCTTGATTGCTTGTATGGCGCTCATCTTTGCCAAGTATAGTCCGCAGAATCGCGCGCAAACCGCATAAATCGTGACTGTCGAATAATCTGCAAAGTGAGCTTTTCTGCACAGTATGCCGGTGAGAGATGGATGAGACTAAAAGATTGGCTGCGGGATGACACCTTCGCTCGCAGTCCTCTTTTCCGGAGACCTTATGGCAAGAACCGTTCAAGTCGGCACGATTCTGATAAAAAATTGGCCCGGGATGACGCAACTTCTTGGTATCGAGAGACCGTGTTCAGGTGAATGGAGCCTACTCAAGATTCTGGATGGCTTCACTTTCGATCGCAAGATCCGTGCTGCCGGATGGAATTTCTTTTTCATGGCAGCAGAGGTCAAAGTGATGTTCTTTGGCTCGCTCGGAGCAGTGAAGATCCAGAACGCATTGAAGCGGATTTTAGAGAAGGTCAAGCTGAAAGAGTTCAATGGGTTGGAAGTAACTCAAATTGTCGCCAGACGTTTCCTCGGTCTGGCCCTACGTAACCATTTCTGCACACTCGCGCCACATGCAACAGAGCTGTTATCTCGACAGCGCCGTAGCACGTTCCAGCGTAATGCAGAATGAGCCAGAGGGTGATCGCATCTAAGAAGCCGGAACCCGTGCCGGCCTGGGCCATCAGACCTTCACTTTTCCGAGCCAGCCAAGCGTCGATCCCGATGTGGCTCTGTGCGCGGTAGGCCGGTACTGAGCTCGCATTTTTCGCCGGGCTTCGCGCCACAGGTAGGGCAGCGAACCGACAGGGCTTGTTTCTTTTTGGCCGTCATGGCTTCACAATGCACCATCGCTCGCCAGCAAGATGGTCAATAGTGACCAGTCCACAGGTCAATTTTCGGTGAATACTAGCAAGAGACAAATTCAAAACCAGCGCTGTCATTCTCTCGAGTCCATCTGGCAATTAGACTCTTACGGCACCGGTTTTCGTCGAAGTCATGGACACAATGTCCCTACGAAATATAGTACTACGGAACGCTCATTTAGAAGTGTTAAGCCCGCGCCCCCTGATTCAGGAAGGGACCGCACCGCCTCGGGCCCGGTCGCACGCGAAGTCATCCCTGCCCAGTCGAATCGCGGTAATCGGGAACTATCTTCCCCGACACTGTGGGATCGCCACATTCACCACCGACCTGTGCGGCGCCATTGCGGCCGAGTGCGGGACAGTTCGACTGTTGGCGCTCCCGGTCAACGACACCGAAGAAGGGTACGACTATCCCTCGCGCGTGCGATGGTCGCTCGCCCAGGACGACGTAAAGTCGTATCAGGAAGCCGCTGAATTTCTGAACTTCAACAACATCGACATGGTGTGCCTGCAGCACGAGTATGGAATCTTCGGCGGCCCAGCCGGGAGCCACATTCTGCATCTGCTGCGTGGTCTAAAGATGCCGGTGGTGACAACGCTACATACGGTTCTGCGTGAGCCAGACCCCAACCAACTGATGGTCATGGAAGAAATCGCAGAGCTTTCCGACCGTCTGATTGTAATGAGCCAACTCTCGTCTCAGTTCTTGCAAGAAATCTTCAAGGTACCGGGCAGCAAGATCGACATGGTGCCGCATGGAGTCCCAGACCTGCCGTTCCTCGACCCGAATTTCTATAAAGACCGCTTTGGTGTGGAAGGGAAAGCGGTCCTGCTGACATTCGGCTTGCTGTCGCCGAACAAGGGAATCGAAAACGTAATTCAAGCGCTGCCGCAGATTCTGTCCAAACACAAGAATGTCGCTTACATCGTCGCGGGTGCGACCCATCCTCACGTTCTGCGCCGCGAGGGGGACAAGTATCGGGCCAGCCTGCAAGCTTTGGCGAAGGAAATAGGCGTAGAGTCGCAGGTAATCTTCCACAACCGCTTCGTTAGTCCCGAAGCAATGGTCGAATTCATCGGAGCCGCTGACATTTACATCACGCCTTACCGTCATGAAGCGCAGGTGGTCTCCGGCACGCTCGCCTATGCACTGGGGGCGGGCAAGGCGATCATCTCGACTCCCTACTGGCATGCAATCGAGTTGTTGGACGACCGCAGAGGCGCGCTGGTCCCCTTCCAGAATCCCGAAGCGATTGCGCTAAAGACAATTGAACTGCTTGACACACCCGCGACTCGCCACGCGATGCGTAAGCGCGCCTATCTATTCGCGCGCGACATGGTCTGGAAAAGAGTTGCGCAGGGTTACATGGAAAGTTTCGCGCGAGTGCGCAGCGACCGCATGGAAAATCCAAAAGTCCAGTTCGTGGCCCGGATGATTCCGAAGTCGTTGGATCAGTTGCCGGAGCTGAAGTTGAATCACCTGAATCGTCTAACCGACGACACCGGGATGTTGCAGCACTCGATCTTCACGATCCCGAACCGCCAAGAGGGGTACACCACCGACGACAATGCGCGGGCGCTCATTTTTGTAGTGCTGCTCGGGCAAGCGGAAAGGTATCAGTGTGGGAAGGTCAATCCATATACGGAAACGTCAGCGCTCTGCTATTCAGCATTCCTTGAGCATGCCTTCAACCCGGTGAAGGGTAGATTCAAGAACTTTCTCCGCTATGATCGCCAGTGGAACGAACCTCTCGGCTCTGAAGACTCACATGGACGCGCATTGTGGGCCCTTGGAACGGTTCTAGGCCGATCCCAAGATCAGGGACTCAGGGGCGCTGCCGGGCGTCTCTTCGAATCCTCTCTCCCTGCCTCTGTGGAATTCGGCAGTCCGCGTGCGTGGGCCTATACCCTGCTCGGAATTCAGGAATATCTCACTTCGTATCCGGGAGATCGCGACGCGCAGAAAGTGCGATCCGCCCTCAGCCGACGACTGCTCGAAATGTACGAATCAATCCGAAGGCCAGACTGGAAATGGTTCGAGAACATTCTAGCGTACGGCAATGCGAGATTGCCCCAAGCCTTGCTGCTCGTAGGTTCCGCTTGCTCAAACGATCGCATGATTTCCGCCGGTCTGGAATCGCTGGATTGGCTGTCACAAACACAACACTGCGACATCAATCACTATTTTGTGCCGATCGGCTCGCAAGGCTTCTATCGCCAGCATGGCGAGAAGGCCCGTTTCGATCAGCAACCGATTGAAGCCGCTGGCGCAGTGTCTGCTTGTTTGCAAGCGTACCGCATCACTGGTGACAGCCGCTGGCGTAACGAGGCCTGGTCGGCTTTCAGCTGGTTCCTCGGCGACAACGATCTTCAATTGCCTCTTTATGATTCCGTCACCGGCGGCTGCCGTGACGGCCTGCATCCCGACCGCGCCAACGAAAACCAAGGAGCAGAATCGACGCTATCGTTCTTGATGGCGCTCCTCGAAATGCAATCTCTGCAAGCGCCAGAACAAAAGGAAATCCTTTCATGACCGTACCCGCAGAAAATCCAGTGAGCCTGTTGAGTGCTCGCTTCGAACTACTGCTTCTTCGCCATCCCGCAAACCCGATCCTGACAAGTAAAGACTGGCCATATCCCATCAACAGCGTCTTCAATGCGGGCGCAACGCTGTTGGCGGATGGCACGATCCTGTTGCTTTGCCGCGTGGAAGATCGCCGCGGCTTGTCGCATCTTTGCGCGGCGCGCTCCCACAACGGCATCGATGGATGGCAAATCGATACTGAGCCCACCTTGATGCCCGACCCCAAGAACTATCCGGAGGAGATCTGGGGCATTGAAGATCCTCGCATTACATTCGTCCCCGAGTTGCACCAATACGTGGTCACCTACACGTCCTATTCGCGCGGCGGTCCCGGCGTGTCGTTGGCTCTGACCAAAGACTTCCGCACCTTCGAGAGATTCGGCGTAATCATGCCGCCCGACGACAAAGACTCTGCCCTTTTGCCACGAAGAATCGATGGATGCTGGGCACTGGTTCATCGGCCCATGACGACCCTCGGGTCACACATGTGGATTTCCTACTCGCCCGACCTGCGCTACTGGGGTAGGCACAGGCTGATGCTGGAAGCGCGCCGCGGCGCCTGGTGGGATGCAAACAAAATCGGGTTGTCGCCGCCACCCATCGAGACCTCCCGAGGATGGCTTGTCTTCTACCACGGAGTGCGGCACACGCCTTCTGGCTGTCTGTATCGATTGGGTTTGGCTCTTTTCGCTCTCGAAAATCCAGAGAAATGCCTGCTTCGGGGAGATTCGTGGATCTTTGGGCCAGAGGCTGAGTACGAACGTCACGGTGACGTTGACGATGTAGTGTTCCCCTGCGGATACACCTTGGATGCCGATGGCGATACGCTCAACATCTATTACGGAGCTGCAGACTGCGCGATTGCCCTGGCTCGTTCCAGTGTGCGCTCTCTGCTAGATTGGCTGGACGCCAATGGAAGTTGCGAGCGTCGCCAGAGAGCACAGGATTTGTGAAACTGTTGTCGATTTTTCCGTTCATCTTTGGCTGCCGTCAGCATCTGAACATTTTCACTTGTGAGCTATCTTGCTCAGACGCACAATGCTGGACCTGTCATTCTTTCTGTACTGACTGTGGGTACGAGCCGCGAGTGTTAATTCGCAGCTCTCATTCGTAAGCCGGGGTCGGGCCAATCAGCATTCTTCATCCGTGTGCATGCCGCCAAACCTTGCGTCAAACACGATTCGACTCTAAAGACCCTCGAACATCGAAATCGGGCAGCACCTCCAGGCGGATGACAGGAGCTAGCTCGCGAAACAAGGAAGGTCAAAGATCATGCCTTTAATTCAACTCCTGGAAGTTCTTATCGTGGTGGGTGTGCTTCTGTGGCTGGTGAATCACTTCATCCCCATGCAGTCATCCATCAAGTCAATCTTGAACGGCGTCGTCGTGATCGCTGTTGTTTTGTGGCTGCTGAATGTATTTGGAATGTTTCATTCGCTGTCCCATATCCGCATTGGGACTTAACT
>JBAWBG010000432.1:0-1528 GCA_049589695.1 Candidatus Sulfotelmatobacter sp. | reverse complement strand
CCGCGTCGAACGACACCACGGGCAAGGACTGCGTCCGCTATTCGTTCCGCGAATGCTACTATGCCCAGACCGCGGCGAAGGCGCTGGCCCCTCAGCTGATCTCGACCATCGGCAAGAACAAGAAGGTCGCCTATCTGACGCCGGATTACACCTACGGCCACACCGTCCAGAAATCGATGGAAGAATACCTGAAAGACGGCGGCTGGACCACTATCACCGATCAGGTCTCGCCATTGGGAACGACGGATTTCAGCTCCTATTTGTTGAACGTGGCCAACAGCGGCGCCGACGTCGTCGTCAACATCAACTTCGGCCGCGACGCGGTCCTGTCGATCAAGCAGGCCAAACAATTCGGCATCCTGGAGAAGATGACGCTCGCGGTGCCCTACAACACGCCGTTCCTGGCCAAAGAAGTCGGCGCCGATACGATGCAGGGCGTGCTCGCGGCGACCGACTACTGGTGGACATTGGAAGACAAATTCCCGCTCGCCAAGATGTTCAACGACGCCTTTCGCGCCAAATACAAGAGCGTCCCGGAGTGGAGCGCCAATTGCGCGTATATGCAGATCGCCATGTGGGCGGATGCGATCGAGCGCGCCAAATCCTTCTATCCTCCCGACGTCATCAAAGCTTACGAGGCCGGCGCCAAGGTTCAATCTACTGTCGGCGAGGTCTATTTCCGCGGCGCGGACCACCAATTGGTGCGGCCGGTGATCATCGAGCGCGGAAAGAAGCCGGCGGACATGAAGGGCGCCGACGATTACTACGAAATCGTCGAAGTCGTTCCGGGTGCAGGGTTGATGCAGGCCCCGGACGCCTTCGGATGCAAGATGGGTGGGTATACCTGAACCCTATCGTCGTTCGAACGCGAGGTTGCATGTGCTCTCTTGGCCGAATTTTTTCTCACAGACGTTCAACGGGCTCGTGCTTGGCGCTTTGCTGGCGCTGTTGAGCTCCGGTCTGACGATAATCTACGGCACTTTGGGCGTTCTCAACCTCGCGCACGGCGCAATGTTCATGGTGGGCGGCTACGCGGGCGTCGTCGCCTACCAATATACCGGCTCCTATCTCGTCGCGGTCGCCGCGGGAGCGTGCTTCGTCCTGCTTCTGGGCATCGCGATGGAGCAGATCATCATCCGGCATTTCTATGACCGGCCCGACGAGGATCAAATCCTCGTGACGTTTGGACTCGGCATCGTCTACGTCGAGATCGTTCGCTTCCTCTTCGGCAGTCTGTCGCAATCCATGCCTCCGCCGAGTTGGGCCGCGGGTATCACTTCGCTCGGATTCATGATCTATCCGACCTACCGCCTCGCGGTCGTCGGCATCGTCGCTCTCGCGTTGCTGGCGCTCTACCTGATCCTCTATCGATCGCGCCTGGGCATGATCGTGCGCGCGGGAATCGAGGATTCCGTGATGGTGGACTCGCTCGGCATCAACATCATGCGGGTCTTCATGGTCGTGTTCGGCATCGGCTCCATGGCGGCCGGCTTCGCCGGCATCGTCAACGTGCCGATCGCCCCTATCA
>JBAWBG010000431.1:0-31008 GCA_049589695.1 Candidatus Sulfotelmatobacter sp. | reverse complement strand
ATCCTATCTTGCGTTAAACAACAAAATCAAAGTGGACTGCAATCTCAGAAATGTACGGCAATTCCCGTCGAGAATCGCACATTATTTTGCGTCCCGCCGAAGAAGCGCGTTTGCACGTAGTCTCCCTGAAAACGCCAGGCAATAGGCTTGAGGAGTCTGTAGTCCAGACCTCCGCCGATGCCTGTGGCGAACGACGTGTCCGATCCGGCTAATCCTGCATCCACATGTCCCGCTCCGAACAGGGCTTCGGCGAAGGGACGAAACTTGCCTACCGACATCGAGACTCTGGGTCCAAAAAGATAATTGTGCTCAGTTACGCTGGAGTTAAAGCTGGAACAAATAATTCCGATGGGCGCGCCGGTGCACGCTGAAAAACCCTGCGAACCGTAATGGCCGTCGAAATCGGCCACGATCCCGAGAAACGGGACGATCTTGCCCTCGACTGAAGCCTCCCAGCCATTCAGATTGCCGCCAGAAGCCAGATCGCTGTGGAGATACGAGTAGCCGAAAAAGACGTTGCCGCTGGTCGGGACCTGGGCGGTTGCGAGCCCAGAAAACAGAAACATAGCAATGAAGATAAAGCCGATCTTTTGCATGGCAATACGAGCCTGCCTTTCTGGAAGTGTGTAGTTTCGGCGGAGTGAAACTTATGTGGCTATTAGATGCCCTGAGATTGGATGAGGTAACAATTTCGTCCAAATTTGGCGCAGCAAGGCGCGAGTGTGCTCGACCGAGATTCGGCGCGCGTTTCCCAGCTAGTACTTCATCTTTTCGCTGGTTTGTATCTAGTCAGGAAGTCGTAGAAATCTATTTCTTAGAACCGCCAAACCAATCCGGTCGATCCTCGAATATCGTTCTGGGTCGCGGACAGAAGGTGGGTATGCATGTAGTCGAATTGCACGCGCCAGGAAAAACGGTGCATAAAGAGGAACTGGAACTTACGATCCACGCCGCCGCCGACGTCTTCCGCGATGGGGTAATGGCTTACGTTGTCCGACAACATCCGTTGGGCTCCGACCATCACCTGTATGAATGGCCGCCACTTTCCATAATTCATGGAGAGCCTGGGACCTATAAAAAGGTTGTATTGCTGGATGCCGACCCGGTAGAAGCCACTTCCATCCAACACCACGCCAATGTGCGGGTGCCGGGTGAGGGGAAAGTCTTCAATGGAGGCATTCCATCCGCGAAAGGTATAGCGGTTGGTCGCGATCACATCGACGAGATCGCCGTAGGCAGCTCCGACGTACACATTCCCACTCGGGAGCAGTTGCGCTCTCGATGTGGTCGCGAACAGCATAAAGCTCAGGAGCGCCAGCACCACGGCTGCGATTTTTGACACGAAAATGATTCCTCCTCCGGCAATTAAAGCCAGCAGCAAATTCTACCTGATTGCGTGAAATCCGTTAGATGCAGTGTACCCGACGCTCAAGATGCCCGCGTTCCAAAATTGTGCCGGTGCAAGTCTGGCACAAACTACTAAAATTTACGTTCTTTTTATGATTCCGAAACCCCTCGGGTCGCGTCTATCTAATGGGATGAGATTCACCAACAGCAGTTGGCAAACATGGCCGGCGCTTGAATTGGCGGGCTTCGGAATTCAGCCAAAGGAGTCGAAGTTGAAACTTAGTTTAGAGACTCGACATCGTGGTGATGTGGTGGTTGTTTACTGCCAGGGACGCATCGTCTATCGCGACGAAGCTGTCGCACTTTCGAACCTGGTAGGGGACGTTCTGCAGAGGAACGGTAAAGTGGTGCTCGATCTCAGTGGCGTTCGTTCCATCGACAGCGCTGGCATCGGCGAACTCGTGCTTCTCCATACCTCGGCTCAGGCGAAAAATGCGGAGTTGAAATACGCAAGTCCGAGTCCGTTCGTGCGCGACCTGTTCGATCTTACCCATCTGGATTCATTTTTCGAGATCCATCCCGATTTGAACCAGGCCTTGCAATCGTTCCAGTCAAAGGAAGTCTGCGCCGACTGCTGAGTCACTCTGAGCGAGATTGGTTGGCAACCGAACATCATCTAGGTTTCTCGCTGGAAGCGGTACCGGCCGCCTCGCCCGGTCGCTACCGCCTCCGCGACCTTCAAGAATGCCCGCGCCGCATGCGACAGACCTGCTTCTTTCCGGTAGATTAGGCGCAGCTTGCGTTGCACATGCAATTCGCGCACGGGAATTCTCACTAGTTCGCCCCGCGCCACTTCCGTTTCCACGCTGATTTCGGGCATCAACGCTACGCCGCTACCCAGGGCAACAAATTGCTTGATGGCTTGCAACGTAGGTAATTCCAAGTCCATGTGCAACGGTGTTTTGTATTTCTGAAATGTCTGCAGAACCTTGTCGCGATATGGCGAGGAAACGATATGCGCCACAAATGACTCCGCTCCCAGTTGACGGATGCTGACCTCTCTTTCCGCGGCCAGCGGATGCCCAGGAGGAACCACCAGCACCAGCTCATCAAGGTAAGTCACGATCGAGTGCAGGCGAGGTTCCTCTGGTTTGTAGGAAAGCACTCCCAGTTCGGCGCTGTGCTGCAGCACGTCGTCGGGAATGCGACTGCCCAGCGCCCGCTGAACGGTGATTTTGATCATGGGGTGCAGCCGCCGAAATTCCCCCAGCACGGGTAGCAGACAAAGCGCCGTGAATTCATTGGCGGCAATGACCAACTTGCCTTTTTGCAGCTCCCGCAACTCGACGAGTGACTCGTGTGCATCACGACGAAGGTTCAGGAGTTTTTCAGCGTATTCGTAGAGTACCTGACCGGCATCAGTAAGAACGCCTTCGCGGGAGGAACGGTCAAAAAGGCTCTCGCCCAACTCATCTTCCAGCTTTCGGATAGTCTGGCTGACGGCGGACTGCGTGCGATAAAGCTTTTCCGCGGCGCGGGAGAAGCGGCGCTCTCGCGCTACACTCAGGAAGACCTCCAGTTGTGAAAGCTCCATTCAGTAGTCCTTAATGAAAATTACAGTAACCATAAGGACAGCTTATCATAGAAGAATCTCTAATGATTGCAATAAAATTATAAGCGTTGCTTCACGAGCGCTGCCCGTTACGATGTATCCATATCGTTATTTTCTTAAGAAGGAAACCTCATGGCTGAGCAAATCCGCGTCATCGTTTTCGACACGACCTTGCGCGATGGAGAACAGTCGCCTGGTTGCAGCATGAATCATCAGGAGAAGCTGCGTCTGGCGCATCAGCTCGACCGGCTCGGCGTCGATGTGATTGAAGCCGGGTTTCCCATTGCTTCGGAGGGTGATTTCGAAGCGGTGAAGGCCGTTGCCGAGGTGATTCGTCGGCCCATCATTGCCGGATTGGCGCGCGCCTGCCGCCCGGATATTGAGCGCGCGTGGGAAGCCTTGAAGCACGCCGCGCGTCCGCGAATTCATATTGTCCTGGCGACTTCGGACATTCATCTGCAGTACAAACTGCGAATCACCCGCGATCAGTGCCTGGCGCAGGCCCGCGATTCAATTCGATTCGCCAAGTCGCTGTGCGATGATGTTGAGTTTTCGCCCGAAGATGCGACGCGCACCGACGTTGATTTTCTCTGCAAAGTGCTCGAGGCTGTGGTCGAGGCCGGCGCCACTACACTCAATATTCCGGACACGGTCGGATACACGGTGCCGGTGGAATTCGGCGATCTGATTTCAACCATCCGCCGCCGCGTCAGGGGCATTGAGAATGTAACCATTTCGGCCCACTGTCACAACGATCTTGGCATGGCAGTTGCCAATACCATGGCGGCGGTTGCCGCCGGAGCCCGCCAGGTGGAGTGCACGATTAACGGCATTGGGGAGCGCGCCGGGAATGCAGCGCTGGAAGAAATTGTGATGGCGATGCGGGTGCGTCGCGACCGCTATCCGTACGAGACAGACATCGCAGGGGAACAACTTTTCGCCACCAGCCAGATGCTGAGCGAAATTACCGGTGTACCCGTGCAACCCAACAAAGCTGTAATTGGACGGAATGCTTTTGCGCACGAAGCCGGAATTCATCAGGACGGTGTACTCAAGAATCCGTTGACTTACGAGATTATGACGCCACAATCGGTGGGTGTGCCCGATTCAAAGCTGGTGCTGGGAAAGCACTCCGGTCGCCATGCTCTCAATTTTCGTTGTGAACAGCTTGGTTATCAGTTTGACCGTCGTGCGCTGGATGATGTCTACCGCCGCTTCGTTCGCCTAGCCGATAAGATCAAGCACGTGGAAGATCATCACCTGCTGGAATTGATTCGCGACACGCACAAGCCGTCTTCATCGGCCACGCCGCTGTTCGAGCCCCTTTCAGTTGCGGCCGCCGCGAGCATATCGGCGCATGATGCGCAGCGCCCATTTCCGCTGGTTCCACAGAGTAATGCATTCGGCGCTCCGATTCCCATTCCGGGCGATCAGCACCACGATCAGGAAGACTATCTTTGGGGCGTATAGAGGCTTCTTAGGCGAGCTTGCTCTTCCTTTCGCCAATCCGGGTGCGGACTTTTGACTGTCCACCGGGAGGAAGGCCGGGACCTGCACGGCAATCGCACTTTCCTTTAAACTACATCCCGCATGCTTCTTAATCTCACTATTCTCCCAGGCGATGGAATCGGCCCCGAAGTCACTGAACAAGCGGTACTCGTTCTACGTGCGATTGCGGATGGATTCGGACACCAGTTGCAGCTTCAGCAGAAGAACATCGGTGGTGCGGCTCTGGCTGCGGTGGAAGACCCTCTGCCCGCGGACACTGTGCGCGCCTGCCTGTCCTCTTCCGCAGTGCTGATGGGCGCGGTGGGAAATCCTGCATACGATAATTACCCCAATCAACTTCGTCCCGAAGCTGGGCTGTTGCGGCTTCGCCGCGAGTTGGGCGCCTACGCCAACTTGCGCCCCGCCATTTGTTTTCCCGCGCTCGAAGATTCTTCTCCGCTGCGCGCAGAATACATTCGCGGGACTGACATGATGATTGTGCGTGAACTGCTGGGCGGGCTTTATTTCGGAGAGCCGCGGTCGATCGCGGGCGCACCCGGATCGCGCGTAGCATCGAATACCATGACGTACGACGAGGCGTCGATCGTGCGCATCGCGCGCATCGCTTTTGATCTGGCCATGAAGCGCAAGCGGAAAGTCTTGTCTGTGGACAAAGCGAACGTTCTGGAATGTTCCCGCCTGTGGCGCGAAGTTGTGATCCGCTGCGCGAAAGACTATCCGGAGGTGCAGCTGTCTCACATGTACGTGGATTCTGCCGCTATGTCACTGGTACAACGCCCTAAAGACTTTGACGTAGTGCTCACCGAAAATATGTTTGGCGACATTCTCTCAGATCAGGCTGGCGGCGTGGTGGGCTCGCTGGGGCTGCTAGCCTCTGCGAGCATTGGCGGTCCGGTTGGCCTGTATGAACCAGTGCACGGCTCAGCTCCCGATATTGCGGGGAAGGGAATTGCGAATCCTCTAGGCGCGATTCTTTCCGCTGCGTTGCTGATGCGGCATTCTTTTCAGTTGGAACGTGAAGCGGCCTGCATCGAGAATGCGGTCAGCGCCGTTTTGAACCAGGGTTATCGGACGGCTGATCTAGCTCGGGGGGGACAGAGTTCTGTTTCAACTTCTGAGATGGGAAGCCGCGTAGTTGAAGCAGTAAAGACTTCGCAGCGGGAAAAAAGATCAGCCTGAGGATTTCAATTTCCAACTCGGACCTCAGACTCTGGGCGCAGGTCCTCCGGGCAGTGTTTTGACCGGCTGCGGCGCGGCAGTCGCAGGAGTTCGACCGTCGTACTTTCCGGTCAGATCGTACCAGCGGATGCGCAGCATTTCCTCAAACATCCTTGCTCCATCCAACAGCGGATTGATTCTCGTACCGCCCACGTGTCCCCAGCGTACCGGCACTTCTTCCACACGGAAGCCGAACTTTCTTGCGAGAAAGAGAACTTCTGGATCGAATCCCCAGCGCTCAATGCGCTGCAATGGCAATATAGTTTGCGCCGCACGGCGAGTAAAAGCTTTGAAACCGCACTGCGTATCCTTAAATTGCAACCCCAGGATAATTCGGTTGAGACCATTGAAGACACGCCCAAAAAGCTGGCGGTGCAGTGACTGGCGCTGTGTTTGCAATTCGGAGCGCAGCCAGCGCGAGCCGATGGCAATATCCGCTCCTGGTGCCAAAGCCTGCAGCAGCTTTGGCATTTCTTCGATGGGCGAAGACAGGTCCGCGTCACTGAACACCACGATATCGCCCCGCGAATTCAGAATGCCATTGCGGACGCTGTAGCCTTTACCTCGGTTGCCGGGATTCTCGACCAGGCGCACGATCGGATTTTTCTCCGCGAAGGCGCGCACGATTTGCGCCGTATTGTCGCGAGAGCCGTCGTTTACCACGATCACTTCCGCGTCCCATCGCTGCTGCTGGACGTAGGCCAGCACCTTCTCCAGGGTTTCGCCCAGGCGGTGCCCTTCGTTATAAGCCGGAATCACGATGCTAAAGGTCATTTCATCGAATGGGATCATATAAGTCCGGCTGCACCGGAATGCTTAAGATGTCCCTATCCACAAATCTGTTGCCGTTCTCGCCGTAGGCTTGCTAGCCCAGCCTGCGGTTCACGCTACGTCCCGCTGCTCCAGTAACATGCTGAAGAATTCTTCTACCAGATCGCCATCCAGCAAACCCTGGCGGGCCTTGTCGCGCATCGTCTGTACGGATTGCTCATGGCCGATCGCGGGCTTGTAGGGCCGGGCGGTGCGCAGAGCATCGTAGACGTCTACGACCTGCAAAATCCGCGGTAGTAAAGGGATTTCATCCCCTCGTAATCCATCTGGATAGCCCGACCCATCGGGATGCTCATGATGATGCCGGATAATAGGCAGCACCAGGCGCAACGATTTCAGCGGCCTGCAAATATTTTCCCCAGTCACCGGATGTAACTTCATGATCTTCCATTCTTCCGGCGTCAGGTCGCTGCCTTTCTTCAAAATTTCGTCGGGCACTGCTATCTTCCCTAAGTCGTGGAGATATCCGCCACGGCGCAAGGCCAGAATGGAATCCGCATCCAGTCCCAGATGCCGCCCTAAATCTGAGGCAGCCGATGCCAGCCGTTCGCAATGACCTTCGGTATAGGGATCCCTGCCCTCCACAATGAGCCCCAAAGTGCATAACACCGAATCCGCCGTCTCCAACTCATCGGTAAATTCTTTTACCCGCAGCAACGATTTCACCCGTGCCGTTAACTCTTCAGCCAAGACCGGCTTATTCAGGAAGTCGTCCGCTCCAGCCTCAATTCCGCGCAGCTTATCGGTGCTGTCGCTCAATCCGGTGATCAAAACAAATGGAATCAGCCGCGTGGCAGGATTTTCTTTAAGATCGCGGCACAGTTCGTACCCGGACTTTCCGGGCATTCTTACATCCGACAGGATCAGATCGGGCGCCTGCCGCCGCACCTCTACTTCCGCCTGTTGCGCGTCGGCTGCCGTCACGACGTCGTAACCCCGCATGCTTAGCAACTGGCTCATTAGTGCGGCTATTCCCGGATTATCGTCTACCACCAGAATCCGGGAGGTATGTCGCCGAGTCCAGTTGTCGGCAACGCTTGAGTCGGAAGTCAGGTCGCGCGCGGAGTTTTTCCCCAAACTGCCGCCAAATGCCAGACGAGGATCACGGGGAAAACTCATAAGAGTGAGTATCTACAAACGGTAAGTTTATCGCAATGTCGAAGTGGGTGTTTAGGCGGGCACTCAGAACCCAGACCGCTCGTTCCTATGGGACGCTATCCCATTTCGGAACTGAACTTAAAAATTTGTTACTTCTTTACTTGCATCCATAGTGTTTGATGCTTAGCCTTTGCCCATGATGTTACGGCTTTACCGATTGCGAAAGCAGATGGCGCTGCCGGTTTTAATTTTCAGCTTGATGAACTTTGCCTTTTCCGCCACCAAGCCGCACCTGGTTACACTTGGGAAATGGAATACAGTTCAATGGTTCCCCGGCACTGGCGCAGCGGACGAGAAACCGGTCACGCTGAAGGTCCGCCCGCTCTTGGTGGATGCGCGCGCCAAGGAGTTTACTCTCGGAACCCCGCACGATGTAACGGATCGTCTGTTCGTCATTAGACGCGCCTTCCGAGTGAACGATAGCCTGCCGCAAGAGTCCACGGCTTCGCCGCACTGGCAATGGCAACGCGGCGGATGGCTGCTGGTTGATCGCGTGACTGGCCGTATCTCCGCCATCAATTTGCCGGATTTCGACGCTGTTTACTCCGACGTCAGCTGGTACCGCGACTACGCTGCATACTGTGGCGTTTCTGATGACAGCAGGCAGATTTACGCGATGGTGGCGCAGATCAATCGACGAAAGCCGATCGTGAAGTGGCTGATAGAAGAGACGAAATTCGAGGTCGAAACTCAGCAATGGCAGATTCCCGATCCACAGTGCAGGCTGCCCGACTGGCTGCGATCTCCAGCCCGCGTAACCTTCGAAGCAAATTCAGCCGAAGCAAATTCAGCGACAAAACGGACCTACGTGATTCGAGGCCACTCCGTCGATTTGTTGAGCCGCGAAGACCAAGACGAAGAAGCCGCGAAATAGCGGTGCTTGCATTCAGAGTATCCTTTCGCGTTCGTGGGTCGTGGTTGAGGACCGAGCTACTACCCAGCGCCCTCCACGGCCGGTAAGTCTCGAGTGGCAGTTTTCTCCTTCACTTTCGCGCTGGTAACCAGAATGACGGATAGCACCACAATCATACTTCCCATTACGATAAAGCGATCCACGCGTTCATGCAGAATCAGCCATCCCAAGAAGACCGCGATCACTGGATTCACATACGCATAAGTCGAAACCTTCGATGTGGGCACATGCTCGAGCAAGTAGATGTAAGCTGTGTAGCCGATCCAGGAACCGCACACGACTAGATATATCACCGCTCCTACGCCGCGAACCGTCCACACCACGTGCGAAAAATCCCCGACCACGAGCGCAAACAAGAAGCTCCCAGCCCCTGCAGCCGTTATCTGCCATCCGGTGGCACTGAATCCGTCCATACCCGACTGCCAGCGCTTCGATAGCACCGATCCCAACGCCCAGGAAAACGAGCCACCGAGTAGCGCCACGCAGGAGAGCAGTTCGCGGCGTCCCAGAGACGATGTTGAATGCAACTCCGGCCAGAACAAGATGAAAAGTCCTACGATCCCTAGGGCGAGTCCGCCTTTCCCTCGCCACGAAATGCGATGGTGGCCCAGCAGCAACGAATCGAGCACCAGAAACCACAGAGGAGTGATCGCGATAATCAGAGCGGCCAACCCCGATGGAACCGATAATTCTGCCCATGCCAGTGTTAAATTCCCGCCCATCAGCAGCAATATCCCAACCACAGCCGCCAGAGCAATTTGCCGAGCGGAGTACCAAATCCTGCGACCGGTTAGCGCGCATGCCGCCAGCATAACCACTCCGGCAATCGAAAAGCGCACGGCACACATCAGCGCCGGAGGAATATTCTGCACCGCAATATCGATAGCCAGATATGTCGAGCCCCACAACAGATACACCAGCCCGAAGGCAAGAATCACCGCAAACCGGCTTGGCCGTTGTGTCCTGGACATGGAAATGAATGAAAGCAAGAAGACTAAACGATATCAGACCCGGGCTGGCATCTTTGCTACCGTCGGCGTGCACTCCGCGATCACCAAAGGCAGCGAGGGGGTTACGTCGCGCGCGCCGGTCACGTATAATATTGGAGAAGACGATGTTTACCGATGCTGCGCAAGAACCCCAATTCGCATTTACCCGAGTGCTGGCTGCACTGCCTGGTGTGTCCGCGGCGCTACCGTGCGAATTTGCCTTCCCGTCTTCGTCCCAGTCTGTTCGGTAGCGACTAGTAAATCCTCCTGCCTGATTCGCCCCTGCTTGCCTAGTCCCGAACCAGGGCATGCGCATTCTGGGGTTGCATCGACCAACAACTGGCAGCTGACTACTCACAGCTGCTCACGGAGGATCCAATGACTACCAAGACCATGACTGCGACGACCACAACGACCGGACCAAAGATCAAGACCGCACTGCCAGGGCCGAA
Organism: Candidatus Sulfotelmatobacter sp.; assembly: GCA_049589695.1. Lineage (GTDB taxonomy): Bacteria > Acidobacteriota > Terriglobia > Terriglobales > Acidobacteriaceae > Sulfotelmatobacter. Next base: position 20,979 of record JBAWBG010000431.1, on the reverse strand, counting down.
CGCAAAACGTGTGCTAGCCAATGACGACAAATATATTTCGCCGTCCTATACACGTTCGTATCCGCTTGTTGCCAAGAGTGGCCGAGGCATTGTGATCACGGATGTCGATGGCAATGAGTTCTATGATTTCTCCGCGGGCATAGCTGTGACTTCGACGGGCCACTGCCATCCGCACGTGGTTGCTGCCATGCAGAAGCAGACGGGTGAGCTGATTCACATGTCAGGCACGGATTTTTATTACGAGAACATGGTTGATCTGGCGGAGCGCTTGTCGAAGATTGCGCCTATGCGCGGGCCACACAAAATCTACTATGGCAACTCGGGTGCGGAGGCGATTGAATGCGCGCTCAAGCTGGCGCGGTATCACACCAAGCGCCAGAACATCATTGCTTTTTTTGGAGCGTTTCATGGACGCACTATGGGAGCGCTGTCGCTGACCGCGTCCAAGCCGCAACAACGGCGGCGGTTTGCGCCGTTGGTGCCGGGAGTGACGCACATTCAATATCCCGATCTGTACAGGGGACGCAAAGATGCCACGCAGGGTCCTGATACGTTTGCCCTGAGCTGCGCACGCTTCATCGAAGAGAAACTGTTCAAGACCACGCTGCCTCCCGAGGAAGTGGCAGCGATCTTCGTCGAGCCGGTACAGGGCGAAGGCGGGTACGTGATTGCTCCAACTATCTTCATGCAGGAGCTGCGGCGGATTTGCGATCGCCACGGAATCCTGCTGGTGCTGGATGAAGTACAGAGCGGTATGGGCCGCACAGGAAAGTGGTGGGCGGTCGAGCACACCGGTGTTGAGCCTGACATGATCTGCATCGCCAAGGGCATTGCATCCGGGATGCCGCTGGGTATCACGATGACACGCTCTGAAATCATGGACTGGGTGCCGGGTTCCCATGCCTCGACCTTTGGCGGCAATCCGGTATGCGTGGCCGCCGCGCTGGCCACACTTGACGTGATTGAAAAAGAGAAGTTGCTGGAGCATTCAGCGGAAGTGGGTGCATACATGATGAACCGCATGTCCGGCTGGCCTTCGAAGCTGAAGTTAGTCGGTGACGTACGTGGGCGCGGGCTGATGATCGGCGTCGACATCGTGAAGGACAAAGCAACGAAGGAGTATGGTGCTGCGGAGCGTGACTTGATTGTCGAGAAGGCGTTCGAACACGGCGTGCTCTTCCTGGGATGCGGTCCGAGCACGGTCCGGATATGCCCGCCGCTGGTGGTCACAAAAGAACAGGCGGATGTTGCCCTTGATGTGCTGGAGGAGTGCATTCGGGAGGTCGGCCAGTAGTTCATTGCGTTTGGTTCTACCGTGACATCCTGCGTCAACTCGGTTCACGGAGCCGCGCCCGTTGGGGCGCGGCTTTTTACGTTGCTGTTGAGTGCCGGCGAGAGGTTTCGATCCAGTTGTCCCTCGGGAGAAAGAACGTTCTCTCTTCGTGGGAGTGCAGCCGAACTCGATTGCGGGAGAACTCGGATGATTGCCATCATTCCGTCGTCCTCGTGCTCGAGAATGTGGCAGTGATAAACGAAATCGCCTACGTCCCGCCCGCGAAAATCCATACGTACCGTCACGCTGGGATACGGGCCTTTTCGCTTCCAAAAGGGAATATCGACCGTATCCAAGAACTGTTGTTGCTCGGGAGGCACTGGGATACCGTTGCGCTCGAGCAGCAAATAGTGAATCTGGTGGATATGGAATTCATGGTTTTCGAGTGAACGGTTCTGGATCGTCCAATCTTCTACCGAGCCTTGGGTGGTGACGATCGCGGGAGGATTATCGGGACTGAAAAGGGTTGGCTTTGCGCCTTCGACGGTAATGTAAAACTTCGAACTGGCATTGTCCTCGGAAAAATAAAGCAGCCGCCGCGCAGTGGGCTTTTCTTCCATCAGCCCCTCAAAACGCTGCAGCCAGCCAGGCCCGGATGCTGCAGGAATAACGAACTGTGAATCCGGCGCAGCTCGATTGCTCTGAAGCGTCGCGAGTGGCCGCAATGGGTCTGTGTCTCCGTCAGGTCCCGTATCCACGTCCCTCGTAAGCAAGACGGCTTTCTTCACGTGAGTGCCCGGCGCAGTCACGATGAATTCCGCTCTAGAGGCCGTGGGTATTCGCAGATGTTTCACAGGGATTAACCGACCGCGTCGCGAACCATCTTGCGAGCCGGTAGGGACGCCGTCTAGTCCTACGATCTGCAAAGTTTGTGGTTTTCCATCGTATTGCACCTGAACATCAATAATCGTGTCGGCTGATAAATTTCCGACTCGCCAGAATTCCTTCGCCCATGGCTTTAACCGGATCACGGCTGGCGGATACTTCGGAAAAGGGACTGGGATGTAATTCAAAGAAAGGTTATATCCAGGTTCGTCGGGGTCGGTTGAATCTGGGGGAGCCGGGTAGTCGCGTATGAGCAGGATTCTTTCCGGCAAGCCCGACACCGCGGGCTGAATGCGTTCAATACCATCGATCACGATGGCCCCGGTCGCGCCGCCCTGCACTGCTGACTCGGATAGACCATGAACGTGAGGATGGTACCAGTAGAGGCCGGGAGGTTCGTCCGATGGGAAGGCAATGGTATACGTGAATGTTTGACCCGGGTCGATAAGCGTGTGAATCACATCATCCGCACCACACATGGGTGAAGTATTCGTGCCGTGATAATGCAGGTTTACTGAAGAAGTGTTCATCACCGGGGAGCCACAGACCGTAGAATCGGCAGGCGTCGTCATTGACATGGAAGAGGTCGAGGGTGGCGGCAGAAGATTCGTCACGGTAAGGATTAGCGTGTCCCCGGGGCTTAAATGCAGAGTGGGCGATTCCGCCCCATCTTCATTGATAAAACAATAAGTCGTGTTTCCATATTCGTCAGTTCCGGTCTGATAGCTGAAGTTGACACGAAGCAGACCATTATGGCTAAAGAGGTTTTCCGGTTCGCTGACGGTACTTCCGACTGGAAATCGGGGGCATGGATTATGTTCGGCTGCAACAAATAGAGTGGAGAATCCCACGAAAATTAATACGGCGAGTGCAAACCTCAACAAACCGGCCGAATAGGTCCTCACGGGGTCTCCTCAGCGACGAGGCATTAGAGGCGCGTGACTCGTGTAGGGTTGTTCAAGACATAAAAAGTGGAGCGGTTCGATCAGACCGAACGTTGGTATTGATCAAACCTAAAGAAGCGTCTCTTGGGCACGTTTATGCTATTTTTTCGCGGCCTCCCAGAACCATCTTTTTCAAGGTTTGAGCGTTGCTGAGAGCGTAGCCGAACTGGTCGTTATCGAAGTAAATGTAGATGGCTTTGAGTTGTGCTGCCCAGCTTTCGATCTGGCGCGCCCACTCGCTTAACCTTTCATTGCTATAGCTGCCTTGATATTTGCCGGCGTCCGGGCCGTGCAGGCGAATGTAAGCGAAATCGGCAGTAACGGTAAGCGGAGAATGATATCCGGCTAATTCATAAATGCAGAATGCCGCGTTGAATTTGTTCAGAATGGATTCGACTTCATTGCTCATCCAGGAAAGTTCGCGAAACTCGAAGGCATAGCGCGAATCTCTGGGCAGAATTTCGAGGAGATTGATGAGCCGCTCGGGATTTACTCGCCAGTGTGGCGGAAGTTGAAATAACACCGGACCCAGCTTGGATCCGAGATGCGCCGCACGCGGCAGCAGATTGTCGAGGGCATTTTCCGGATCTTTCAGTTTTTTATTGTGGGTAAGGAAACGGCTGGCTTTCACCGCGAAGACGAAGTTGGCCGGAGTCGCTTCGCGCCAGCAATCGAATGCGCTTGCCTCTGGTAGGCGATAGAAGCTGTTGTTCAGTTCAACCGTGTCGAAGTGCTGAAGATAATAATCCAAAAGCTTAGAGTTAGGAAATTTTGCCGGATAGAACGGACCTTTCCAGTGCTTGTAGTGGAATCCGGATGTCCCGATGCGGATGTCGCAAGCCATGCAGAGGAATTGATGGTGATCGGGGGAAGAGCGTTGGTCGACTTGAGAAGTTTTTCAATTCTTAGAGTCTTCTCAAGTGCGGGGGATGATTGCACAAGCTGCTGACAATTCGTACCCCGCACCGTGGTATAGTTCAGGCAATCGATGACCGGCAGCGCTGGTGGGTGGTTGCCGGTGCGATAAGAGTTCTTGCCACACCTGCGGATTGGGTCCGCGATCAGATAAGGAGAAAACCGGCCATGAAGAAAGTGTTAGTGCTGTGTCTTGCGATATTTTTCGTGTTCGCTCTGACTGCGATGGCGTTTGACAGCATGGGGAAGAGCACCACTGTCAACGGCTGGGTGAGCGACGACCAATGCGGTGCCAAGGGCGCCAACGATAAGGCTGAGGCTTGCACCAAGAAATGCCTGGCTAAAGGCGCGAAGATGGTAATCGTCACCGACCAAGACCAGAAGGTTTTGTTGGTGGAAAATCCGGATGCGCTTCAAGCGCACGTGGGACATCACGTTGCCGTGAGCGGAGAAGTTAAGGGCGACAACATTCACGTGGATAGCGCGAAGATGCTGTGAGTAGAATTTGGATCGACAGGGGCGGCCGCGGCCGCCCTTTTTTATTCGCAGGCGTTCTGATTGAGGCTTGCGGCCGGACGCTACTAGCGCACTACGCCTTCCAGCGGGGAACTCGCCGTGGCGTAAAGTTTCTTCGGCATGCGGCCTGCAAGATAAGCTTGGCGTCCGGCTAAAACTCCGTGGCGCATGGCTTCGGCCATCAGCACGGGATCCTGCGCGTTGGCGATCCCGGTATTCATGAGGACGGCGTCGGCGCCCAATTCCATGGCGATGGCGGCATCGGATGCGGTGCCTACGCCGGCGTCTACGATTAGCGGAACCGCGCTGATCATCTCGCGCAGGATGCGGATGTGCGCCTGATTTTGAATGCCCATCCCACTGCCGATGGGCGCGCCCAGAGGCATCACGGCCGCGGCACCGGCATCGATCAAACGCTTGGCAAACACAATATCGTCAGACGTGTAAGGGAGGACTGTGAAGCCTTCACTCACTAGAACGCGCGTGGCTTCAAGCGTGGCCTGCACATCGGGGTAGAGCGTGGCTTGGTCGCCGATCACTTCAAGCTTCACCCAGTCGGAGAGTCCAACTTCACGGCCAAGGCGAGCTGCGCGGATGGCTTCATCGGCAGTGTAACAGCCGGCGGTGTTCGGCAGCAGGAAATATTTTTTGGGGTCGATGTAGTCGAGCAGCGATTCTTTGCTGCGGTCGAGGTTGACGCGGCGGACGGCGACGGTCACCATGTCGGCTCCGCTGGCTTCGAGCGCGCGCGCCGTCTCCTGGAAGGACTTATATTTTCCCGTGCCAACGATCAGGCGGGAGCGGAAGGAGCGGTCGGCGATACGAAGTGCGTCTGTCATGATTGTTAATTGTAATCCGAGTTGGAGAAATGTCGAGCCGCGCTCGACGGACAGCCAAAGGGCGGCTGTCCCCACATATACCCGAGGTGATTTATGGAGTGGTGGTGCTGGCTTCCGCTTGCGCGTAGAGATCGTCGATTTGGACGCGATAGCGATCTTCAATCACCCGCCGCCGCAGCTTCATGGTAGGAGTGAGAGCGCCGTTCTCAGCGGTGAATTCGTCGGGCACGAGGAGAACGCGTTTCAGCTTTTCGAAGCGTGCGAGATTTCTATTTACTTCTTCCGCGATCTCTCCATAAAGCGACTGAACTTTCGGGTCAGCGATAAGTTCAGCTCGCGAGGAGAAAACCAGGTTGTTTTCGCGGGCCCAGGTCTCAAGCAGCGCAAAGTTGGGTGAGATGATGACAAAAGCGAACTTGTGTTTGTCGCCAATGATGGCTGCAGTTCCGACCAAAGGATTGAGTTTCAGGGAGTTCTCAATCGGTTGCGGTGCGATGAATTTTCCGCCAGAAGTTTTGATGAGTTCTTTCTTGCGATCAGTGACAGAGAGATATCCGTCGGAGTCGATGTGGCCGATATCTCCGGTTTTGAACCAGCCAGCTTGAAACGCATTCTTCGTCTCCTCGGGGCGATTCCAATATCCTTTGAAAACGGAAGGACCGCGCACCAGGATTTCGCCGTCGTCGGCGATACGAACTTCCAGATTGGGTAAAATCTTGCCAACTGTTCCGATGCGGTGGTTGAGGGGAGTGTTGACTGCGATCACCGGAGAAGTTTCGGTTAATCCATAACCCTCGTGAACGCGGATGCCCACGGTGGCGTACCATTCGGCGAGTTCGCGACCCAGGGGCGCGCCTCCGGAGATAAAAGTTTCGACATTGCCTCCCATGCCGGCGCGGATTTTCGAGAAAACTAATTTGCCGGCAAGCTTCCAAGTGGCAGAGGTTGGAGTTTCGCCAGCGAGAATTTCGGGTTTGTGCGCGCGGCCTACAGAAAGGGCCCAGTTGTAGATCGAGCGTTTGGGAAACCCACGGGCAGTCATCTCCGTCTTGGCATAAATTTTTTCGTAGACCCTAGGGACGGAAACGCAAAGCGTAGGACGGATTTCCAGCAAAGCTTCAGGAAGATGTTCAATGAAAGGGCAATACGCAAGAGTGACACCGTGATACAGAAAGGCGAGATCCACGTGGCGAGCGGTGACATGCGACAACGGAAGAAACGAAATGCTGGTCAGTCCCGAATGAACGTCGAAACCGCGCAAGGAGTAGTTAATGTTGGACGCCATATTTCCATGGGTCAGCATTGCCCCTTTGGAGATTCCTGTCGTGCCGGAGGTATAAATAATTGTAGCTAGGTCGTCGGGCCTGATGGATCGGGCTGACGCTTCGGTTTTCGGATCGAGGGTTAGAGTCTCTTGGGTCATGAATCGATCCATAAGCACGCAGTTCGCGGCCAGTTCGCTGGGGATCTCGAGACGATCCATGACCACGATTTTCTGGACTTGAGTTTGGGAGAGAACCGTCTGGACTTTGTGCAGTTGATGCTCGGTGGAAACGAACACTGCGGTGGCGCCGGAATCGCGCAGAGTGAACGCGGTTTGTTCCGGGGTCAGTGTGGCGTACACGGGGACGGTAACGGCGCCGGTCAGAAGAATGGCGAAGTCGGCGGTAGACCACTCGGGGCGATTTTCGCTGAGAATCGCAACGCGGTCGCCTTGGTGGATGCCCCACTCCTGCAGTCCGCGGACCGTTCCGGCAACATTGCGGCGGAGCTCTGAGGAAGAGATAGGCAGCCACTTTCCCTCTTGACGGTATAGCATCGCGCGGTCGAGATTGCGCTCGACGGCTGTGAAGAAAACATCGTTTAACGTGGCGAGGCTCATGGCAAGATGAACTGGTCTGAAGGTGAATTTACTGGTTTGGGGTTCGATTCGGCAATGTGAAAGGTGCGAGGTCTGAGTACTGATTGGCGTCCTGCTTAACCGTCGCTGGCCAAATTTACAATGTCTTTTTGCTATTAGGCTATTATTCGTTCAGGAGGATCATGATGCAGAGAGAGCGAAGCAGGCTGTTGCCGTCGTTGGTTGCAGCCATATTGGTGATCGGGACCGCTGCTCCGGCTGTGGGGCAGGCCATGCAACCGGAGGCGACATCTGCCAGCATGCCAAAGGTGGGGCAGATGGCGCCGGATTTTAAGTTGAACTATTTCGATGGAAACGACCTGAAGTCGGTTTCCTTGAGCCAGTACCGCGGGAAGAAGAATGTGGTATTAGCATTCTTTATTTTTGCGTTTACTGGTGGTTGAACTGCGCAAATGAAAGCTCTCCAGCAGGATCAAAAAAGGCTGGAAGCTACCGACACCCAGGTCCTGGGTGTGAGCATGGATAGTGCCTTCGCCGATAAAGCCTTCGCCGACCAAATTGGAGTTACGTTTCCGTTGCTGAGCGATTGGGGTGGAGATGTGACGCGCGAATATGGCATCTACGTGAGCAAGTACAAAGCGGCTCGCCGTGTAAACTTTTTGATTGGCAAAGATGGGACGATATTGGAAGAGCAAGTAGATAAGGATGCCATTGATCCGACCAAGATTGTGGATACGTGTGAAAGACCGAAGCTGAAGAACTGAGTTGCTTAGTTACGCAATCGGGAGTTCGAAGGAGAAAACTGAGCCGTGTCCGAGCTGGCTGGTGACGCTAACCGCGCCATTGTGGGCCTCGACAATGGCCTTGGCGATTGCTAATCCCATGCCCGTACCTTGCACTGAATAGCGTTGGTCGCGTCCGCGATAGAACTTGTCGAAGACGAGGGACTGTTCGAAATCATCGATGCCGTGCCCGCGATCGGTAACGCTGGTGACAATGCGATCTCCTTTTTGCTCGGCCGTAATCGTGATGGGCGAGGTTTGTAGCGAGTACTTGGCGGCGTTTTCCAGTAGCTGCTTGAGGACTTCAGCGATCCGATCGGAATCCATCCGCACCTTAGGCAGCGATGCGGACATGCGCACGTCCAGAGGGTGCTGGCCTAGAAGTGTTCGTGATTCCTCGATAGCCGACTCGATCACCGTAGCGATATCTACGGCAGCAATGTGCAATTCAACCTTGTGAGCGTCGAGTTGCGCCATTTCCGTGGCTTCACCAACCAGCCGGTCGAGGCGGTCGGTCTCCTCATTGATGACAGTCAGCAATTCCTTTCGCTGGGCCTCATCGAGATAGTAGTCGGAGAGTAAACCCGTGACTGCAGCCTTGATGCCGGTGAGCGGAGTGCGCAGTTCGTGAGTGACCGAATCGAGCAACACAGCGCGCAAGTTCTCACTCTGATGGGCCGCTTCAGTCTGTGAGAGCTTTTCCATCGCTCCGGCGCGCTCGATGGCGATCCCGATCATGCTGCCCAGAGCCTCAAGCGTGGCGCGCGAAAGGGACGCTCCTGCGATGCCAACCGCGCCGGTGGTGCGCGTTCCCAAATGCAGTGGAGTAAGCGAGATTTCGCGCTGCGAATCAATTACCGGCTCGCCGCGGGAACTTACCATTTGTAAATCATGCAGGGGAAACCAGGTGGCTGTGGGATCGGTGCGATAGACCTGCTGCGAAGCGAGTAAGTAGATGGCGGCAGCCTTGGCGCTAAAACCGTCACACACGTATGCGGGAATCGCGTTCAATAATTCAGCGACGTTATCAGTGGCAAGCAGCCGTTGGCTAAAGGCGTAAAGACGTTCCACATCGCGGCGGCGCTGAACGGCGTCGGCAGTTTGCCGGCGGGCGCGATCCGCGAGTTGGCTGGCGATTGCTGCGGTCACGAGGAATGCGAATAGAGCGACCCAGTTTTGCGGATCAGCGACGGTAAAGGTTCCAACCGGAGGAAGAAAGTAATAATTGAATGCGAGAGTACTGAGCACCGCGAGAAAAACGGAGAAGCGAAATCCCCAGTATGCGGCTACCCACAGCACCATTAGAAGAAACGTTAGCGCGACGGTGGTGGGATTTACGCGGACAATGTGCCGGTAAAATTCAGCAACTAGCTCGGCAGCCACAAGGCAAGCGACGTAGCGGAGTACGTGTTGTGGCCAACGCGGTTTCACGGGCACGATTGTAACTGAAGATAGCTTCTTAGCCGCAGAGACACAGAGGCATAGAGAAAATTTCTAATTCTTTTCCTCTGGTCTTCTCTTTGACTCTCTGGTCTGTGACTCTCTGGCGGAGGGCTTTTCGCATTCGACAATTTCTCCTTCGGCGTGGACAATAACGGCGATGCCTAAGAGTCCTGAAGAATGGCTGAAAGAATGCGATACGGCAGAGCGGCCGGCGGTCTTCAAGCTGTTTCTCGGCTATGCGCCGGGAGTTGGAAAGACTTATGCCATGCTCAGTGAGGGCGTCCGCCGCGCCAGTCGCGGTGAAGAGGTTGTGATTGGAGTCGTGGAGACCCATGGCCGGAAACCAATTGTGGAACTTTCCTCGCGCTTGGAAACAGTTCCGCGCAGGAAGCTGGAATATAAATCGACCATCTTCGAAGAGATGGATGTAGACGCAATCCTCGCGCGCAAGCCGCACGTAGTCCTGGTGGATGAACTGGCACATACAAACATTGAAGGCAGCAAGAACGCGAAACGTTATGAAGATGTTTTCGAGTTACTAGATGCGGGGATCGACGTTCTTTCCACGTTGAACGTGCAGCATATCGAGAGTCTGTCGCCGACGATTCGCAGCCTTACTGGTGTGCAGGTGCGGGAGACGGTGCCGGATTGGGTGATCCGACGAGCCGGCGAGATTGTGATGTTGGACTTGACCCCGCAGGCGTTGCAGACTCGTATGCGACGCGGAGATATCTATCCGTTGGAACGGGTGGAAAGAGCGCTCGCGAATTTCTTTCGAAACCAAAACCTGGTTGCGTTGCGGGAGTTGGCTTTGCGCCAGGTTACGCAGGCCGTCGACCGCACTCTCTCAGAGCTGAAGAATGAAGATGGTCAACTGTTGCAGGTGCGCGAGCGCATTGCGGTATGCATCAGCTCGAATCCGGCGGCCCAGTATTTAGTCGCTCGCGGTGCCCGCATGGCTCAGGCACTGGATGGTGATCTCTTCGTGCTTTACGTGGATACCGGAACGGACGAAAGCGACGAGAACCAGCGAACCCTGGCAGACAATGTGCGCTTCGCGGAGAGCGTGGGGGCAAAGGTCGTAAAAGCCGAGGGCAAGGTGGTGGCGGAAAAAGTGGCGGAATTCGTGCGCGAGAATCGTATTACTCAAGTCGTTTTCGGACGTTCGGCCACGAAAGGATGGAAGAGATATTTCTATCTTTCTGCAATTCACAAGTTTCTGCGCGATACACCCGCAGTGGATGTACACATCGTGACCCAGGAAATGCGGTGACAGGAATGACCAATGAGCACCGCCGAATCCTGGTAGTGGACGACGAGCCGCAAATCACCCGCGTGCTGCGCACCACGCTTTCGGCACAGGGATACGACATCCGCGTTGCCAATGACGGTGAGATGGCGCTGGAGTTGATGAAGAACTGGGCGCCGCACGTGGTGGTGACCGACCTGGCCATGCCAAATCTGGATGGCGTGGGGCTGTGCAGGCAACTGCGACAAGTGTCACAGGTACCGATCATCGTGCTATCGGTGCGCGGACAAGACCGCTCGAAGGTGGAGGCGCTGGATGCGGGCGCCGACGACTACGTAACCAAACCGTTCAGCATGAATGAATTGCTGGCCAGGATTCGGGCGCAGTTACGGCGGGTCCCGGCGGCTGAGGAGCCAGCCAGCGTGATTACGGCTGGAGACTTTTCCATTGATCTCGATGCGCGCTCGGTGAAGGTGCGGGGAAATGAATTGCATCTCACGCCAAAAGAGTTCGATTTATTGGTTTATCTGGCACGGCGTCCCGGTAAAGTGGTGACGCATCGGACACTATTGGCCGCCGTGTGGGGCCCGAACAGTACTGAACAGCCGGAGTACCTGCGCGTTTTCGTAGGACAGTTACGCAAGAAGATCGAGAGAGATCCTTCTTCGCCGAAATATCTGCTTACCGAGCCTTGGGTGGGATACCGCTTCGAACCTGGCTTGTAGCCGAAGTTCCTTTGCTGATTCTGGCTGCTGTTCCTTCCTCGACTCCCTTACAAACATTTTATGCACCCTTTATTCGAACTTTGTGCATCTCCGTGTCCAATGGTCGTGGACTGAAAAACAGCCCTAAAAAAGCAATGGAAACTCGGGGGATTAGACGGCCATGTGGATTAACGAAGTTGCACCGGAACGGTTGGCAGAGCTTTTTCATCACTATCATCAGGCGCTGATGCCGGAAATATCGGGGAAAGGCAGCGAAGGTCGTGCCTCGTGGAGGGAAGTTCCGCAACAAGAAAAAAGTCGTATGGTCTCAGCGGCGGCGCGCTTGGCCTTGCTGGAGTTGGAATCGATGACAAGAGATGGCGCAAAGCGCGAGTATTTTGCGCGCCCCGGCGAGGCGGAATGGGGCTGCTGAACGCATCTTGTATAGGCTTGTGGAATTCGGAGGCTCTCGGGAGGCTCTAACGTTTGCGCCTTTATAAATTCCTTACAAGTTCTTTAAGCGACCTTTACACACGAAATGGTTTACTGAAATGTTTGTGCGGGAGTCGTACGACCGGTCGCTCGAGGTCAGGCTATGGAATCTGGCTCACTAATTGCCACTATCGGTTTTGGCGCAACAGTCTTCATGCTCTGGTTTCTGGGTGCGCTGCTGCACGACGGAGTTCGCTGGTCCCGCTACCGGGTTGCGCGAAGCGTGCGAAAACCGCGGAGGAGAAAGAAGATCTGGCAAGACTTGAGCCTCGTGTCCCCGGGTGCGCATTTGCGGGAAGTGAGAAGCAATCGCCCGGTTGATCGCGTTGAATTATTGGAGAACGAAAATCATGAGAAGGGTGAGTACGGTTCAGGTCTTAGTGCTCTCGACATCGGTATTATTTCTGGGAAGTTCGGCGGGCGCACAGTCAACGCAAAATACAGCGGCGTCCGTTGGGAACGCAGCCTCTAGTTCGGATGAGCGAACGCAACAACAGGAGATGCGGGATGAGTTGAAAGCGCTTCGGGAAGAAGTAGAGCGCTTGCGACTGGAGGTTGAGCACAACAAGAGCGCCGGATCGGACGGTGAGCACGCCGCTGCCATGCCGGCCGCAGCAACGAAGGCGGATGCGCCCACTGGAGAGGTGGTTGCGAAGCCGGCTGCGATATCAATCGTGCTGTCCGGTGCTCCGACTGAACAGCCAGCCCAAGTGGCGGTGGCTAGCGCTACCAGCTCCGAGCCGACAAAGACGCAGAAGATCGCTCCCTTCTCGGATTGGGATTGGACCTGGCTGAACGGCAATCCCCGCACTAAAGACGCAGCTTTCGATTCGAAATTCTTCACTCCGGAAATCCGAGCCGATGTGACTTACACCTACGATTTCAATAAGCCAGTGGACAACACGATAAGCGGATCCAGCGAAATATTTCGCTCCAACGAAGTTCAGTTGGAGCAACTCGGCGTCGGCGGCGACTTCCACTATGACAATGTCCGCGCCAGATTTATGACGCAGTTCGGCATGTATTCCGCAACTACACCGCGCAATGATCCCAGTCCGGCAAAAGGACAATGGGACCTCGACACTGCGTATCGTTACCTGGCCGAGGCGTACGGCGGCTACCACATTAACGCGCTCGATGGAATCAATGTGGATGCCGGCATTTTCCTTTCTTACATTGGCCTGTTCAGCTACTACAACTTCGATAACTGGGCATATCAGCCTTCGTATGTTTCTTCGAACACCCCTTGGTTCTTCAATGGCTTGAGAGTTCAGATCTTCCCCAACCCTCATTTGAAGATCGAACCGTGGCTGATCAATGGATGGCAATCGTATGGTTCAGCCAACTCGCGGAAAGGGTTAGGCGGGCAAATCAAATGGACTCCTAGACCTTGGGTGAACATCATCTCCAATAATTACGGACTCGGCCACGACGATCTCTACATACCGAACCGGGGACGCATTCACACCGACGACAGTATCGAAATCAAGTATTACGACAGGCCGGACAAAACTCTTGACAAGATGGCGTTCTCCTTCACCGGCGACATGGGTTGTGAATTCGGCCGCAGCACAACGACCTCGACCGGCGTCTATCTGCAAGGCGTCAGCTGTCACGGAAACACCAAGGATTCCAAGTCGATCGGCGGTGACAATTTTAAGGCGGGAATCAATCCCAAGCAGAGCTTCATCGGCTACATGCTCTACAACCGCATGTGGTTCAAGAAGGACCACTACGGATTTACGCTTGGCGGAGGCCAGATCAACAATCCCGGGCGCTATTTGGTTCTCATTCCGCCTATCAACGGAGAGACAGCAGAGTCAGCGGCGATCAACTCACCTTACTTTACCGGGAATCCCTCTGATCCCTTCAAGGCCTGGGATTCGTCGGTCACGTTTGACTACATGCCGCGGCAGTACATCACATTCCGGTGGGAATACGATTATCGCCATGCTAGCGTACCGTACTGGTCCGGCCACGGGGGAGTCACGCCGCCGGGTTCGGGTGGAGTGCCTTATACCAACAACGGATCTCCTCAATTCTTCGCTTGCAGCGACGGGAACACGTCGGGGGCGTTTACTCTCAGCGCGGCCCAAACGGCCTGCGCGGGGCAGGGCAGCAGCGTATGGTTTCCCGATCTGCGCCGGGACGAGCAGTTCATCGACATGGCTATCTTGGTGAAGTTTTAATCACATCACCTGCAGGAATCGGTGGAGGAGTGTCCCAGTATGCAAGACGTTATTTTTCTATTTGTAACCGTTCTGTTCTTTGCGGCGTCGATGGCTTACCTACGATTTTGCGAGCGAGTGCGTTGAGATTTCTATGAGCGCTGGACCGATCATCATGCTAATCATTTGCGCGGGATTGCTGGTTTATCTCGTCTACGCCATGCTCCAGCCGGAGAAATTCTGATGACGGCAAACGGATGGCTGCAAATCTTTCTTTTTCTGCTGGTGGTTTTCTTGGTCACTAAACCACTAGGAGCATTCATCGCTCGGGTGTTCGGACGGGAGCGCACGTGGCTGGATCCGGTTCTGCGGCCAGTCGAACGGATTTTATACAAGCTCACAGGCGTGGACGAAAGCCATGAGATGGATTGGAAGGAATATGCGCTGGCGCTGATTTTCTTCAGTGGCGTCTCGATGATTCTGCTTTATCTGCTTGAGCGCGTCCAGTTTTGGCTGCCGGGAAATCCACAGAAGCTGGCGGGAGTTGCTCCTGCTTTGGCTTTCAATACGGCGGCATCGTTCACGACGAACACGAACTGGCAGAACTACACACCTGAGACCACCATGAGCTATCTAACGCAGATGGTTGGTCTGGCTTATCACAACTGGGTTTCCGCAGCTGCAGGCATGGCGCTGGCGATTGCCTTCATTCGTGGCATTTCCCGGCGCGAGCAAAAAACTATTGGAAATTTCTGGGTGGACCTGGTTCGCGGGACATTGTGGATTCTGGCGCCGCTGTGTCTTGTCGGCGCGTTGGTCTTGGTATCGCAGGGAGTGGTGCAGAATCTGAAGCCTTATGACACCGTACAGCTGGTCGATCCCTACCAGACGCCGCATCTGGGTTCGGACGGGAAGCCGGTGAATGGTCCCGACGGCAAACCCATCATGCAAACGGTTAGCCAGCAAGTGATCGCGCAGGGACCCACTGCTTCGCAGGAGATTATTAAAGAGCTGGGCACGAATGGAGGTGGGTTCTTCAATGCCAACAGCGCGCATCCGTTCGAGAATCCGACACCATTTACAAACTTCTTAGAGATGTTCTGCATTTTTGCGATTCCTTCCGCATTAACTTACACACTCGGAAAAATGACTGGCTCGCCGCGGCATGGATGGGCGGTATGGGCGGCGATGGCATTGCTGTTCCTGGCCGGAGTAACGATGGCGTATTGGGCTGAGGCGCGGGGAAATCCGTTGATAACGGCGGCCGCGCGGCACGGCTCCCACAATCCATCGTCGACCGCGGATGCTGCCGGTAATCTCGAAGGGAAAGAAGTGCGCTTCGGCGTGGTGAACTCGGCACTCTTTGCCACCGTGACCACCGACACCAGTTGCGGCGCGGTGAACTCGATGCACGACTCATTTACGCCGCTGGGCGGAATGGTTCCGTTGATCAACCTGATGCTGAGTGAGGTGATCTTCGGGGGAGTGGGTGCGGGGATGTATGGAATGCTGGTCTTCGTCATTCTTTCCGTGTTTATCGCGGGATTGATGGTGGGGCGCACGCCAGAATATTTGGGAAAGAAGATTGAAGCCTACGACGTGAAGATGGCGATGCTGGTGATTCTTATTTTTCCTTTGGTGATTCTGGTATTCACGGCGATTTCGGTTTTGTACAGCTTTGGCACTTCTGCCATCTCGAATCCGGGGCCGCATGGATTCAGCGAGATACTTTATGCCTTCACCTCTGCGGTGGCGAACAACGGCTCGGCTTTCGGCGGGTTAAGTGGAAATACGCTGTGGTACAACACGGCGCTCGGCATGGCCATGTTGCTTGGCCGATTCATGATGGTTCTGCCGGTGCTAGCTATCGCGGGCAATCTGGTGCACAAAAAACAGACGCCGGCAACGCTCGGTACGTTTCCAGTAACGGGGCCTTTATTTACGATGCTGCTGATCGGTGTGGTAGTGATCGTCGGCGCGCTGACATTTTTCCCGGCGTTGAGTCTAGGCCCAATTCTCGAACACCTCCTAATGCAGGCGGGCAAAACCTTCTAGGCGACCATGACAAGCAAGAAATCAAAACGCAACTTATGGGATGTAAAGATTGTGCGCCGCGCGGCGTGGGATTCGATTGTCAAATTGCATCCCGTGACCATGATGCGTAATCCGGTGATGTTCGTAGTGGAAGTGGGCAGCGTGGTGACCACGGTGTTGCTGATTCTGGAACGACTACGGGGGCAGCCGGGCTTCGGATTCAACCTGCAGATCACGCTGTGGCTCTGGTTTACGGTATTGTTCGCCAATTTTGCCGAGGCTATGGCCGAGGGGCGCGGCAAGGCGCAGGCCGATGCGCTGCGGCGCGCGAAGGCGGAGACAATGGCAAATCGATTGCTCGCCGACGGAAAAACAGAAACCGTTCCCGGATCCAAATTGCGGTCGGGAGATATGGTGCTGGTGGAGGCGGGCGAGTTCGTTCCTGGCGATGGCGAGATTGTGGAGGGCGTGGCGTCAGTGGACGAGTCGGCGATCACGGGGGAATCTGCGCCTGTGATTCGCGAGGCGGGTGGCGACCGGTCGGCGGTTACGGGCGGAACCCGCGTCCTCTCTGACTGGGTGAAAGTGAAGATCACTTCTAATCCCGGCGAGACTTTTCTGGATCGGATGATCGCGCTGGTAGAAGGCGCGGAGCGGCAGAAGACTCCGAATGAAATCGCGCTGAACATTTTGCTGGCCGGGCTGACGATTGTATTCTTACTCGCCGTCGTTACGCTGCAGCCGTTTGCGATTTACGCGGGGGCGCCGCAGACCGTGTTTGTGCTGGCCTCTTTGCTGGTCTGCCTGATTCCTACAACTATTGGTGGATTGCTTTCAGCAATAGGCATCGCCGGCATGGATCGCCTGGTACAGCACAATGTGCTGGCGATGTCCGGTCGCGCGGTCGAAGCCGCTGGTGATGTGAATACGCTGCTGCTCGATAAGACTGGAACTATCACGCTGGGCAACCGCGAGGCTACGGAATTTGTGACGGCTCCTGGCGTAAGTGAAGCGATGTTGGCGGATTCCGCACAGCTCTCTTCACTGGCCGACGAAACTCCGGAGGGAAGATCGATCGTAGTGCTGGCTAAAGAAAAATACGGATTACGGGGACGCGAGATGGGCTCCCATGACGCGGAATTTATTCCCTTCAGCGCGATGACTCGCATGTCTGGAGTGAATCTGGACGGGCGGGCGGTGCGCAAAGGTGCGACCGATGCCATTGCGAAATATTTGGACGATCAAGGTAGTGCACTACCTGCGGAAGTTCGCGCAGCCGTGGAGGCGATTTCACGTTCGGGAGGAACGCCGCTAGTGGTGGCTGAGAACGGGCGCGCGTTAGGAGTAATCCATCTGAAGGACATCGTGAAAGGCGGTATGCGGCAGCGTTTCGATCAGTTACGCGCTATGGGAATCAAAACCGTGATGATTACGGGCGACAATCCTCTGACTGCGGCAGCGATCGCAACCGAAGCAGGAGTCGACGATTTTCTTGCTCAGGCCACGCCGAAAGACAAGCTCGATCTGATCCGAAAGGAACAAGGGCAAGGGAAGCTGGTCGCCATGACCGGCGACGGCACGAATGATGCTCCGGCGCTGGCGCAGGCCGATGTAGGGGTCGCGATGAATACGGGCACGCAGGCCGCAAAAGAAGCGGGCAATATGGTGGATCTGGATTCGAATCCCACGAAGCTGATTGAAATCGTTGAGATCGGTAAGCAATTATTGATGACCCGAGGTGCGCTGACTACGTTTTCGATTTCGAATGATGTAGCAAAATATTTCGCCATCATCCCGGCCATGTTTGCCGGGACATTTCCGGTCCTGCAGGCGCTCAATGTGATGCATCTGGCGACGCCGCAGTCGGCAATATTGTCCGCGGTGATTTTTAACGCACTGATCATTGTTGCTCTAATTCCGCTGGCGTTGCGTGGCGTGAAATGCGTTCCGCAGGGGGCGGCCGTCCTGTTGCGCAGAAATCTGCTGGTCTATGGGCTGGGCGGAGTGATCGTGCCTTTTATTGGAATCAAGATTATCGATCTGCTGATTGTGCGTGCGGGCTTGGCGTAGAGGAACTATGAAGAAAAATCTGATCACCGCTGTGCTCATGACGCTGGTCACCACGGTATTGTGCGGTTTGTTTTTCCCTCTTCTGATTACGGGCTTCGCTCAGGTTCTGTTTCCGAAGCAGGCGAATGGCGAACTGATAACGAAAAATAACAGGGTGGTGGGTTCGCGATTGATCGGACAGACATTTTCATCGCCCGGATATTTCCACTCGCGTCCCTCCAACGCCGGAACGGGCTACGATGCGGGCAATTCAGGCGCCTCCAACCTTGGTCCAACCAATCAAACCCTCATCGCTCGAGTGCAAGCAGATGCAGATCGTTTGCAGGCGGAAAATCCCGGCGCGGAGATTCCTATGGATTTACTTACCTCATCCGGCTCCGGCCTTGATCCCCATATCTCACCGGAGGCAGCCGAATTTCAAGTGCCGCGGATCGGCAGAGAACGCGGGCTGAGCGAAGCTGTAGTTCGCGAAGCGGTGCGGCAGCATACGTCGTCCCGACAGTTTGGATTTCTAGGCGAGCCGCGAGTCAATGTGTTGGAATTAAATCTTACCCTCGACGAGATTTCACAAAAGCCTGCACCGCACTAATGTCGCAGCGAAGCTGAGTACTTTTCACCGCTCTGGGCCAGATTAGCCCAAAACCCTTTAGTAACCATGAAAACTAAAGCATCTCTGTTGTGTTTACAGAGGTGTGGATACGATCGTTGAGAAGGTCTTTCTCGACTTTGAAGTTGCCGATGTGGCACGGAGAAAACTATGGAAACACATAAGCAGTGGTGGAGCTGGGCGGTCGCAGTAGCGGGCTTGGCATTCATGCTGCAGGTGCCCGTCGGATTGAATGCGCAGGATGCACAAGTGGCGCCGGATGGACAAAATCAACTTAGCTCTCAAGATGCGAATACCCCCGATCCGCCGAGTCGGGTCGCTCGCCTGAATTTTATGGAGGGCTCAGTCTCGTTCCAGCCCGGCGGAGAAAATGATTGGGTTACGGCCGTGTTGAATCGGCCGTTGGTGACTGGCGACAATCTCTGGGCGGACGAAGATTCGCGAGCTGAAATACACATTGGATCCACCGCGCTACGGCTCGGTCCTGCGACTGGAATTACATTGCTCGAAGTGAGCGACCGGGTAGTGCAGATTCGTTTAGCGCAGGGATCGCTGATAATGAAGGTGCGTCACGTCGATGACGACGATTCCTATGAAATCGATACACCGAATGTGGCGTTTGTGGTGGCGCAGCCCGGGGACTACCGCATCGATGTGGATCCGGATGGGAATCGAACCGAAGTGACGGTTTGGCGTGGTCGCGGCGAGGTCACGGGCGGCGGTTCCTCTTATACCGTGGTGGCGAATCAGTACGCTACATTCACGGGGTCCGATCAATTGAATTATGACCTGAGTCAGATTCCAGCCGAGGATGGATTCGATACCTGGGCGCTCGATCGTGACCGGCAAGAGGATCAGTCGGATTCCGCAAATTACGTTTCACGCGAGATGACTGGATACGAAGATCTCGACGCTTACGGAGATTGGAGCTATGTCGCCGGCTACGGCATGAGCTGGCGCCCGCGAGTGGTAGTAGCAGGATGGGCGCCATATCGCTTCGGTCACTGGGCGTGGGTGGGTCCGTGGGGCTGGACGTGGGTGGCAGATGAACCTTGGGGATTCGCTCCCTTCCACTATGGCCGTTGGGCATTTGCCGGCGGCGCGTGGCTGTGGGTTCCGGGACCGAGTGTGGTGCGGCCGTCCTACGCTCCGGCGCTGGTGGCGTGGGTTGGCGGTGGGCCCGGACGCAACTTCTCATTCTCCTTTGGAGCGGGAGTCGGATGGTTCCCCTTAGCTCCGGGAGAAGTATTTATCCCGGGCTATCGCGTAAGCCGCGTATATGTGAACCGGGTGAACATCACGAACACTCGCTTAGATATGGCGAGAGTGACGAATGTATACAACACCACTGTTATCAACCGAACCACGGTGAATAACATTACGTATGCGAACCGCGGCGTGAGCGGCGGTGTGACAGTGGTTTCTCGGGATACATTCGTGAATGCCCATCCTGTGGCGCGGAATGTGGTATCGGTGCCGGATAGAGAACTGGCAGCGGCCCCGGTTTCGCACATAGTTGCGGCTGAACCGGTTCGCAACAGCGTGCTGGGAACCGGAAGACCAGTGGCCATGCCGCCAGCAGCAGTGAGCAGCCGAGCAGTCGTGGCGCTGAGGACGCCTGCACCTATGCCGCATTCGTTCGATCAGAGGGAGTTGCAGGCGGGCGGTCATCTGAACCAGTCGTCATCGTTAGTTCGGCAGGAGGCGCCCGGCCGGCCGGTACCGGCGGCCCCGTCAACGCGGCAACCCCAGCCGGACGATGGCTTCCGTTCGTTTGGCCAACCCAGCAGCGGAACCAATCAGGCAAAGCCTGTGCCGCGGGTGTGGGAGGCGCAAGGGACTCCAGAGCCAGAAAAAAGCGTCCAGGCGCAACCTGAGAAGGGGGGTGCGCAATCGTCGCGGCAGTGGTCGCATCCTCTGGCCAAGCCGGTCGCTCCGGTGCGGCAGGCGAATGCCCGGCAACAGCGGGACCAGGAACAGAAGTTCAATACGTGGCATCAACAACGGCCCGCGGCCGCTGCAACGCCGCGCCAGCAGAATTCGCATCCGTCCGTAGATACGCACGCTAGTTCTCCTAAGAAGTGATGTTGACGTGGGCTAATCGCCTGCGGTTTGATAGGGTTCGGATGAAATACGATCTTTACGGACCAGAGGAAATCAGAGGAAGAAAATACCGCCGGGAACGGGAACGTAATCC
>JBAWBG010000430.1:0-8277 GCA_049589695.1 Candidatus Sulfotelmatobacter sp. | reverse complement strand
GCCATGTCGTCGTCTTCGGAGAATTGGAGGACGGCGAGCATGCGGCGGACAGGCACCTCGGCGGCTGAAGCCGCGACTGCTTGAGGAACCGAGTCGCAGCGCTGAAGCGCTGCGCCACCCAAAGGCGTCTCCGCCCCTTCCCTTTGCGGCGAATCGCGGTACTGAAGCGCTGCGCCACCCAAAAGCGCGTCGACTGGAGCGGAATTGGCGGCGGAAGATCCTTCGCTCCGCTCAGGATTGTGGCGGCGGGGCTCAGACGCCCCGCAAACCGCCACAACCTCCTCGGCGATGGCGAAGATGCCGGGTTTGCTGGGGACGACGAGGAGGCTGTGAGGGGAGTCGCAGCGGAACCAGCGTGACCATTGCAGGCGGCGCGGGTCGATGGGGCGATCGAAGCCGTGCCGGGCTAATGAATCGGTGACGAGGCGGGTTAGGGTTTCCATTTGGGCTCCTAAGGAACTGGCTTCGGTCTTCCGGCTTTTGGCAAAGGCTGAGACCACCCGCCAGCTCGAAAGACGACTTCCGTTGACTGAGTTTGGCGTCCACCGGGGGAGGATCGGGGGACGGCCACCGCAGTTTCTTCGGTTAGCCTTCTCGACCAGGAAGGCTTTTGTTTGTTAAGGTTTACAGGATCGAACCGGGTCACCTCTGGCCCGGTTCTGAACCCGTCCTGACTGCTCTCTTCGCTCTACTTAGGCGAATATCGCCTCGTTCCCGCGAGGCGAAATCAAAGCCTATGGGATTGCAAAGTTACTCCCGCTTATTGTAGCTGTCAAGAGGGAAACACTACATGTTGTATCTGCAGCAATGACGGGCTTGGTGCGGCGGTCGTGGCCGCATTTTCCACAAGGGGAATTCATCTGACGTTCACAAAAGTTGACAGCCGGGTTGAATAGGGCTTTTGGGGTTGACGATTGGGACGGAGAGAGCGGTGCGGGCTGAAGCCCGGATTCATTTTTAACGAGCTTACGCGGCGCTCAAGCGCCGCTCTTCCACGGTGGCTTTGCGAAGCTCTGCTGTCGGAAGCTGGATCGATTTCTGGCGGGAAAACAGCAGGTTCCTCCACTACGCATTCCCTTCCTCGCCGGAAGGGAATGCTCCGGTCGGAATGACAAGTTTTTGCAATGACTAAGTTCTCTGGGCACTCCAACTTCTTGTTTTTCGGGCAAGGCAATTGTTTTTCGAGCGATCCGACCTCTTCTTTTTGGGTAGCTCCGACCATTTATTTTTCGAGCGTTGCAAAGTTTTACAAGGAGCGAAAACCGTGAATCTGGTCGCGGCGGTTGCGTTCGGATTGTGGACGTTTGCGAGATGGAAGTGGAATGTTGGTGGAATCCTGGTAATGAGAAGACTCCTGCTGCGCCGAGTTCTCTAGCGAGTTCTCCAGAAAGATGGCGCTATCAAGCGGCTGGGAAATCTCGCTGGCCAGCAGCGGGACGTAAATATCCTCGAAGATTTGCCGGGGCGCGACGCGCAAAACACCGTCGGAGGATTCGACGAGGTAGTCGCCCTTGCGGCCCGAGTGCTGACGGCCGAGAGCGTCGGTGAAGGTGAGGCTGGAGGTGAGTTGTTTGGCTTTGACCAGAAAGCGAGTGCGATAGGTAATCCATGGAGTGATTGCTTTCATGTTTTCTGACCAGCTTGTTCGATGGTGAAACGCCAATGGTGAACGAATATGGTTAGCGAATGTCGACGCCTGGCGAAACGTTTGTCTCTTGCCGCTTCGAGTCTTCGGCTTGAGTTTGATTTCACTTTTTGTTTAGGAGCGAATGAGAATGTACGAGCGAAAAGGCGCTGGGTCAATTCAGTATTTTTGGTGCAGTTGAGGAAAATCCTAGATGGAGATTTTCGGGGACCAACATAGGTCAGGGAGTTCTTTAGGATACGGCTGCAGGGTGCTTGAAGGGCGGGGTCCGGTGGCGCGGCGGCAGCGCAGGAGAAAAAAGTAAGCGAGTGGGAGGGCGGATTGTCCACAGAGCTTGCACAGGAATTGCAGAAAGAGGGCGAGAGGGTTCCGATCAGTGTCTACGGTTTTCGCCTGACGGTATAACGTGCACGGGGAGAGAAGATTTTTCCGGCGAGCCTCTTAGGCGCAGAAGACTGACCCGATAGAAATGCTGAAGAGTCAGACGGTTCGAAAAGATGGAGAGAACGGAAAGATTTTTGCAAGAGGAAGTGCGGACAAGCGAAAGTAAATTTTGACATGGAGGGGATGCATGACGAAGGATCCAGTTTGCGGCTTGAAAGTTGACGACGGGAAGAGCGAATTTCAAACGCAGTTTGCGGGCAGGAAATATTTTTTCTGTTCGGATGAGTGCAGGAAGGAATTTGAGGCGGAGCCGGAGGCGTATGTGGAGACCGCGGCGGCTTAGAGTGTCTGGCGAATAGCTTGGAATGATAAAAAGGCCTCGCTTGCGGCGAGACCTTTTTGTTGTTTTCAATTCTGTTTTTAGTTCCACTCGCTGCGCTTCACGGGACAGTCGAAAGGCGGCTGTCTCTGCATGGAGCTAGCGAGCCATGGCTGGTTCTTGCACGTGCTTGCCGCTCTTGAAGGCTTCGTAGCGAGCGTTGACTTCGTCCCAGTTGACGACGTTCCACCAGGCAGCGAGATATTCCGGGCGGCGGTTGTTGTATTTCAGATAGTAGGCATGCTCCCAAACGTCGTTGCCGAAGATTGGGAAATGGCCTTGCGAAATTGGGTTGTCCTGATTGGGTGTGGTCATGATGTGAACCTCGCCGCCTTGCTTGCCAGCGAGCCAGACCCATCCGGAACCAAATTGCTTGGCGCCGGCATCGTTGAATTTGGTTTGGAAGTCTTTGAAGTTGCCGAAGGTTTTGGTGATGACCTGGGCGATGGGGCCGGTGGGATCGCCGCCGCCTTTGGGCTTCATGATCTTCCAGTACATGGAGTGGTTGACATGGCCGCCGCCGTTGTTGCGGACTGCGGCGCGAATGTCTTCGGGAATGGCGTTCAGGTCGCGGATTAATTCTTCCGCAGTTTTCTTGCCGAGTTCGGGATGCTTTTCGATGGCTGCGTTGAGATTTTTGACGTAGGCACCGTGGTGCATGTCGTGGTGCAGGGTCATCGTCTGCTTGTCGATGGTTGGTTCCAGGGCCGCGTAGTCATAGGGTAAAGGCGGTAGTTCATGAGCCATGATTTTTTCCTCCAGAATCCTTAATTGTACTGATGACGAGAGCGGGGGTATAGATTCAAAGCGAAGCGGATCGTCTATTTTGGATGGCGATCAGGGGCGTGAGGTTGCGAGGAGATTTTTCGGGGCTAAAGCCCGTTATTTAAGCTGAAGCGCGGCTCTTCCACGGTTGCGCAGGCGGCATGGGCGGTTACGCGGCACTGCGGTGGTGTCGGGAAGTTGCATAGGTCTTTCGCTCCGCTCAAGATGACAAGCACGCGGGGTGATTTAGTTGGCGGCGGGGCCGAGGACTTCGCGGACTTTGCGGGAGAGGTTTTGCAGGGTGAAGGGTTTTTGCAGGAAGGCTTTGGGGACGTCGGTGGAGATGGGGCTGGCAACGGCTTCTTCGGCGTGGCCGGAGAGATAGAGGACTTTTGTGTTGGGACGAGAGGCGAGCAGTTGCTGCACCAGTTCGTGGCCGCTAAGGCCGGGCATTACTACATCGGTGATAACCAGATGAATGGACTCGGCGCGGGCGGCGGCGAGAGCGAGAGCGGCGTTGCCGTTGCAGGCTTCGAGAACATCGTAGCCGCGGGATTCCAAAGTTTCGCGGATTAACTGGCGGACGGATTCTTCGTCTTCGACCAGCAGGATGGTTTCCGATCCGCCGGCGACGGTGAGCGAGACTGGAGCCACACCGTTCATTTCAGAGGGCTCATCCACTCGCGGGAAATACATCGTGAAGACGCTGCCTCGGCCAAGCTCACTCTGCACGAAAACGTAGCCGCCACTCTGCTTGATGATTCCGTAGACCGTGGAAAGTCCGAGGCCGGTGCCTTTGCCTTTTTCTTTGGTCGTAAAAAAAGGTTCGAAGATACGGGCCTGGGTTTCGCGGTCCATGCCGTGGCCGGTGTCGCCCACGGAAATCATGACGTAAGGGCCGTGCTTGATGAATGTATTTTCCGGCCGGTAGGAGTCATCGAGCGTGACGCTGGCGGTGGTGATGCGAATTTTTCCGCCGTTGGGCATTGCGTCTTTCGCGTTGACCACGAGATTCATGATGACTTGTTCGAGTTGTCCGGCATCGGCACGCGTGCAGCCGATTGAGGCATCAAGATTAGTGGTGAGTTCGATATCCTCTCCGATGAGCGGGCGGAGGAGACGCTCCATATCTGCAACGATAGAGTTGACGTCGACGACCTTGAGCTGCAGAAGCTGCTTGCGGCTGAAGGCGAGAAGCTGACGGGTCAGCGAGGTGGCGCGATCGGAGGCTTGCTGAATGGCTTCAGCCTTGGCGCGCAGAGGATTCGCCAGCGTGAGTTGATCGAGGAGAACCTCGGTGTAACCGCTGACGACAGTGAGCAGATTATTGAAATCGTGCGCGATGCCTCCGGCGAGGCGGCCGACGGCTTCCATTTTCTGCGATTGGCGGAACTGATCTTCAAGGACGCGGCGTTCGGTGATGTCTTCGGCGATGGCCTCGAGAACATCGGCGGGCTCAATTTCACTGGCGACGGCGCGACCACTGATACGGACCGTAATGGCGGCGCCGTCTTTCCGCCTCCAGCGGACTTCGAATCCATCGACACGTCCGGTACGCTGGAATTCATCGACCAGGCGCTTGTATTCGCCGGAGTCGAGAAAAATATCTTTTTGGGGATCGAGCGCCATGACTTCAAGTGCGGAACTGTAGCCCAGCATTCCGATGAGCGCGGGATTGACATCGAGAAACTGGCCTTGCAGGCTGGAGCGGTAAATTCCGTAGACCGCAGTCTGAACCAGAGAGCGATAACGGACTTCAGAGCGGCGCAGGGATTGTTCGTTGCGCTTGTGATCGATAGCAGCGCCCAACTGGCGCGAGATTAAAGCGAGGACATCTTTGTCGCGTTCGCGAAGAGTTGATTTTTCAGAATAACTTTTCAGGACAAGCGCGCCGAAAACGTGATGATTGGCTTTGAGCGGCACGCCCAGCCATTGCACCGGGGGCGCACCCAGGAGAGCGATTTCGCCGCGCTGCTGGAGTTTTTGCACCTGTTTTGCAGAGCACAGCAGCGGCTCGCCGGTGCGCAGAATGTATTCGACCAGGCCACGCGCGGCCGGGGCGGGAGCGGGAGCGGACTGTTGCTCATCGACGAAATAAGGAAAGCTGAGCAGCTGTGATTCCGGATCGTGAATGGCGATAGAGAAATTGCGAGCCGTCATGAGTTCATCGACGATGCCGTGGATAGCGGCGAAGAACTGCTGCAGATCTTCGGTGGAGCTGGCCTTTTCCGCGGCGCTATAAAGCGCGGAGTTGAGAGCTTCGGCGCGCTTGCGATCGGAAATGTCGCGATAGACGAAATAAAAGCCTGCGCTGTGGCCGTTGACGATTAAGGGCGCGGTGGAAACGGAAACATCAAGCAGAGTTCCATCGCGGTGGCGGCGTTGCGTCTCGAGGCTAATCTGTTCGCCGCGCTCCAGGCATTGCGAGATCCAGTGAAATTCCGGAGCACGGTCTGGAGGAAGAATCAGCGAGTCGACGCGTTGCGACAAGGTTTGTTCGGCGGAATAGCCGAACAGGCGCTGAAATTCGCGATTGACGCACTGCGCGCGGAAAGCGGCGTCGACCAGCAGCAGAGCGTCGGGCGAATTTTCAAAAAGCTGTTCGAGGAACTGGCGGCGGAGGTCGAGAGAATCGGCTGCGTCAGGCGCGCCGGAGTTCGGCGGTAACGAATTCCAGGCGAGAGTAGTCGGCTGAACCCGAGCTGCAACTCCGGGCGGAATGAACGAGGGCGAGGCTCCGCTCTGGAGCGCGTGGCGCAAGTTCTTGGCGCGCAGAATATCCTTGGACTGCGCAGGCCGGGTGACACGACCACCCATTGGAGGCTCCCCCCTCTGAAGCCCAACAATTGCATAGTAGAACGCGAGGGATGTACTCGAAAGTTACTGACGTAATTGGCATGGAGAAGGAGAGGCAGTGGAGAGCCAACGGGGCCGTGCGTGAGATTCGAAGCGGCTCGCGGTTCCCGGACGCCGCAATGGGTGAGAAATGAGGCACGGGTTGAATTCGTCAGCGCACTCTACGGATTGTGAAATGTCGGAAATTGACTATGTGCGGCAGCGGGCAGACGGAGATCAGTTTTCGTTCTTATGATTGCGTCTGAGGACGTCAGATGCACAACCACCACCCAAAACGGTTTCCGGTATGCCCGCTCTGCAACGAACCCGTCGAACTCGAAACCACCAAGACAAACGAAGATGGAGAGGCCGTCCATGAGGAATGCTACGTCCTGGCGGTCAAAGCACAACAACCAAAGCCGAGCGCGGCCTAAGGACGGTGCCACCATGCCACGAAAGTCAGAAATAAAAGCTCATTCCTCGCGCGTTCTGGACTATTCGGCAACCATGTCGCAGTTCGAAAGAGAAAGCCTGGCGGCAGAAGCGAAACTCAAGGCCGAGCGAAAAAAGAAAGAGAAAACGCCCAAACCGCGCAGAGCATAGCAAACGCTCTGTCAGAACTTTATCGAGGTACTTAAAAAGCGTAGCTTATGGCTGGCGAGTATATAGTCAAAGGTAGTCCACAAAACCTGCTGCCGTCAGCGGCCTCTTGTGCAGTTTTCTTCTGCGTAGATAGGGAGGCGGCATGTCATCACACCAAACTCTAAGAGCATCCATAAAAGACTTCCTCCGATCTGAATCCATGAAGACTCCGGCAATCATAAGATGCCCGAAGTGTGGGTTCTTCGCCATGGAATACAGACTTGCCACATTCACTTTCGGGGATGGAGAGGGCTGGGACATCAAACTGCCGGTTTGTGTGGAGAGTGATTTCGAGAGAGCACGGAGAGTCGCTTAAGCAGGGACGTTTAGGCAGGCGCTTAGTTATTAAATGCTGTTCTAAACGCTGCTGCCGCTGGAGGCGAGCATTTCGCAGACGCGACGGATGGTTTCGCGCTGGGTTTCGCTGAGCGTGAGGAATTCGAAGCCGTAGCGCAGGCCCTGGCGATAGCGGACGATGGCGCGAACTTTCAGCGGATACGGACTGAGGGGCAGAGGGATATCGAGAGAAACGATTTCACCGGTTTCCAGTTCACCGGTGAGCGTGGCGCCGATACCATCCTGACCCATTTCGGTGGAGCGTCCCCAACAGGTGCGGAATTCGCCGCCCTGAAACATGCGGACTTGCAGACGAGCGTCAATGGCGAAGCGGGGATAACGGCGAACATAGGCCGGGGCGGGCGGGGCAACAACACGTTTCTTGCCGGGAGCTGCCATAGTTTAATGCTGTCGAGGGCTAAAGCCCGATTCTTTGTTTGCGTTTTTACGGCGCGGCTGAAGCCGCACCCCTTCAAAACAGAATCCTTTTCGGTTTGGGGCTAAAGCCCCGGTTTCGTTATTTGCATCTTTGCGGCGCGGCTGAAGCCGCATTCTTTCAAAACAGAATCCCTTTCATTCCTTGCAAAGCAAAATCCTTCCGAACGCTTTCAAAACAGAATCCTTTTCAGCTGGGCCCTTTAATTTCCGTGGAGCAGGTAGCCGGGTTCGAGTGGAAGTTTGCCGCCGATTTTCACGACGGCGACACTGCTGTTGATGGAATAAACGTCCACCACACCGATCGCGCCGGGAGTGGAGGCCACTTTGTTCAGCAATTCATCATCGGAAGTGGCGACCAGGATGGCGGGATGCGCAGGGCGCCCGCGATTGGAAGTCACGATCAGGCTGTTGAGCTCGTTCTCCGACATGCCATAAACCTTTTCCAGGATGATCTTCATTTCGGGCGCGGAGGGCGAGCGCATAACAAAGGTGACCGGCTTGCCATCGGGCCAACGCGAGGTCTGGGCTTTGCAGAGCCGGACCAGGTCAGTGACGGTAAGAGCGCCCACGGCGGTGGACTTATTGGAGACCAGGGCGATATCGCGAGCCGCCGCCAGCGAAGCACCGATCACGATGAAAATACAAACACGTAGAAAGCGATGGCAGAGCACTCTTAGTCTCCCGCGAAAAGCATGGAACTTAAAGTGATTGTGCTTGAAGAGGGGTGAGCGGATAAAGGTAACGAAGGTCACGAGTCGCTGGGCGGACAAATGGCAACAAGCGACGAAGGGCAAGTGGGTTGGAATAAGCAGTTGCAAAAAAGGCGCGGCTTGGAAGCCGCGCCTGATCATTT
>JBAWBG010000429.1:0-2841 GCA_049589695.1 Candidatus Sulfotelmatobacter sp. | reverse complement strand
GCTTGTTGACCACGAGCGTAGCCAGCGCTTCGCCTTCGACATCTTCTGCGATGATGACCAGCGGCTTGCCGCTCTTGGCAATCTGCTCGAGCAACGGCAGCAGATCTTTCATCGAGCTGATCTTCTTGTCGTTGATCAGGATGTAGTCATTCTCCAGAGCAACTTCCATGCGCTCGGGATCGGTGACAAAGTAAGGAGAGAGATAGCCGCGATCGAACTGCATTCCCTCGACCACTTCTAACTGGGTCTCCAGCGTCTTCGACTCTTCCACGGTGATAACGCCGTCCTTGCCGACCTTCTTCATCGCTTCGGCAATGATGTGGCCAATGGTCTCATCGTTGTTCGCGGAAATGGTTCCAACCTGTGCGATCATTTCTCCCGACACGGGCTTGGAGAATTTGTCGATTTCGCCTTTGCCGCGCTCGCCGGTTTTCTTATCGTAGGCGCCGCAGACCAGTGAGACTGCTTTTTCGATCCCGCGCTTCATTGCCATCGGATTGGCGCCGGCAGCAACGGTTTTCACGCCTTCACGATAAATTGCTTGCGCGAGAACGGTGGCGGTGGTGGTTCCGTCGCCGGCGACGTCAGAAGTTTTGCTGGCAACTTCGCGAACCATCTGGGCGCCCATGTTCTCGAGGCCGTCCTTGAGTTCGATTTCTTTGGCGACGGTGACGCCGTCCTTCGTGATGGTGGGCGAACCGAATTTCTTTTCAATGACAACGTTGCGGCCCTTGGGGCCGAGCGTGACTTTTACTGCGTCGGCAAGAAGATTGACGCCGCGCAGGATTGCCTGGCGGGACTCTTCTCCGTGTACGATTTGTTTTGCCATTTCTTTTCTCCTTCAGAATAGAAAATCTTTAACCACAGAGGGCACTGGGGTTCACAGGGTAAACCTTGGCCCTATTACGATACTTCGCGTATCGTTATATTTACCGCTTTGCGCCTACGGTTTCTTTCTTGTTGGTGTTGCTAGGGCTGGCTGCGCCGGTGAGTATGCCGAGGACTTCGTCTTCTTTCATGATGATGTAGTCTTCACCGTCGATTTTGATCTCGGTTCCGGAATACTTGCCGAACAGGATGCGATCGTCCTCATGAACTGCCAGAGGGAAGGTTTTGCCTTCATCGTTGGTGCGGCCTTTGCCGGTGGATACGACGATGCCCTCTTGCGGCTTGTCTTTTGCGCTGTCGGGGATGATGATTCCGCCTCTGGTGGTGGACGCTTCTTCGACGCGGCGTACCAGGATGCGGTCATGTAGCGGACTGAATTTCGCCATGGTTGCAACTCCTTTCAAAAGTTGGGTAGAAGGTTGATGGAGCAAGGATTTATTAAGTTATTGGGATTTCGGCGGGCTGTTAGCAGTCCCACCTACTGAGTGCCAATTGTATGGATGTGAGCGGGGAGTTGTCAAGGGGCGAGCCGGGCTGGTAGTGTCCTAATCATCAACGCACTATTAGGACACTACCGCCGGGCTTGAGGAGGATGGCCTTGCAGTTTCTTTTCGCGTTAGGTAGGGCAGCAGCGGCGGGCCTCCGTAAAGGCGTAAACTCTTAAAAAGCAGAGATGCGCTATGAAGGAAAATGAATATGTCCCCCGGATGAATGATCTGGTTTTCCTGAAGGGGAAGGGCTTCGTCAGGTATGTGGTGATCAGTGTGGATACCGAGGCGAAAACTGCCGACCTTAAAATGGACACAGGCATCAGCCTTATTGTCCAGGGCGTGCCGTGGTCGGACCTTTCTGTCGCAGATGAAAGCGAGAGCGCTACGCCAGCCTGATGAGTGTCTGGCACTCTTGCGACGTTCGCAAGGGTGGGTGACCCACGAATAAAACTAGATTGTTCTCATGCAAGAGGGACTGACGCGTTTTCATCACAGCGGGCAGGGCATTTCGCTGCTTTTTGCTGCTACTATCGGCGCCAGTTGATTTTGTGTGAGAACTTCAGGCGTCCCCCCGGGACGCGGCTCCGCTTCTTCCTGCTTTTCCCGGCGCTGAAGGCGCCGGGCTATTGTCAATCGCCCCTCCCAGGCGAAGCGGGCGGGCTGCTCTTGCTCGGTGGCCAAACGCGAGAGATGAGGCCGCGGCCTGCGGCGTAGCTGTCGCCGCCGCCAGCGTATCGGAATCCCACCCCTGTAACGTGCGCGGGGTGGCTACCGGCGATCTGAATGGGCCCACGAGAGGCGATTACGCGGTTTTAGCCAGGATTACGGCCTCGGGTGGACTATATGCCCCGATTTGTTCGAGCATCGCCAGGCGATCCCAGTTGTCCCAGCCTTCCGCTATCTTTCCGTTTGCGATCCGGGCAATTGATATGCCCGTGATCTTGACCGGCTTGCCCGTAGCCGGCACTCCGAGGCCGTTGCCACTATGAATCATCGTGGCTGACCATCGCGCAACAACCTTATCGTCGATCCCGAAAGCATCTTCGACAACGATCTGCGTATCGGAGAAGGCGCTACGAATTTGCTCGGCAAAGGCTGCAAATTGCTCAGGGCCGCGGATTTGTTTTTTGGGACCATTTGTCCCCGTTAGTACCGCGTTGGGGGCGAGCAGTTCGTAAATAGTGTCGTTCTTACGTTCCTGCCAAACCTCGCGGTACCAACGTTTCATCAACGAGATATTATCTGAAGCTGTCATCGGCAACCTCCCAGGTCCCGGATGCTAGACCACGGGGCAGCAAAAGACAATGGGCAGCAGCGGAGTCTTTCGAGGCGCTCTAAGCCATGAGCAAACTTTATTCCCTTCGAACATTGGGGACGCATTACCGCGAAATTGGCAGAAGCTGGTAGACGGTCGTTCTCAGAGAGTCTACCCGCAAGCAGGCATTCCCATATTCCTTACGGG
>JBAWBG010000428.1:0-23680 GCA_049589695.1 Candidatus Sulfotelmatobacter sp. | reverse complement strand
ACATGGGGCCATCATTGCTGGATCGAACCCACCAGTTTTCGTTTGGTGGCAATCTAGACGTGCCGTTTAACTTCCGATTGGGGGTCATCGCCCATTTCTATAGTCCACTATCGAGCCCAGTGATCGTTGGCAGTACCGGTAGCTCGGGTCAGATTTTCCAGACGGACTTTACCGGCAGCGGCTTCGTGAGCGATCCGCTACCTGGAACCAAGAACGGTGCATTCGGCCGATCACTCGACGTGAACGGCCTCAACGGCGCTATCAATAACTACCTAGCCACCCAAGCTGATCAGCCAACGCCAGCCGGTCAGAGGCTAGTAACCGCTGGTCTCTTCACTCCGGCCCAACTCGCTGCGATTGGATTGGTCGCTCCGGGCGGTGCCGTCAGTCCCACCAACCCAGTTCCGATTACAACCGCGCCTCCGAACCAATTGCCATTCACCTGGACCAAGGCTCTGGATTTCAAAATAGCTTGGGAAGGTAAGTTTAAAGAGCGGTTCACCGTCGAACCCAGCATTGGTTTCTATAACATCTTCAACTTCAGCAACTACAACTTGCCGCCAGGCACAATGACTGGATGGATTGATCAAGGCGCGAACTCGATCAACAGCACGGCCAAGGGCTTCAATCAGGCCACACAAAGTGTTCAAAGCGATTCTTATCGCGTTGGTGTCGGCACGGGGGTATTCGGTCTCGGCGGCCCTCGAGTGATGGAGTTTCAATTGAAGTTTAGCTTCTAACCCGCAGTCACTCATAGTTAACACCAGCCCTCAAGGGCTGGTGTTTTCTTGTCTCAGGGATTCAGTTGTGCCCGTAATTGCTTCGAGAGCTTCTCGATCTGTTTCAGCTTCTGAGAGACGTCCTTGGGGAGCATTCCCTTATTGATGGCGGCAACATCGAACGGAATCGTCTGAGCCAGCTTGGAGAGTTCGTCCGCTTCTTGTGTCAGTTTCGAAAGATCGAGAGAGCGCTTGGCCTGCACCGGGGGTGGCAAGTCCCGTTCAGCCTTCGCCTCCGCTTGCCCGGCTTGCACCGCGCCGGGAGGCACTCCCGCAGGGCGTACATCTTGCGCAGATACAGCGGCTGCGACCAGTAATAGCGTGCCTAGAAGACCGAGTCCTTTCATGATTACCCTCTTATACAAAAAGCTACGAAAGCTTATTCCGATCGATCCTTTCCCACGGCGTCGCACAGCTACGGGTTTAGTTGCTTACGCAACCCCTTCGACAGCTTCTCGACCTGCTTCAATCTTTCAATCATGTCTTTCGGCAGCAGGCCCTCCCGAAGGTTCGAAACATCGGGCGGGATGGTTTGTGCGATCCTGGCCAACTCGTCGGCATCGCGGCGGAGTTTCTTCATGTCTAGTGTCGTCCGCTGTGGCCGGGCCGGTGGAATGTTTTGCTGCGTCCTGTCCTCGGCTTGATCGGCCTGCCGTATGCCGGGCGGTATGGGCCGCTCTTGCACCAGGGCTGCCGTTGCAGTAAACAGAACAACGAGGAGAGCGCAAGCAAGAAGTTTCATGGCCGGCCTCCCAACCGACGTAGACAATTTCTATATTGTATTCTCGTGATCGTCACTTTTTTCATTGGCCCGTTTCTAAGGTCGATGTGGCGCGCGGCTTGTGTACAATGCCAGCATGCCTTTTCGTGGGCAGGGAAATCCAAGTGGCGCCAAGCGCGGGCGCACTCCTCCTCCGGAGGAGACTTTCGAGGAAGCCACTTTTCTCAAAGCTCTGGGCGATAAGCAGAAGCCGGTAAACGTCAAGCTGATGGATGGCCAGACCGTGCGTGGGTGGATCGAATACTACGACAAGCACATGGTGCGGCTGACTCGCGAAGGCGAGCCCAATTTGTTTATTTTTAAGCACGAGATTATGTACATCGCGGAAGATGGCGGCACAAAGAAATAGGCGCGGCTCTCGGGAGCGTGGCTTCCGGAGGCCTGAGCTGTCTCCTAAGTTCAACTATCAGTTCTGATGTCCTCGAATTCACCGAATCACGACAGTTTTATCCCGGCCATGTCAGCGATCGCACGGGAGGCAGGCGCGTCGCTGTTGCATTACTTCCACCAGCATTTGAAGATTGAATATAAAGGCGATGCTGATCTCGTGACCGCCGCAGATCGCGCCGCCGAGGCGCTGATTCGAGAGCGCATCCTTGCGCTGTGGCCGGGACACGATGTTCTGGGCGAAGAACAGGGGCTCAGCGATCAGGGCAGCGACTATCGCTGGTATGTCGATCCGCTCGATGGCACTACGAACTTTGCGCACGGATACCCTGTGTTCTGCGTATCCCTGGGTTTGGAATACAGGGGACTGGAATATCAGGCGGCAGCGGAGCGGTCGTCCGGGCAGCGCGCCAGCCTCGTCGCGGCCGTAATCTACGATCCCACGCGCGATGAATTGTTCACGGCAGAGCAGGGAAGAGGCGCGCGGCTCAATGGCGAACCAATTCACGTTTCGAAAACTGCCACGCTGAAGGAAAGCCTGCTCGCCACCGGTTTTCCCAGTCACAAGCGGCACAAAAATCCGAATATTTACTTTTACCACCAGATCACGCTGCATACGCATGGCGTGCGCCGGGCGGGATCGGCGGCGCTCGATTTATGCAATGTCGCTTCCGGACGTTATGACGGGTTCTGGGAGTTCAATCTCAATCCCTGGGATACGGCGGCGGGCGTGCTGATTGTGGAGGAGGCCGGCGGCAAAGTGACGAAGTTTGACGGGACGCCGTTTGAGCTCAACAGCCGCGAGACTCTAGCTTCGAACGGCTTACTGCATGAAGCTCTGCTCGTGGAGTTTGGAGAAATCTTTGCCGGGCGAGGCATGGAGCCGTTGCCAGAGCCCCGCGAGTATAAGAGATAAGCGTTGTTTCCCCGCGCAGCGTCCGCTTCGCCATCCCTCCCCTAAGCCTGTTCGCGGCGGTCGCGCTACAATAATTAGGGACTGGGTAGCCGCCTCCGCCTGTCCCTCATCTCTGTTATTCGACGGGCTCAAAGTGATCAACTCTCTCTTCGAACGCAAAATCGAAAAACGGCCAGACCAAGTCCGCCTTCAAGGGCGCATTCTTTTTCTCACCGAAGATCCGGAACTCATCAAGCGGCAACTCGCCGGGGAAGATTTGCCGTGGGACGCGAAGAACCCGGAGAACAATCCCAAGCTGCGCGACGACATCTCGACCGATGAGATTACTCCGGCGCATTATTGTTTTTATTTCGATGAGACGCTGGGCGAAATTCCTTATCTTGGATTAAAGTGCGGCGGCGTCACGCCGATTGGGCGCGGCGATGTGAAGCGTGGCGGCTTTGTGTGCGCAGTGAGCGGGAAGCGGCGCGGCAAAGGATCGAGCCGCGAGCAGTCGCCTTACGCGGAAATGTGCGCGGGAATTCGGGTGGTAATTGCCGAAAACATTGAGCGCATCTACAAACAGAATTGCCAGAATCTGGGAGTACTGACCTCGACGAACTTTTCGTTGATCGATCGGATTCGAGGTGGCGAGGAAATTCCGCTCAGCGAATTCACCGCGGGTGAGGATGAGATTACTCGCCAAGTGATCGAATATGGTGGGCTGTTTCCCTTCAATGTGGCGCGCATGCAGAAGAAAGTATTTCTGCCGCCGATCAAGACCCAGAATCGTCCAATGACCGTCGCGGAAAAAATCTTTGCCCGGCACATGGTGAATGAAGAAGGCGGAATTGGCGTTCCTAGCGTGAAACCGGGTGATACCGGATTCGCGCAAGCAGATCTCCGCTTCAGCCATGAGTACGTCACGCCGATGGCAGCAATATTCTTCGAACGTTATGTCGGAAAAGATGCCAAGGTCAACGATGCCTCCAGCATTATCTTTTTCCGCGACCACCTGACGTTTCTCGATGAAGTGATTTCCGAAGAGAAAAAGAAACTGGGCCTGCTCGACCTGGCCACGCAACTAAAACTGAAGCAACAGGACTTTGCCGCCAAGCAGGGTATTAAGTTGCATGGCGAACTGAAGGATCGCAAAGGGTCGGAAGGAATTTGCCATTCGATCGTGCTTGAGAGCTACGCGTTGCCGGGACAACTCAACATCGGCTCGGATTCGCACACTCCGCATGTAGGTGCGATTGGATGCGTGGCTTTCGGCATCGGCACGACTGACGTGTTTAATGGCTGGATTACCAAAGACGTGCGCGTGAAAGTGCCGGAGTCAGTGAAGATCGTGATTCGGGGAAAGCGGCGAGCGAATGTGACGGCGAAGGATTTCATCCTAAAGATACTCAGTCTCGACTACGTGCGCAGTGGGAAGGCGCTCGCGAAAGTGATGGAATACGCGGGCGAGGCCATCGAAGAGCTCAGCGTGGACGAGCGCGCCACTATGACTAACATGGCGGCTGAAATTGGCGGATTTACCGGCATCGTAGCGCCGGATACGAAGGCGGTTGATTTTCTGGTCGAGCGGCGGGGCATGGATCGAGCCAAGGCGCAGTCGATGATCGAAGGATTGTCGAGTGATCAGGATGCGCAATATGCACACGTGATCGAACTCGATGCGGCTGAGATTAGAC
Organism: Candidatus Sulfotelmatobacter sp.; assembly: GCA_049589695.1. Lineage (GTDB taxonomy): Bacteria > Acidobacteriota > Terriglobia > Terriglobales > Acidobacteriaceae > Sulfotelmatobacter. Next base: position 19,141 of record JBAWBG010000428.1, on the reverse strand, counting down.
CGATGGTTGCGACTCCGGGTGATCCGGGCAATGGAAAGTACATCCGCGATTTGCACACGCCGGTGCCAGTCGAGATCGCCTACGGCGGCACCTGCACCGCGGGCAAGAATGAGGACATGGATATGTACGCCGAGGTGCTGGCCGATGCGCTGAAGCAGGGCAAGCGCGTGGCCGACTCGGTGAAGTTCTACATTCAGTTTGGGTCGCAGGAGACGCGCGAGTACTGCTTGCGTAAGGGTTATTTGGATGTGTTTCAAAAAGCCGGCGCCCAAGTGATCGAGCCGAGTTGCGGAGCCTGCATCAACGCCGGACCGGGAGTTTCGACTCGTCCCGACCAGGTGGTGATCAGTGCGCAGAATCGCAACTTCCCCGGCCGCAGTGGCCCCGGGCAGATGTATCTGGCTTCGCCATTGACGGTCGCGGCCAGCGCGGTGGCCGGCTACATCGCGGAATACGAGCCCAGCGAGTCTTTGGTGGGAGCTTAGGCGACTTCTCGTCCGGTGTTTGGCACGCTTCGCTAACGTGCTGTTGCTACCGTCACCTCAGTTTCTGTAAGTGGTTGAATCCAGGCGTGGTGGCTGAAATCAGCCAGTCTCAAGATTGCAACTTTTCTGTGCCTTCCGAGTTCAAATAAATAGGTGCTTCGGATAGAAAAAATATCGGAAGACCTGCAGATCCGGAGGGCGGGTTGGAATGGCGGATCTGAGAAAAGGGGATTCACCATGAGGTATATAAAATATTTGGCTTTAGTCAGTTTTCTGATGCTGCCACTGGCTTACTCGCAAGCGCAAGTTGGGATCGGAATAGGGGTTGGCCCAGGTTATGTCGGCGGGCCTCCGGCCTGCGACTACGGCTACTACGGATACTACCCTTACGCTTGCGCACCCTACGGCTACTACGGACCTGGCTGGTTCTCGGGCGGCCTCTTCATCGGTGCAGGTCCCTGGTATGGCTGGGGCGGAGGCTGGGGACGTGGTTGGGGCGGCGGCTGGGGTCGCGGCTACTACGGTCGAGGAGGCTACGGCTGGGGTGGTGGTCGTGGCTATTACGGACGGGCAGGATACGGTGGACGAGGTTATGCTGGACGAGGTTATGCTGGACGCGGCTACGCGGGTGGTGGATTCCGAGGTAACGCGTTCCACGGCGGCGGAGGTGGCTTCCACGGTGGAGGCGGCGGTGGGTTTCACGGTGGTGGTGGCGGTGGCGGATTCCACGGTGGTGGCGGTGGCCACGGCGGCGGCGGGCATCGGTAATCGGCTCTGGCGCAGCCTTCAACAACCGAAGAAATGGCTGGCAGCAACCATTGCCGGCCATTTTCTTTTTTGCGGAGCGTCTCTATTTCTTGCTAGAATGTGCGTTCTCGCGAGACTGCCGTAGTAAAATATCAGCATCCAGTTCAGGAGATCGCATCGTTATGACTTATGTAATCGCAGAACCTTGCATCAACACCAAAGACACAGCCTGCGTGGATGCGTGTCCGGTGGATTGCATTCATCCCAAGAAAGATGATCCCAAGTACGCGACCGAACAGTTGCTTTATATCGATCCCGTGGAGTGCATCGATTGCGGCGCGTGTGTGCCAGTGTGTCCAGTGTCGGCGATCTTCGCGCTGGACGATCTGCCGGAAAAGTGGAATTCCTTTACCGAGCTCAACGCGAAATATTTCGGACGATAGGCTGACTCCAGCTCCCCTAAGCATTCTGGCGCGCATCCTTCCTGGCCGACTGCTTTTTTGGCGCCGATTTCGGATGTATTCCAGCCCTGCTGCTCGGGCGCTTTACCTCTTGTCGATGCTGAGGGTTCGGTTCGGTTGATCTGAATCCGATCTTACTGGACACACCGGTCTAAACCCCACGAAGCTGGATACTACGACTTCGGCACAAGCTGAAGTTCGAAGATCTTCGGCCACAGCTTGCCGGTCACAAAGAGTCGCTTTTGCTGTGAATCGTAGGCGATTCCGTTCAGGACCGCTCCCGGTCCGCGCTGATAAACCGGGCTCAACAGGCCGGTGAGATCGATCCAGCCAACCACTTCTCCGTTCTTCGGCGAAATGCGGGCGATTCGGTCCGCCTGCCAGACGTTGGCAAAAATCTCGCCATCCACGAATTCCAGTTCATTCAATTCTTTTACCCGCGTATCTCCGTCATGCACTGTGAAGCGGCGCTTTTCCGCGAGTGTGACGGGATCCAGTACGCGGATCTCCGGCGTTCCGTCGCTCATAAAAATTTCACGGCCATCACTGGCGAGGCCCCAACCCTCTCCCGAATAGGTAAACCGCCGAAGCAATTGGAAGTCGCTCAGTCTGTAAACGAATCCCGTTTGCGATTTCCAGGTCAGCTGAATCACTTCGTTCTTCCACAGGGTAATTCCTTCCCCGAAAAACTCTGGCGCCAAATCCACCTGTTGGACAACTTCTCCAGTTTCCACACGGACCTTGCGGAGACATGAGCGGCCCTTAAGGCCCGTTCCCTCGTATAGAAATCCATCACGGTAGGCGAGACCCTGGGTAAAGGCGTTTGAGTCATGAGGGAAAGTGCGAACGATCTTGAAGGTGTACTCGGGCGATTTTGAAACACGGCTGGTGCGAGCGGGCTGCCCGAGAAGCAGCTGGCCGACTAACGCAAGGGCGAAAATCAGCAAGAACCGCCGCATGATTCTGATAGCCATGAATTGTCTGCACAGCATGCGTTCCGCGGCGATGCGGTTGCCGCTCAATCGCTATTGCCGGTACCCCCAACCGGTGTGCTTCCGGCGATGCCTTCAATGCTCGACAATAAGTCCGTCGCCAGCCGGCTCTTATCGACACAGCCGTTCGCGCCGGCTTGGATCGCACTGGGGAGCAGCGATACCGGGTCGTGTTGGCTCATTAGCAAAATCTTGGCATCAGCGAGCTCTTGGCGAACCGCGCGCGCTACCTCTAAGCCATTCATGCCTGGCATGCTAATGTCCAAGAGGATGAGATCGGGGCGAAGGTCCCGGGCCTTCTGAATTGCTTCCTTTCCATCGTGGGCTTCGGCGCAGACTTCCCAGTTTTTCCTGGATGCCAGAATATCAATCACGCCGCGCCGGACCAGCGCGTTATCATCCACCACAAGAATACGCATGGAAATCGGCGATGCTCCTGGACTCTTCATCCAACCGATACAGGCTGGACGACAGGTGCGCGTTTCGAAGGCTCAGTTTTCGCAACTGGAAGGGTGAAAGAGATGATGGTTCCCCGGCTGTTGGACTCAATGGTCATGTTTCCGCCAAACTGGCGGACTCGCTCCCGCATTCCGGTCATTCCTACTCCTGAGCCTTTGTTCGCAAGAACGGCCGCGTCAACGAAGTTTGGCGGAAACCGTCATATCTATTCAAACTGCTGGCGAGGAAAGCGCGCCAACGCGTAGCTGCGTCTGAGGATGATAGTTGGGGGGAGGCCCCCATGATATAGAGTGCTTCCTGTAGCTGCCGCGAGCACACGAGCGTTTTTTCACTTCTCCTACGCAGAAACAAACTGAACAGGGAACAGAACCGTACTAGCCGGCAAATCCACAGAGACAAACACGCGATGGAAAATAGTTCCGGAATCTGACTTCCCGAATTCAGGACAAGAACCGCCGCCGACTGTGGTTTTTTTTGTTTTCCGAACAGATTCCGGTGCCCTGCATCTTGCGGCGCCAACTTGTCTATAATGGCGGGGCCATACCCTCATGCTATTCGTGACCGATTGAAGACCGGTGTAGTTTCTGACCGTATGGCAGGAACTCGAACTAATACTTGATCCTATGAATGTGAAACCTGGACTGGAGGTGGCAAGCCTGACCGACGTTGGTTGCCAGCGCGAGAACAATGAGGATTCTTATCTTTATTGGGAGCCGTCCGCAGAACGAGAACTCCAGCGGAAGGGAAGGCTAGCAGTAATTGCCGATGGCATGGGGGGATACGAGGGCGGCCAGGAAGCCAGCCGGTTGGCGGTGGAAACAGTTCGCGAAGTTTATGACAATGTAGTCGGGGACGATCCGCACGTTGCCCTCCTGGAAGCATTTGCCAGAGCCCACGAAAGAATCCAAAATTACGCAGGACAGCATCCCGGGCTTCACGGTATGGGCACAACATGCACGGCGCTCGTGATCCGCGACCGCCAGCTTTATTTTGCTCATGTCGGAGATAGCCGCCTTTATTTGGTGCGAGGTGCGAGCATCGCGCGCTTGACTCGCGACCACTCCTATGTCGGTCGGCTGGTCGAGACTGGCATTGTCCGCGCCGAAGATGCCGAAAAACATCCACAGCGGCACATACTTACGGCCGCCTTGGGAGCAGGCGTCGAAGTAGCCGTACAAAGGCCCGAACAGGCAATGGCCCTGCAGGACTCCGACTATCTTCTCTTGTGTACGGACGGTTTGTGGGGCGTAGTGAGCGATGAAGAACTCGAGGCAGCCGTGAAGGGTAACACTCCGGCTGGGTGCTGCTCTGTCCTGGTGAAGCTGGCATTGCAACGCGGCGGACCGGATAATATTACGGTGCAAGTTCTGCGCGTGTTGCCTGGCTCCGAGATCTGAAGCGACTGCTGCGGAGGAACTAAGTATTCTTTTGAACTGCAAGCTGCTGCACACCGCATTGCCTTGCCCCCGAAGTGCATTCTGCAAACCATTGAAAACAAGTTGTCGGAATCTTCATGCGGCGGTGTATGAATGGTTCACCGATTGCAAGCGTAGCAAGATAAAGTCTATTAATACCATAGACTTTATGGCATAATGGCGCCCCTATGAAAATCTCGCAAAAGGGACTTTACGCGTTGCAGGCGATGATGATGTTGGCACGTCGCTACCACCAGGGAGCGATCAAGATCCGCGAAATCGCGTACGAGGAGAATCTTCCGGAGAAATTCCTGGAGCTCATCCTCCTCGAACTGAAGAATGCGCGCATGGTCGAGAGTGTGCGCGGAGCCAAGGGCGGATATCAGTTGCGGCGTGATCCTTCCGATATCCCGTTGAGCGAGATCATGCGCTTGATCGACGGCCCGCTGGCCCCCTTTGGTGACGCTGAACAGTTGCGCACCCTGATTGACCGCGACCTGCCCCATCGTGCCCTTTACCAGCTTTTTCTTGATGTGCGCGATGCAGCCGCCAATATTCTGGAAAATACTAGCCTGGCCGACCTGATTGCCGAACCAGCCCCGCGCGCACCCAGAGCGAAGAGAATGTCGAAGAAAAAGGAAAAGGGAAGCGTATTGCCCATGGTGATTGGGGGAAACAAAAGTGAGTGAATGCTGGTTGACGGCCTGATCCAATCCTAGCGGCTGCAGGAAAAATATCTTCGCACTTAATACGAGGTTCACTAAAAGCATCAGCGCAGTGTGAACTAAACCCTAGTACGTCGATAGTGATAATTAAGAACATATTTACGAAGAAACTCTATAAACCTCTGGGCTCAACATTATTATTCGAAAACTCAAAAGGAGAGGATTGCGAAATTCCATGAAACGAAGCAAGAAGTTGGTCGTCACTGCCTTTGCGCTCGCGACTTTAACTGCGGGCACGTGGGCAGAGAACCCGCCGTCAGGTGCGCCCATCGCGAAAGATGGGGCATCCGCACCTGCACCGCCTACTGTCACAGCCGCGGATGTTCAAGCGCTGAAAGATGCTCTGGCCGCACAGGAACTGCAAATCAACCGGCTCACCGAGCAGCTGGAGCGCCAACAGGCCCAGCAAGCAGCGGCGGAAGCTACCAGCAAGTCCAACACGCGGCCTGCCCCAGAGCAACCGGCGACGGCTGCGGTCGCAACAAACGCCGCCGTGCAACAGGGGAATGCTCCCCCCACTGCCCAGAACCCGCAAGACTCGGGCACGATGCCCGGCCCAAGTCCGATGGAAGGCCCGCTCACCATTCGTTTCAGAGGCATCAGCATTACGCCCGGCGGATATGCCGCTGCCGAATTTGTTCGCCGCTCCAGAGCCCTCAGCGCGGACGTTTCCACGCCCTTCAACGCCCTTACGATGCCGGGCGCCTCGCAGAGCTCGGTGCCGGAATTTTTCGGGTCAGGCCGCCAGTCGAAAATCACAACTTTCGTCAATGGTCAGGCGGGAAGGGTAAATCTTTCCAGCTACGTTTCCGCTGACTTTCTCTCGGCCGGGGTTACTTCCACCTCCAACTCAACGAATAGCTACACACTTCGTCTCCGCCAGGCTTGGGTACAAGCCAAGATAGATAATGGCTGGAGTTTTCTGGGTGGGCAGATGTGGACTCTGGCGACAGAGAACGGTAGAGGGATCGCTCCGGATGATGACTTGGGCAGGACCAACGATGCCCGACCCAAGACGATCGACGCGACTTACAATGTCGGCTTCGTTTATGCTCGCCAGGCTGGGATCCGCGTTACCAAGGCCTTCGGCGACAAAGTTGCGTTTGCCTTCGCCGTAGAAGCCCCGCAAGGCACACTCACCACGCACGGCAACGGAGATAATTTCCTCCTCGGACAGGCGGGCGCGAGCAACAGCTACAACACTACCGCCAATTACACTTTCAATCCTTCGCCCGATCTTATCGCGAAGGCAGCCTTTGATCCCGGCTTCGGGCACTACGAGATCTTCGGCATATTGAACCGGTTTACCGACCGAGTGTTTCCCTGCGGCGAAGTGGCACTCACTGCACCGGCAACAACCGGACCTTGCCCGAATGGCGCGGGAACCGGTCCTAATGCTTTAGGGGCCTACAACGCTTCCAAATCTGGCGGCGCTTTTGGCGCAAGCGCACGCTGGGCTTTCGACCATAGGCATATCATTCTCGGCTTGAAAGCCTTGACCGGCGATGGAACCGGACGCTACGCCGCGGGCGGACTCTCCGACGTCTCGATCAATGGCGACGGTACGATTCATTTGATCAAGAACTTCGCCGAATTAACCACTCTCGAATACCGGTCCAGGAAATTCGATATCTACGGATACGGTGGCGTCGAGTACGCCGCGCGGGCGGCCAGCTTTGACCCTATCACGGGAAAAGAGGTCGGTTACGGAGCCCCGCTGTTTAACAATTCTGGTTGCTACACCGAATTGCCGCCCGCCGTGGGCACCGGGTTCACTCCCACCAGCCTGAGCAGCTGCACGGCCGATACCCGCGCTTTGATCGAAGGTACCATCGGCTTCTGGTACCGCTTTTACAGCGGGCCCAGAGGAAGGTTCCAGTTCGGCACGCAGTATTCCTATGTAACTCGTGACACCTGGTCTGGTACTGGCTTTACGAAAGGGGTCGGCGTCTCGCCCGAAGGGCTGGATAATATGGTCTTTACGTCCTTCCGTTACATCTTGCCGTAACCGAAGAAAGACCTCGCATTCGCATTCCACGCGGGTAAATGGTTTTCAACGGTTCAACTTTTCGAAGGGGCGTTCCCTTCGGAAACGCCGCCGGCCCGGTTTTGGCTACTCTCCTTTTCCGAGCCGGCGGTGTTAACTTGATTTACGAGAAACAATGAACAATGAATGTCGATTTCCGAGTTTTTACTCTTGCCAAATGCAATATCGTGAGACGATATTGTGAAATGATATTTCCGAATTATGAACTCCAGACGCGAATTCCTTAGGCAAATGTCGGGAGCGGTGCTCCTCACAGGTGCTGCTCCGGTGTTGACATGGGCGCTCCCGCCAGGGCAGCAAGTCCCTTTCCCCGGCGAAGAAGGCATGGTTCTTCGCTCATTCCGCTTTATTGATCTGGAGAGTCCAGTCGAGTATTTCAATACCTGGCTCACGCCAGTCCCGCATTTCTTCGTGCGTAACCACATGTACGAACCTACCGAACTTGACGCCGGCGACTGGCGAGTCTCAGTTGGCGGCGAAGTGGAGAAGCCGCTCACGATGAGTTTAGCTGAGCTTTCCAAGATCGAGGCGCACTCGGTAGTCAATACACTCGAGTGTGCGGGCAACGGCCGCACCTCGTACCGCCCGCAGGTTCCTGGGATTCAGTGGGGTAAGGGAGCGGTAGGCACCGCCCGCTTTTCCGGGCCACGGCTGCGCGATGTTCTACAACGCGCGGGAGTGAAACCAACGGGCAAGCACGTCATGTTCCGCGGCCTCGACGAAGTTCCTGGCAAAGTGCCTCCCTTTATTCGCAGCATCCCGATCGAAAAGGCGATCGACGCCGATACGCTCATTGCTACGCATATGAATGGATCCGCGCTCACCAAGCATCATGGCTTTCCTGCGCGTGCTCTTGTTCCAGGATGGATCGGCTCGGCTTCCTGCAAGTGGCTTACCGAAATTAAAGTGCTGGAGTCGGAATTCGTGGGTAATTTTATGAGTCCCGGTTACAGCCTGCCGAACCATCCGGTAAAGCCCGGTGAAACGGTAAAGCCCGAAGATACGCATCCCATTACGGCATTGAATGTGAAGTCCGTAATTGCGGGTCCCAGCGACGGAACTCATCTGAAAGTCGGTGCTCTCTCCGTGCACGGCGCAGCATGGGCGGGGGAAGCGGATATCGCGAAAGTGGAGATCTCGACCGACGGCGGCGCGAGCTGGAATCCCGCAACACTTGGCCGCGACCAATCTCGTTATGCTTGGCGGCTTTGGAGGTACGAGTCAAAGATATTGAACCCCGGCGATTACACCATCCAGTCACGCGCGACCGATAGTCAAGGGCGCACTCAGCCGGCTACGCCGTTGTGGAACCCCGGCGGTTATCTCTACAACGTCATCGATCAGGTTAACGTGCATGTTTCATAAAACGGTATTCGCTCACGTGTTTCATATAACTTTGGGCCTCGCACTGCTAACCTTCGCCACTGCACTGGTGGCGCAAAAAAGCGTTCCCGCCAATGTGACTGCAGATTTACCACCGGGTTCGATGCAGGCGAAAGCCACTACGGCTTGTACGGAATGTCACGAGGCGCGCATCATCCTGCAACAACGCCTGAGCAAAGCGGCGTGGACGAAAGAAGTCGACAAGATGACCAAATGGGGCGCGGTGGTCGATCCGGGTGATCGCGAGGCGCTCATCGATTATTTGAGCAGCAACTTCAGCCCTGACAAGCCTCCGTACGAGCCGCCACGAACGGTGGCAGGGAAGAGTAGCAACGGAAAGAGTTCGAAGTAGAAATTCTCGACGGCAAAAAGCAAAGCGCTACCGACCCAACGTCCAATGCTTGCGGGACGCTACGGCAGCGCTGCCAATTCTTCGCCTAAATCGGATGCTAAAAGTATAGAAAGTGTTGTTGCCCGGCTTCTAGTGTATTGTTAGGTACTCGAAAGTTAATATCTTAAGTCTTATAAGCTAAAGCTTTCCCTCATTGTTCCCCTCTGTACTCGGTTCTTTTTCCGGCCGCAAAAGGGGGAACAGAATTACGTCGCGAATGGTGTGAGAATCGGTTAGCAGCATGCATAGCCGGTCTACTCCCACGCCGCACCCACCCGCTGGAGGCATTCCATACGATAGCGCTCGAATGTAGTCTTCATCCATCTGGTGCGCCTCTTCGTCGCCGCGTTCGCGCTCCTTCAGTTGTGACTCAAAGCGCCGCCGCTGGTCTTCTGGGTCGTTGAGTTCGCTAAACCCATTGGAAATCTCCATCTGTCCGGCGTAAATTTCGAAGCGCTCGGTCCATTCCGGCTCGCCCGGCTTCTGCTTCGACAGCGGGGACACTGCAGTAGGGAACTCGTAAATGATCGTCGGCTGGGTGAGATGCTCCTCCGCGACGGCTTCAAACAGACCAGCGATGGTCTTCCCAAGGGATTCTTTCGGATCGTATGCCATGTGCGGATGCCCCGCATTGAACCGCTGCACCAACACTCTCACGCCGTCAGCACTGCTGAACTCACCCATCACTGGTTCTGGCGAGGACGCTTGAGGCCAAAACTTGATGATGGCCTCACGCATGGTCAGCCGTTGCCAATTCGCCCAATCAATCTCCTGATCGCCCCACTTCGCTTTGGTTCCACCATTCACATCGATTGCAGCCTGCGTAATTAACCGCTGCGTGAGATCCATGATGCCCTGATAGTCGGTGTACGCCTGATAAAACTCAAGCATGGTGAATTCAGGATTCCATCGCCAGCCCAGCCCTTCGTTGCGGAAGTTACGATTAATTTCGTAAACGCGATCGAATCCGCCCACCAGCAACCGCTTCAAATAAAGTTCTGGCGCGATGCGCAGATATAAATCAATATCAAGCGTGTTGTGGTGCGTCACAAAAGGCCGCGCCATTGCTCCGCCGGCGATCGGCTGCATCATCGGGGTTTCCACTTCGACAAATCCGTGTGCTTCCATCGTTCGCCGCAGCGATTGCACGAGCTTGCTGCGCTTCAGAAAAACTTCCCGTACTTCGGGATTCACTACCAGATCGACATAACGTTGCCGATAGCGCAGTTCAACGTCAGTAAGTTCGTTCCACTTCTTCGCGCCACTCGGGTTAGAGTCATCGGCCTGGACCGTCTTGCCGGCAGGCAGAGGCAAAAGATCCTTGCTGAGAAAAGTAATCTCCTCCACATGGATGGTCAGTTCGCCTGTGCGGGTGCGAAAAAGATACCCGCTCACGCCAATGTGATCGCCAATATCGAGCAACTTGTATAACTCGAAACCTCCGTCGCCGACGGCATCTTTCTTTACGTAAATCTGCAGTCGTTGTCCGCCTTGCTGCAGATGCGAAAAGCCTGCCTTGCCCATCAGGCGAATCGCCATAATGCGTCCCGCCACGCGCACATTGACACGCGGAGCTTCGAGTTGCTCGGTAGTCTTATCGGTATACTCCGCGAGGATCTGCGGAATGGTGTGCGTGAACTCGTACTTGCTGCGGTACGCCGTTTGTCCCAGCGCCTCAATCTGTCTCAACTTTTGCCGTCGTAGTTCGTAAACGTTCTCGTCGAATGCCAAAGAAAATCCTTAAATTGGGAATTGCGCTCAAGGCGCTGGAAACCTGTGGAAACTGTGAAACGCGATTATAAACAACCCAGACCCCGCTAGTCCGGGCCATCCCATCCAAGAGCGTGTACATTGATATTGTGGTACATTGGTACACATGATCGAGGATCAAAAACTGCTGGTCGAGCGCGTACAAACCGGCGTCCGCATGGAAAAGCGCCTGCTCAAAATTCTGAAGGCCTTTGCCGAATATCATGATATGACCCTCGGCGATCTGTTAGAGGGCATCGTCCTGCATGCCTTCGACGGAAAAACACCGTTCAGTCCAGCCTCCCTCGAACGCATTCAGGAGCTGAAGCGCTTCTACGACTTTGATCTGGATTCCAGCGCCGGCCATCGCCTGAAAGAAATCAAAGCGCGGCCCACCCGCCGTCGAAATGCCGAGAAATAGAGATACCTATGACCACGCAACGCGCTAATATCGCCCTCACCGGCCTGCAGTGGACCCTGGGACTAGTGATTCTGATCGAAGCAATTTTGTTTGTACTGCCGGGTGCCGCTCACGGCTTCTCCAGGACTCACCTCCCAAATGTAATCCGGCTAGTTCTTGGATTTGGTGAGATCGCCGGTTGTATTTTGATGCTCATTCCGCGAACCGCCATTCCGGGCGCCTGGATCCTTGTGGCCGTGTTTGCTCTGGCCGTCGTCATTCATCTGCTGCATGGCATGTATGAAGTCGGAAATTTGGCTATCTATATAGCGGCTGCCTGGGCGGTCGCCGTGGGAAAAGGGAGCTAGGCCTCGCCGCCTCGCATGGACCATCGGCAACTCATCGGCGACTTCGAGGGTGGCGTCATTTCGGCCGATTCATTTCACCACGCCGATCACGTACGCCTGGCTCTCGCCTATCTTTGCGAGTATCCGGTTCTCGCAGCCCTCGAGAGATTCACCACCGCGCTGAAACGATTCGCCGTCGCCAACGGCAAGCCGCAGCTCTACAACGAAACCATCACCTGCGCTTACTTCTTTTTGATACGCGAGCGCATGGTCCGCGACGGAGTCACTGACTGGGAGGAATTTGCCCGCCTCAATTCCGATATGCTTACCTGGAAAGGCGGCATCTTGACCCGCTACTATCGGGAGGGGACGCTGCATACAGCTCTCGCTCGTGATGTGTTTGTGTTTCCAGATAAATTTCTGTGAGATCTTCAGGCGCTCGGCCGCTTCTTAGCTCGATCGAGGGGATTGGTGGATGGGGTAGGATTTGTGGCACACACCCACAAGGATAAAGTCGAGGAGGTCAAATGAAACGGCTATTCATCGTTTTATTCTTTCTAGGTTTCGCGTTCGCTCATGCCCAGGAAATCAATAATGGCGAAGCTGTTTTGCGTGCAATGCACGAACGCTACAAAGCATCCTGGTATGACACGGTCACCTTCACCCAGAGGAGCACTACTTACAATCCGGACGGAAGCACCAAAGTTGAGACCTGGTACGAGGCTGCTTTGTTGCCTGGAAAATTGCGTATCGACATCGGACCATTCGCCGATGGAAATGGGTACGTCCTGGCAGATGGCAATGTGACCATCATGAAAGATGGCAAAGTGTCGGGCAACCGGCCTCTAGTGAACATGTTGCTGGTATTGGGATTTGACGTCTACCGGCAAGATCCGCAGACTACGATCGACGTCATCAAATCCCAAGGCTATGACTTGTCGAAGTTGCGCGAAGACACGTGGGAGGGACATCCGGTTTACGTGGTCGGTGCCGCAAAGGGTGATTTGCAGGCCAGGCAATTCTGGGTGGAAAAGGACACGTTGCTATTTGTTCGCGAGATGGAGCCTGCGCGCAGCGATCCTAAGAAAACCGAGGACATTCGCTTCACCGATTACCGCAAACTTGGTGGCGGCTGGATAGCCGCACGGGTGGAGATGCACATCGACAACAAGATGGTCTTCAGCGAGGAGTATTCGGATATCCGCGACAACGTTAAGCTCGACGCTGCCGTCTTCGATCCCAAACAGTTCAATTCAACGCACTGGGAGAAATAAAACCTAACCAACCAATTGCGGGACGGAGGCGTATCGCCTGCATCCTTTCGCAAGGGCCTTGAAGCCACGCGCTGACGGCGATACTATGGACGGGTTTGTGTTACCGTTGACAGCCGAGGCACCCGATGCCGCAAAACTACGTTCCTATTTTCATATTTATGGCCGTCATCGGCGTGCTTCTTCCGGTCACTCTACTGGCCGCTAAACTGGTTCGTCCGGACAATCCGAGCAAGACCAAGCTGATGCCTTATGAGTGTGGCATCGATCCCATCGACAACGCCCGCGGCCGTTACACGGTCCGCTACTACATTATTGCAATTCTGTTTGTGGTCTTCGACGTGGAAACCATCTTTCTATTTCCCTGGGCAGTCAAATTCAAAGCTCTCGGAGTCTTCGGGCTCGTAGAGATTTTGATCTTCCTCATTATTTTGATTGTCGGTTATATCTGGGTTTGGGGAAAGGGCGCGTTGGAATGGGTGTAACTCCTCCCACTCCTGCTGCCGAGCCGTCTGCAGAAACCTTTGCTGCCAGTCGTTGGACTCAAGGCAATTTCATTTTCCCAACTCGGATCATCGTGAGTCCGATGCGGGTCAGCCGTGTGAAATCGCGTTGGTTTGGCAGAAACGAAGAGAGCATTCTCATATCAAAGGTTGCCTCCGTGCATATCTCGACCGGCGTGCTTTGGGCGGAGATTATCATCGAATCCACCGGCGGCACTGATCCCATCACCAGCCACGGCCATCGCAAAAAAGACGCGCAACGCATTCGCGATCTGATCGAGTCATACCAGGCGCAAGGGCACGTGTAGAACGCGAGAGAAGATTTTTTGCAGAAATGCTTTTTGTGGCCAAGTTCGTTGACACCGCACCCTCAAGCTGATAAAAATTAACGTTCTCTCCGATACCCTGCGCGCCTGAGGTCAGTGCCTTCGCCGCCTAATGCCGGACGAAATCAAATCGCCCTCTTCACAGCCGCCGGAAGGTGAACCGAAACCGACGGCGGATCAAACACCTGTTCCCGGCGGCGTGAAAGCAACGGCTTCCGGCTCCGTTCAATCCGAACCTAAGCTTCCCGCCGAAAAGTCTCCTTCGCCCGCTTCGCAAGTTCCTCCGAAACCCGCAGCCACGGTCCCAGCAACACCGACTGCTGCGAAACCTGCCGCCCCACCCAAGCCCGCCGCTCCCGCTCCCACTCCTTGGGATTCGCCGATGATCGCGAAGTTGAAAGGAACGTACGGTACGGGAATTGAATCCCTGACCTACGCTGGCCAGAATTATATGCGGGTCGATCGTTCCTTGATTCCTGAGATTCTCCAAGTCCTGCGCAACGAAGAGCATTTTGATTACTGCGTCGATATCACCGCGGTACATTATCCACAGCGCGACAAACAATTCGATGTTATATGGATTCTTTATTCCTTTGCGCGCAACGAACGCATTCGCGTGAAGACGCAAATCCTTGACGGGGAGAGCCTGCCGAGTTCGGTTCCGATTTGGGCGGGCGCCAACTGGCTGGAGCGTGAAGTCTACGACATGTTCGGGATCAAGTTCGACGGACATCCCGACATGAAACGCATTCTGCTGCCCGAAGACTGGAAGGGGCATCCGCTGCGCAAAGATTACGGCATCCTGCAGCAGGATAACGAGTGGGTGCAGATCAACCTGGGAATTGAAAGCGGCCAGTGAAACAAACTAGCGCTAAATCGTGCCAATTAAGATTAGCGATGAAGAGCCGCAGTTAAGCTCGGCGGCTAAATTCGAATGACCGACCAGAACAGTTCGCTCTCGCATCTGGATCTCGAAGCTCTTGAGAAGCCGTTTCTTGATGCGAACGAGCTTGTTATTAATATGGGACCGCAGCATCCTGCCACGCACGGCGTGCTGCGTGTCATCCTTCGCCTCGACGGCGAAAAAGTTCTCGGCCTTGAGTGCGTGATCGGATATCTGCACCGCGGCGTCGAGAAGATTGGCGAGCATCGCACTTATACGATGTTCAATCCTTACGTCGATCGTATGGATTACGTTGCGGCGGTTTCGAATGGGCTCGGCTACTGCGAGACGGTGGAGAAACTTCTCAATGTCGAAGCGCCCCCGCGCGCCCAGCATGTTCGCGTGATTCTCACCGAACTTAACCGCATCGCCAGCCATCAGCTCTGGCTCGGCACGCACGCCCTCGATATCGGTGCGATTACCCCTCTGTTCTATACCTTCCGCGACCGCGAAGAAATTCTAAAAATCTACGAGAAATATTGCGGCGCCCGCCTTACTACTCATGCCTTCCGCATCGGCGGCCTGCAGTATGAGACCTACGCCGGCTTCGAAAAAGAGGTAAAGAATTTTCTCAGTTTCTTTCGTCCCAAGATCGACGAGTACGAAGAACTGCTCACCACGAACCGAATCTGGGTTGAGCGCACCAGGAATGTTGGGATCATTTCCGGAAAAGATTGTGTCGCGCTGGGTGTTACCGGTCCTGTACTGCGAGCGAGTGGGATCAAGTGGGATCTGCGTAAAGCGCAGCCTTACGCCAACTACAAGAATTTCGATTTCGATATTCCGATCGGGCAGAACGGCGACACCTACGATCGGTATCTCGTGCGCATGGCTGAGATGCGGCAATCCGTGCGCATCATCGAGCAAGCGGTTGACGCACTTCCCGAAGGCCCGATCATGGCAAAGGTTCCGAAGGTCATGAAGCCGGCTGCAGGTGAGGTTTATCATTCCATCGAAGCGCCGAAGGGCGAACTTGGATACTTCATCGTCAGTGACGGTTCCACTCAGCCCTATCGCTTGCGTGTACGTCCGCCTTCCTTCGTAAATCTGCAGGCTCTCGATGTGATGTGCCGCGGTCAACTCGTGGCTGATGTGATCGCCGTGATCGGCACGCTCGATATTGTTCTCGGCGAGGTGGACCGCTGATGGGTCAGATCATTCAATACATCACGTCATACCTCAGCAGTAACCAAACGCCAGGCGCTGCGGGAAATATGTTCTGGGCGCTCGTCTACATCATGCTGGTGTTCGCGGGTCTGTCGGTCGCGGTGATCGCGATGAACTGGCTTGAACGCAAAATCCTCGCGCATATGCAGGTTCGGCTCGGCCCCATGCGCGTAGGTCCACACGGCTTACTGCAGCCCATCGCCGATGCCATCAAGCTCTTGCTCAAAGAAGACATCATGCCCGCCGAGGCCGACGGCCTTATCTTCTGGGTCGCCCCATTGGTCGTTGTGCTGGCGGCATTCACAACTTTTGTCGTGGTCCCGTTCGGCCCTACGCATGCCATCACTGACATGAACATTGGAATCCTTTTCATGCTTGGCGTCTCGTCCTTGAGCGTGTTGGGGATCGTAATGGCAGGCTGGGCCTCGAACTCACACTATCCCCTCATCGGCGCGCTGCGCTCGAGCGCGCAGATGGTGTCCTATGAAGTTGCGATGGGATTGGCGGTTGTCTCAGCGATTCTGATGACCAGCCTCAATGCCGCTGGCACCGGAACCCTCAGTATGATTGGCATCGTTCAGGCACAGCAGGCGCAGGGGGAGTGGTTCATCTTTAAATTCTTTCCTCTTGGGCTGATCGCCTTCTTCATCTTTGCCGTTGCCATGGTCGCCGAAACCAACCGTGCCCCCTTCGACTTGGCTGAAGCCGAATCCGAGCTCACTGCCGGCTTCCATACCGAATACAGCGGCTTCCGCTGGTCGTTATTCTTTCTTGCCGAGTATTCCGCCATGATCGCCGTCTCTTCCATCGCGGTTACTCTCTGGTTGGGCGGATGGCTGCGGCCGTTTCCGAATCTCCTGAGCAATTCAACCTGGGATCTTGTCTTCTCACTCTTTCCCGGCGTGACCTTTCTTTTTTTTGCTGCAATGTGCTTCTACAATGCGGCACGCATGCCCAAGCATCCTCTGTTCCGTATTCAGACTATTGGTCTGGCGGGATTCGGTGTGGTTCTCGGATTGATCGGTCTGGTTTTGTTCATTCCTGCCGTAAGCGTGCGCATTCAGGATATTTTCTGGTTCTCGGCCAAAGTTGCCGGCTTCATGTACCTCTATATCTGGTATCGTGGCACGTTCCCGCGATATCGCTTTGACCAGCTCATGCGAATGGGATGGAAGGTTCTACTGCCAATGGGTTTGGGCGTTCTAATTCTGACGGCGAGTGTAGCTCTGCTCCAACAAAAGTTATGGCACCCGTAGCCACACCATTTTTCTTTTATTTATTTGCCGGGATCATGCTCATCGGAGGCATCCTGGTAATCACGCGCAAGAATCCTGTGCACTCGGCGCTGGCATTGATCGTCACGCTGTTGGCGCAGGCTTCGATTTACCTGATGCTCTATGCGCCGTTCGTGGCTGGCGTGCAGATTATTCTCTATGCCGGTGGAATTATGGTGCTGTTTTTATTCGTGATCATGCTGGTAAGCATCGACCGCTCCGTGAGAGAGCGGCAGTTCAATAGCCAGTGGGTGGTGGGAATCGTTGCGGCAACGGCGCTCGGCGGATTATTCATGGTTGTGTTCACAAAGGGAAAAAGCATTTTCCCGGAACACGCGCTGCCCGTGGTTGAAAACGACAACACGCAGAAGGTCGCAACCATGTTGTACGGCCAGTACATGTTCGCCTTCGAGATCGCCTCACTACTGTTGCTGGTGGCGATCATCGGAGCGGTAGTAATGGCAAAGAAGAGAATCTGAAAAGGGACTTCTGGCCGCTAGCTACTCGCTAGCAGCCAGTCGCGAGAAGTGATTATGGAGTCATTGCTCCACATCACGACACTACATTATCTAGTCCTCGGCGCAGCTCTGTTTCTCCTGGGCGTGATCGGCGTCCTGACCCGCCGTAATGTGGTCATTGTGCTGATGTCAATTGAGCTGATTCTGAACGCCGTGAACCTCAACCTTGTGGCCTTCTCCCGCATGTGGGGAGGATTGCACGGCCAGGTCTTCGCCATTTTCGTTATTACCGATGCTGCCGCCGAAGCCGCGGTCGGCCTCGGAATTCTAATCGCATTCTTCCGCAACAAAGAAACGGTCAACATCGACGAGGTGAATTTGCTGAAGTGGTAGAAGTGCAGCTCCAGGCCGAAAGCTAAAAATGTTCCTATCCCACATCTGGCTGATTCCGTTGCTGCCCGCCTTTGGAGCGGCCATCATGTTCTTTTTTGGACGCAAGCTGCAGAAGGCGACCGTGAGCGCCGTCTGCGTGGGCAGCATCGTACTGGCTTTTATCATGGCCTGTGGGGCGATCTGGCAATACTCCGCGTGGTCGTCCACGCCTGAAAACTTTCACCAACCGTATCAGACGATTCTCTACACTTGGCTCGGCACCGACGCTGGCCACTTGATGTATACCACTCACGACGGCTCGCAAGCTCCATTCCACGCCGATGCGGGCTTCCTGCTCGATCCGCTCTCCAGCATCTGGCTGCTATTCGTAACCGGCGTCGGCATGCTGATCCATATTTATTCCATCGGATACATGGCGCATGAAGGCGGCTACTACCGCTTCTTTGGATATCTCAATCTCTTCATGTTTTCCATGCTGACCCTCATCCTCGCCAACAATTATGTGTTGCTGTTCGTTGGCTGGGAGGGCGTGGGATTATGTTCGTATCTGCTGATCGGCTTCTATTTTCATCGCAAGTCGGCCAGCGACGCTGCTGCGAAGGCTTTCATCGTGAACCGCATCGGCGATGCCGGATTTCTGCTGGGGATGTTTTTCATCGCCTGGTATTTTGGCTCGTTGCGCTTCATCGACGTGACCGCCGCTGCTCGTAGTGGACACTTCTCGATCGGCGATCCTGTCATCACCGCCGCCACTCTGCTGCTCTTTGTCGGGGCTTGCGGCAAATCGGCTCAGCTTCCGCTCTACATCTGGCTGCCTGATGCCATGGAAGGTCCCACGCCGGTTTCGGCGCTCATCCATGCTGCGACCATGGTCACGGCTGGCGTCTATATGATCGCGCGCTCGAACGCGTTGTTCGTGCTCGCACCGGCTTCGATGAAGACGGTTGCCATCGTGGGTGCGTTGACCGCAATTTTCGCTGCCTCTATCGGGCTTGTGCAAAACGACATCAAGCGCGTCCTCGCTTACTCCACCGTCTCGCAACTCGGCTACATGTTTCTCGCGCTCGGCGTGGGAGCATTCGCGGCCGGCGTCTTCCACGTTTTCACGCATGCTTTCTTCAAAGCGCTGCTCTTTCTCGGCGCAGGTTCCGTGATTCACGCCATGAGCGGCGAGCAGGACATGCGCAATATGGGCGACCTGGGCC
>JBAWBG010000427.1:0-45310 GCA_049589695.1 Candidatus Sulfotelmatobacter sp. | reverse complement strand
CATCGAGATGACCGGGATCGCACCCGGTAATGTTGAGATCGCCGCCAGTCATTGCTCCCGCAATAAGAAACGTGCCGGCCTCGATGCGGTCGGGGATGATGCGGTGCTTCGCTCCTTTCAGTTTGGTCACACCTTTCACGCGGATTGTGGGCGTGCCTGCGCCTTCAATCTTCGCTCCCATTTTGTTGAGTAAGGCGGCGAGATCGGCAACTTCGGGCTCGCGCGCGCAGTTCTGAAGAATCGTTTCACCTTCGGCGAGCGTGGCGGCCATGAGCAGATCTTCCGTGCCCGTGACGGTAATTTTGTCGAAGACAATTTCCGTTCCCGTGAGGCGCTCGGCAGCGGCTTCCACGTAGCCGTGATCCTGCGTGATTTTCGCGCCAAGCTGTTCGAGGCCTTTGATGTGCATGTCAATGGGGCGGCTGCCGATGGCGCAGCCACCGGGCAGCGAGACGCGGGCGCGTCCGCAGCGGGCAACCAGCGGTCCCAGAACCAGCGTGGAGGAGCGCATGGTTTTTACCAATTCATAGGAAGCTTCGGGGCTGACGATATTCTTGCAATGCAGAGTGGTGCGGTGCTGGGCGCGCCCGTAGCCGAGTTCAACCTCAGCGCCCATAGCGGCGAGCAGGTTGCGAGTGGTTTGAATGTCGCGCACTTGAGGAATGTTTTCGAGGATGACAGGTTCGTCGGTGAGCAGGGCGGCGGCCATGCAGGGAAGCGCGGCATTCTTCGCGCCGCTCACGCGCACAGTGCCGAGCAGCGGCTCACCGCCGCGGATTACGAGTTTATCCATGAATATGAGTCCCTGAAAAATACATTCTAGCGGGGAACTGAGCTGGAGGAGGGTAATCGGGAGGGCACGGTCTAGCGGGTCAGAGGAAGTGTCACAAGCAGGTTCCTCACGAGGCTTGGCGCCCGGTTCGGAATGACAAGATTAGTAAGGGTGCGTCCAATTGTCGATGGACAGCCCGCGGACCCGTTTAAACTCCCGGGTATTGTTGGTAACGAAGGTGAGGCCCAAGCTTCGGGCGTGGGCGGCGATGAACAGATCGTTGGCTCCGATCATCGAGCCACGGGCCTTCAGATCGGCACGAATTTTCGCGTAGTGCGCAGATGCCTCGTCGGGAAAATCCAGAACCTCGACGTAGCGCAGAAAAGCAGCGAGCGCCGCTTCATCCTGCTTGGGTTTTGGAGATACTTCGACTCCAAACAAAAGTTCCGACTTGGTGATCACAGAGATGCACACGTCGCTGACGGGAACCGTCGTGAGCCGTTTTAGAAGCGCATCATGCGAACGCCGCATGATGTAGGAGCAGGTATCTGTATCCAGCATGTAGCGCGGCATTAGGGCTCACGCTCCTGAACGGGCAGATCGTCGACATTCTCCATAAATGAAGGCGAAGCGACTGGAGCGTCGGCCAGGTAGGAGGACCAGTCAGTGGGGCGCGGCGAGAGAACTACGTCCTCGCCTTCCTTGCGGATGAAGACTTCGTCAGTCTTGAATTGAAAATCCTTGGGCAGCCGGACGGCCTGGCTGCGGTTGTTCATGAAGAGCTTAGCTTTACGGCGCTTAGTTGGCATATACAACAGTATATGCCAAAATAGAGGAATTTTCCAGCAAAAGATTTCCAGCAAAGAAAAAGCAGGTTCCTCACCGGGCTTTGCGCCCGGTTCGGAATGAACAAGAGTTATTAAGGTTTGCGAAAAGAAAGTCTTCCTAGAGAGCCTTCCTAGAACGTCTTGCGAAAGAGCCAGAATAAAGATCCCGACAGCATCATGGCTACGGGCAAAGTCAGCACCCACGCCAGAGCCAAATTCCGGACGGTGGACCACTGAATGCCAGAGCGATTGGCGGCCATAGTACCGGCGATGCCGGAGGAGAGCACGTGGGTGGTGCTGACGGGGAGCCCGAATCCGTCCGCGGCGCCGATTGTGGCCATGGCAGTGATCTCTGCCACTGCGCCTTGCGCGTAGGTGAGATGGCTCTTGCCGATCTTTTCTCCGACCGTGATGACGATGCGCTTCCATCCGACCATGGTTCCGAGGCCCAGAGCCATCGCGACAGCCACTTTCACCCAGAGCGGAATGAAGCGAGTGGAGTGGTCGATGTGCTTTTTGTAGTTGGCGAGGATGGCGGTCTCGGACGCGGTGAAAGTCGGATTGTGATTCTTCTGCATCAGGCGGATGGCTTCGCTGATGAGGTACATATCATTGCGGAAGTTGCGAACCTGGTCGTTAGGGATATTCTTCATCTCTTTGTAAAGAGCGGTTTCATTGCCGATATCGCTTACCAGGGTCCGCAGCGCGAGCATGGTGTCAGGAGTGAACTGCTTGTCGCGGATGTAGTTGGTGACGTCATCATGCGCGTCACCAATGGCGGCGTTGGGGCTGACGTATTTGTTGAGAACGTCGGCGGCCTGCTGCGAGACGGCGATGAAGTCCTGAGAATCTTTGTAAGTGACCGCGTGATTAAGAGCGTAGGCGGTAGGGACGGTGCCGATAAGAATCAGCATGATGAGGCCCATGCCTTTTTGCCCGTCGTTGGAGCCGTGGAAAAAGCTGACGCCGGTGCAGGTAAGGATGAGCAGGCAACGAATGTAGAACGGTGGTGGCTCGGTGCCTTCGGGAGCCGCGTAAAGTTTGGGGTCTTTGATAAGAGCTTTGGCGAGGAGCAGCAACAGACCTGCCACGCCGAAGCCGACAATGGGCGAGAGCAGCAGCGACTTGCCGATGTTGGCGGCTTGACCCCAATCCACGCCGCTGGTGCCGGTTCTGGCGTTCATCAACTGGTTGGCGATGCCGACGCCAATGACCGAGCCGATTAGAGTATGGGAACTGGAAGCAGGTAATCCGAGCCACCAGGTGCCCAGGTTCCAGATGATGGCGGCGACGAGCAGCGCAAAGACCATGGCGAAGCCAGCTTTGCTGCCGACTTGCAGAATCAGTTCGACCGGCAGTAGCGAGACGATAGCGAATGCAACCAATCCGCTGGAGGCAAGCACGCCAAGAAAATTCCAGAAGCCTGACCAAACTACCGCGATATGTGGCTCCAGCGAGTGCGTGTAGATAACCGTCGCCACCGCATTTGCAGTGTCGTGGAATCCATTGACGAACTCGAAACCCAGCGCAACCAACAAGGCCACGCCCAGAAGCACAAAGGGCAGCACGGATTGATTGTGCACGTAAGAGAGATCGTGCAGCAGGCTGGATCCCGCATAGCCGACGCCGATAACCAGCACGATGCCGAAAACTAACATTCCAATCTTGCCGGGAGAGCGGGACAGCTTTTGGTCGAGGACGCTCGGTGTTGTGGTTGCTGTGGCCATGGTCATTCCTCAGGTCGGACTGCGTCAAAGCGGATAGAGTGCTAAAGTCCGTCACTATACGGAATGATTGTTACGCCAGTGTGAAATTGTCCGGCCCGGGAGAACTTTGTCCGGTCGACTGGATTGCGAGTCTCGCGAAACGAAAACCAGGCTGGGAACATCCAATGCCAGAGGCAATCAGAAGTATCTATAAGGAGAACAAGAAATGGCTAAAATAAAGTTGGCGTTGCTGGCACGGGTTGAGGCAAAAGAAGGCAAGGAAGCTGAGGTAGAGAGCTTCTTGCGGAGCGCATTGTCGATTGTGCTAGAAGAACCGGCGACCGTGGAATGGTTTGCTATCAAGATGGGCCCTTCAACGTTCGGGATCTTTGACATTTTTGAAGACGAAGCGGGACGGCAGGCTCATTTAAACGGGCGTGTTGCGGCGGCATTGATGGCGAATGCGGGAACTTTGCTGGCCAAGGCTCCAGTGATTGAGAAGTGCGAGGTATTGGAAGCGAAGCTGGCTAAGTGACTTTAAATTCTAGTTTTATTGGTTATGTTCGGTTGCAAAAATGGTTATCAACCCTGCCGTCGAGTATGGCAACTAAATTAACAGATGCCAGTAAAAATGCCGCAGCAGCGCGCCAAGACGCGTTCTGCAAACAATGGAGGAATAAACATGGCAGATGATATGAACAAACAGCAGGGCGGTCAGCACGGCCAAGGGCAGAACCAACAAAGCGGTCAACAGGGTCAGGGCCAAAAGAGCGGACAGACTGGGCAGTCCGGTCAACAGCAAAAGGGGAACGTTGATCCGAACAAAAAGAATCCTTCTCAGAACGAGGAGCAGGAAGAGCGGGATCGCCAGCGCCGCGCGTCATAGTTTCAAGAGACAAGCGATACAACTAAGAGTTCCAGCCTAGGGCTGGAACTTTTAGTTTTCGTTCCATACTGTTCGCGGTCTGTCGTTGCGAGTGAATTGTGTCCTGATAGGCTGTCCTCAATAACGCTTCTTCGTTTGGGCGAGCATTGTTTACAATGGTAGATTCGTCTAGGTGCATCGGGGGAATCCCTGCGGCCTATCGACGAATGTGCCTTGGAACGATCTAAGCAAAAATCCGACGTCTCAGCCCGCATCTCCCCCGCCGTGTACTGGCGTGTGGAGGGAAGCCTGCTCGACCTTACGGTCGTTCAGCCCGTGGCGTTCTTTACCTGGAACGCGCAAACCTTCACGGAGCGTTTTCGCCGCCGCGGCCTCATCTTCCTTTTAGCTGCGTTGCGACCGTTTTTATACTCGACCAATCGAAAGTTCGCCACCCGGGTTGTGCACACAGCCTTGCGCGGGGTGACTCGCGATCGGCTGGATATGTTGGGCGAAGAATATTTTCAATACAAATTGAAACCGCAGTTGAAGACGCGCGGAGCAGAGCGCGTGCAGGAGTTAGTGCGCGCTGGAGCGGATGTGGTGCTGGTGAGTCAGGGGCTTGAGCACGTAATGAAGCCGCTGGCGCAGCACCTTGGGGTTAGGCGGTTGGTGGCGAACCGGTTGGAATTTCGTGACGGAGTGGCAACGGGTAGGCTGCTGGAGCCGGTGATCCGGCCGCGCGGAGCCTTCGCGCGGATTCAGGAACAGAGTCCCGATGGACGCCGTGCGCCGAAGACGCTGGCGCGGCAGCTGGACATCACGCTCGAGGAACTGCGGTCGGCGATCATTGGCTCTGGCCGGGAATCGGTGTCCCGTGAGCACCCGATCGTACACTTCGAAGGACGGCAACAGACTCCGGGATTTTCCGTACGGCAGGCGCTCGCCGGCAAGCACCTCATGTTGATTGGCGTGACTGGATTCATCGGCAAGGTATGGCTGGCAAATACGCTGATGGAGTTGCCAAGGATCGAACGGATTTATCTGCTGATTCGGCGGCAGAAATCAAATCCGGCGCAGCGTCGATTTGAAAAAATCGTGGAAGAGTCGCCGGTATTTGATCCGCTATTTGAAAAGTACGGAGTTGGGCTCGGAGAATATTTGCGGGAAAAGGTGGAGGTGGTCGAGGGAGATGTTACCCGGCCGGCCCTGGGGCTGGAGCCGGATATATGTCGGCGGCTGCAAAAGAATCTTGATCTGATTGTGAACAGTTCAGGATTGACGGATTTCAATCCCGATCTACGGGATGCGCTGAACACAAATACCGACGCCGCGATAAACATCCTGGACTTTTTGCGTGCGACCGATCACTCAGGGCTGCTGCACCTTTCGACTTGTTATGTGGCGGGAGAACGCGATGGACGCGTGGCGGAGAAATTGATTCCTAATTACACGCCGCGCCATGTGGCGAACTTCGATGCCGAGGAGGAATGGCGGTCCCTGCAGCAAGTAATTGCGAAGGCTGAGGCGCAAGCCGAGGGCGAGGAAGTGACGGCAGGTCTGAGATCGCAATCTCTTGCCAAAGAGCATGCGGCGAAAGGCCTGCAGGGCGCAGCTCTGGACAATCAGATCCGCAAGAATCGGATTCGATGGTTGAAAAACTATCTGACCGAAGCGGGAACGCGCCGGGCGAAGGAACTGGGCTGGCCCAACACTTATACGCTCACGAAGAGTCTGGCCGAGTCGTTGATCGTGAAGTATGGCAAGGGACTGCCCATCGCGGTCGTGCGTCCTGCGATCGTGGAGACATCAGTCGCGAAGCCATTCCTGGGCTGGAACGAAGGGATCAATACATCTGCCTCGCTGTCCTATTTATTGGGAACATATTTCCGGCAGCTGCCCTCGAACGAGAGCAAACGGCTGGATATTATTCCGGTGGACGCGGTGTGCGATGGAATGACTCTGATCGCCGCCGCAATTGTCGAGCGGCGGCACGACGAGCTGTACCAGTTGGCAACATCCGCGACTAATCCTTGCGATATGGGAAGGTCGATCGAGTTAACGTCACTGGCGCACCGCAAGCATTACCGGGCACAAGAAGGCTTGGAGTCATGGTTGCGACTGCGGTTTGACGCGATTCCGGTCTCGAAAACACGCTATCAGCGAATGTCGGCGCCGGCGCAGAAGGCAATTGTGAAATCGATTCAGCGGATTATGTCGCCCCTGCCGTTGAAGAAGACGCCGCTGGTGAAAGCGGAGAGAAATCTAGAACGGCTAGAAAAATTGATCGAGTTGTTTGAACCGTTCATCCTGTTCAATGAGCACGACTTTGCCGCCGACAATGTAGAAAAACTGTCGCAAGCGCTGGTGGAAGATGAGCGCGAAGAATTCGGATACAAGGCGCGAATACTCGATTGGTGGGATTATTGGATCAACGTGCATATCCCGGCGCTGCGCAAGTGGACTTACCCCTTGATCGAGGGAAGGCCGCTGGAGGCGCGTCCGGCGCGCAGTTTAGAAAATGGCGAGACAGTAAAAACCGGGACGAATGGAAATTGGTGAATGGCGATATTTCTGACAGGGTCGACGGGGTACATTGGAGCGCACGTAGCCGCGAATTTGCTGCGGGATGGGGCGGCCCTGAACGTGCTGGTGCGCGCGAGCGATGTGGGCGATGCGGAGGCGCGCTTGTGGCAGGCGTTGCAATTGCATCTGGACTTCCCGCAGTTTTACGAGTGCTTGCAGACTAGAGTGCGCGTGTTTCGCGGTGACTTAACCGACCCAGGCTTCGGATTGGGGCGCGACGAATACGACCGGCTGGTGCACACCACCGATTCGGTGATTCATTGCGCGGCTTCGCTGAACCGGAAGTCGGAGAAAAGTTGTCTGAACGTGAATCTGCGCGGCACTTTAGAAGTTCTGACGCTGGCGCGAAGTGCCGAGCATTATCACGGGCTGCGACGCTTTAGCCAGGTAAGCACCGTAGCGGTTGCGGGCAAGCGGCAAAACGAAGTAGTCGGCGAAGATCAATCGATTGACTGGGATCGGTCGGACTACGATCCGTACGCGCGAACTAAAAAATTCTGCGAGCACATGATGCGAGTCCTGTTGCCGGAGACTCCTAAGACGGTCTTCCGTCCTAGCATCGTGCTGGGCGACAGCCGCTATGCTGAAACAACGCAATTCGATATGGTGAAAGCGTTTGTGTTTCTGGCGGGCTTGCCGGCGCTGCCGTTTCGGCCCACGGACAAGATCGACATTGTAAATGTGGATTTCGTGGCGGAGGCAATCGCAACTCTGCATCAAAAGGATCGTCCGCAATTCGATACGTATCATCTTTCGTCCGGCATTGGATCGCAAACCTTTCGTGAGATTACAAGAGCGTTGGCGGCGGCGCAGAACAAGCGCGCGCCTGTGTTTGTGCCAGTGGCGGAGCGTCCTTTCGCGGGATCGGTGAATTTTTTGGCCAATCGCAAAGGATCGATTGCCAAAGGCGCGTCGCTGATGAAGGTGTTCATGCCTTACCTGGTATGGAACACGGTTTTCGATAACTCGCGCGTGACTACTGAGCTAGGAAAAAAGCCGACGCCATTTTCCGAGTACTGTTATCCGCTGCTGAAGTTCAGCAGCGAGAATGATTTCGCGTACCGGTATCGCCCGTGGCCGGCAGCGGCGGGAGGAACGGCCGCATGATGGATTTCATTCTGGAAGCTTGGGTAAGCAGTTCGATCGAGCGAGCCAAAGCCGGGTGGATGCTGGGCGCGGGCAAGCGCCGGAAGCCGGGCGAGAAGTTAAAACTGCTGTTCGCGGGCTACAACGGCACGCGAAACATGGGCTCGGATGTGCGCGTAGAAGAAATGTTGCGGCAGATCCGGCATATTCTGGGCGCGGAACGAGTCGAGTTCAGTGTGATGAGCCAGAACTTCGATTTCTCGCGTGGATATTTCGAGGGCACGAAGCAGGTGCATCTGCCGGATATTTTCCCGCCTTTCCTGGCAAATGAAGTGCCCCAGCACGATGGAGTGGTGGCGTGTGAAGGGTCGATGTTCAAGAGCAAGTTCGCCAACGCCCTGACCACCATGATGATTGGCTCGCTGGGAATTGCGGCTGCGCAGAACAAGCTTTCCGTAGGATATGGGGCAGAAGCGGGGCACATGGACCCGCTGGTGGCGAAAATGTGCGGACGCTATTGCAAAAATTCATTTGTGATTACGCGGAATGAGGAGTCGCGTGGCGTTTTGCGCCAGTTGGGCGTGCCCACGGAACTAGGGACCGATACGGCATGGACATTTGAGCCGCGCCCGCCCGAGTATGGGCAGAGTGTTCTGAGAAAAGTTGGTTGGGATGGGCGAACGCCGGTGCTGGTGGTCTGTCCGATTAACCCATTTGAATGGCCGGTGAAGGCGTCTGTGGCAAAGTATGCTGTGCACAGCTTGACTGGAGCTTACAAAGATAGCCATTACCGTACGGTATATTTTCACAATTCGGGGCCGGTGGCGGACCAGGCGTATCACAAATATTGGAACGCGATTGCGAATGCGGTAGACGCATTTCGTAAAAGGAAAAACGTATTCGTAATACTCGCTGCCACGGAGCGGTTGGATGCGCGTCCGGCGAATCGAATCGCGGAAAAGCTGGGTGGAGTTCCGGTACTCACGTCGGATGACTACAACATGTATGAACTTGTGAGCGTGTTGCGGTCGTGCCACATGATGGCGTCTTCGAGATATCACGGGATTGTGACATCGATGCCGGGTCTTGTGCCGTCGGCTGGAATCACCATGGATGAGCGCATTCGCAACCTGATGCGGGAGCGCGGACATCAGGATCTGCTGATGACGGTGGACGATCCGGAACTTGAAGGGAAGCTGCTGGCGGCGCTCGAAAAACTGAGCAGTGAGGGTGAATCGATTTCCGCAGGCATTGCCCAAACGGTGGTAAGAAATTTGAAAGTGATGGCGCGCATGGGTGTGTACTTTGAAGAAGAAGTGCAAAGAAGGTATCCGGAATTTGAAACGCGCCGAGGCGAGTGGAGCTGGGAGGATTATTTGCCGCCGATGGGCAACGGACTACGTGATTTAGTTGCTGCTTACAACTGAGATCCTATGCGTTCGTTAGAAGTTTGATCTTGCAATTTATCTCTTGAATACATCCATTCTATTCGTCGAAGGCATTTTTTCGCAGCTGCAGACGGCTGCGGAGGATACACGAATTCTCGCCGAGATTCGCGAAGGCGAAATCACGGGCGTAACCGGAAACGAGTTGCTGGAACTGATTCGCAAGGCCAGGACATTTATTGCTTCGAAAGGGCTAAAGAAAGGCGACCGGTGCGGCTTGCTCGCGGCCAACAGCATTCGCTGGGTCGCAATGGATCTGGCGCTGATGGCCGAAGGGCTTATCGTGGTTCCTTTGTATTCACGGCAAGCGCCGGCAGAGCTTATAGCGATGATGAAGGATTCCACGACGTCTCTGTTGTGTTGTGGCGACGTCGCATTGCGGGATGGAATCGCGCAAAGTTGGCCGGATGCGCCTCGGCAGTTTTTGTTTGATGAGATTTTTGCTGGTGTGGACGGAGTGCAATTGGATCGACCACAGGTCGGAAAAGATGATCCAGTGACGATCATCTATACGTCAGGCACTTCGGGTGAGGCCAAAGGGGTAGTGCTGACCGCGGCGAATGTGGGCTTCATGCTTGATCGCACGGCGGAACGACTGAGCGAGTTAATGTCCGGTTCATCCTCTGGCGTAGGCCAGCAAGATCGCATCTTCCATTATTTGCCGTTCACGTTTGCGGCGTCTTGGATCGCCTTGCTTACGTTTCTGAAGCGGCGCAGCCTGGTCACGATCAACATGGATCTGGCCAAGATCGCCGGCGACATGCGAGTAGTGACTCCCGATTATTTTCTGAATGTGCCGCAATTGCTGGAGCGAATGCGGCGCGCGGTAGATGAACAACTGTGGCAGACCGGCGGTGTGCCGCAGGCAATTTATGCACGAGCCAAGGCTGCATGGGTGAGGCAGCAAGAGAGGCAGTCGAAGACAGGCGATAGCGTGTGGCTGGGACTCGCCAACTGGCTCGTGTTTCCGGCGATCCGAAAGAAAATGATCGGCAGAAATCTTAAGGCGTTGATTTGCGGGTCGGCGCCTCTGAGTGCGGAGACACAGCTTTATTTCATGATGCTCGGAATTCGTGTGCTGCAGGTTTACGGCTTGACGGAAACTACGGCAATTTGCACCATGGACGATCCGCACCGGGTCGAGGTGGGACGCGTGGGGCCTGCGATTTCCGGGATGGAGATGAGGCTCGGCGAGAATAATGAGATCCTGGTGCGCGGTCCGAATATTTTTTCGGAGTATTGGAACCGGCCCGAGCAAACTGCGGAAGCGCTCCGCGACGGATGGTTCTACACCGGCGATCAAGGTGAGGTGAATGCGGCTGGGAATTGGCGAATTGCAGGACGGATCAAGAATCTCATTGTGCTGGGTTCGGGCCATAAAATTCCCCCGGAGCCGATCGAGAATGCAATCGCGAAATCTCTGCCGGAAGCGCAGCAAGTAGTGGTGATGGGAAACGGACGCGGATATTTGTCGGCACTAATAACCGGAAATGTACTACCCGAAAAAGTGCAGGCAGCGCTGGATGTGCTGAATCGTGAGTTGCCGCACTACAAGCAAGTGCGGGCCGTTCGCGTAATTCCGGAGCCGTTTTCCATTGAGAATGGATCGCTCACGGTGAATGGAAAGTTGAAGCGCGATGCGATTGCAGCCCGGATGAAGAACGAGATCGAGGACATGTACCGCGTGAAACAGGCAGTGTAGCTAGAGTACGAGAGAGCTTTAGCGACGAAGGACACACAGGTTGGACGAAACAAAGCCTATCGGAACATTGGAGAGCGGGTGCCGTGGGAGCACTTTGTCCTGGGGGCTGAACGACGGCGTGATTGAGTTGGCGCTGCATCGAGGGCCTTGCAATGAACTGGGGTCGGCGTCGCTTGAAGAGTTTGAGAGGTTTGTGACTGCTTTAGCGGTCATGGAAGCCGAAGCGCACGCGCTCATTATTTATAGCGAGATGAAGCCGGGATTTTGCGCGGGTGCGGATTTACGCGAGTTGTACCTGCGCTCGCAAACGATGGAGAAAGTTGAGGCTGCCAGGGGCGTGCGAAATTTTCTGGAGCGCATTCACCGCGTGTTGAATATTATCGATGCCTCGCCCTTGACAACGATCGCGGCCGTGCACGGAGTCACGTTCGGAGGAGGCTTCGAGCTTGCTCTCGCCTGCGATTTGATTGTTGCCGATAAGATGGCGCGGTTTTGTTTTCCCGAGCTGAGGCTGGGTTTGATTCCAGGGTTTGGCGGGATTCCCCGCCTGAAGCGCGATTTGGGGAATGCTGTGGTGAGGGATCTTTTGTTGACGGGGCGCAGTGTGAACGCTGCGAAGGCGCAGCAAATCGGTCTGGTGAGCCAGGTAGTTGGAGAAGGTGAAGCCTTGCGCGCGGCGCGAGCGATGGCGGTGCAGTTGAAGAAGTTCGACCGTGCCACGGCGGCTGCGGCGAAGAAATTTATCAAATCGATTCCGCACGAGGAACTTCGCCGGGAGATCGATCTGTTCTGCGAATTGTTTGCGCAGCCGGCGGTCGAGGCGGGATTGCGAAAGTTTGTCGAGAGCACGGATGCACAGCCCTATTTGCCGTAACGCGCCGAATACGGTCGACAGAACGGGAGTGGATTATTCGTGGCCCGAAACCGTTCGGCATGACATTGTGATTTGGATGGAGATATGAATACTGCTGAACAAACGTTGGAAGAAATATTAACCCTCGCCGCGGCGCACTTCAAAGTGCCGCGAGAGAAACTTTCTCCCGATGACGACTTCTTCAAGACTTTGGGGATCGACAGCTTGCAGACGCTCGACTTGTTGACCAAGCTGGAAAATCATTTTCATGTAGAACTTCCAGATTATGAATTGCAGGGAGTTTCAGATTTTCGGACATTGGCGGGGAGGATTCAGGCGAGGCTGTAGTGAAGACCTGCTATTGCTGATTGCTGATTTTTGATTGTTGACTGGAGCCAGACCGGTGTTCGGTTTCTTGGATCAACGGTTAACGTTCTACAATCAGCAATTTTCTTATGCTCGATCTCCAAAAATATAGTTGTCTGGGCGCGGCTCTGCGCGATGCGCTTGATCGCTTTTCGACCGAGACTTGCCTGATTGAGGCGGATCGAGATCGCGAGAAGACGCGTCTGACTTACTCCGACTTCAAGGAAATCAGTCTGCCCTTGGCGCGGGCGCTGGAGGATGCGGAATTCGATGCAGGTGACCGTGCCGCCATCCTGATGACAAATCAGTCGAAGTGGCTGATTTCAGCGTACGCGACGTTCTATGTGGGCGGCGTCCTGGTCCCCCTGGATTACAAACTGACAGCGGCCGAGCAGTTGCAGTTGCTGGAGCACTCGGATGCCAAAGTATTAGTGGTGGAGTACTACTTGTGGCGGGCGATTATGCAGTCGCCGGAATTTCCTAACATCAAGACAAAGTTAGTTCTGGTCACCGAGGCTCCACTGGGAGCGGACCTTGCCGGTGGTTTTCGCTGGGAAGATTTCAAGCGCAAAGGCGTTCCGGATTTTGTGATGCGGCAACGCGAGGACGTGGCCTGCATTGTTTATTCGTCAGGTACCGGTGGAAGTCCCAAGGGATGTGTTTTGACGCACGAGAATTATCTGGAACAGTGCCGTGCGCTGACCGCATGGTATCCATTCTGGCCGGGCGTGCGGTATTTGAGCATTTTGCCCACGAATCACGCGATTGATTTCATGGTCGGATTCATTGGGCCGTTTGTATGCGGCGCGTGCGTGGTGCATCTGCGAACGCTGCGTCCGGAATTCGTTCGCGATGCTTTCGTCCGCTACCGGATTACGTATGTTTCGCTGGTGCCGATGATCGTGAAGAATCTGGAGCGAGGCCTGCGCGCCAAGTTTGACGAGCTGCCTTCGTGGAAGCGCGCGATTCTAAACCGCATGATCTCGGTGAACAAGTTAGTAACCCGGCGTCGACCTCGGGTAAAGATAAGCCGCATGTTGCTGCCGCAAGTTCATCGCGCGTTTGGCGGAGAGTTGCTGGCCCTGATCACCGGCGGAGCATTCATGGAACCTTCGACGATGCAGTTCTTCTACGATCTCGGAATTCCGGTGGTCAACGGTTACGGGCTGACGGAAGCGGGAACGGCGCTCACATTGAACGATCTGAAACCGTTCCGTGCGGATACGGTGGGTAAAGCGCTCCCTGGTGTGGATTTGCGAGTACTCAATCCAAACGAGGAGGGAATTGGCGAGATTGCAGCACGAAGCAAGACAGTGATGTCGCATTATCTCGAGGACGCGGAATTGACGCTGGGAACAATTGTGGATGGATGGCTGCTGACGGGTGATTTGGGGCGCTTCGACAAGAACGGACATCTGCAGCTTTTCGGGCGCAAGAAAAACATGATCGTGACCGAAGGCGGGAAAAATATTTATCCCGAAGATATTGAAACCGTGTTTGACGGACTTCCGGTGAAGGAATACTGCATTTTCGCAGCGAATTACGTGTGGCCGCAAAAAGAGTTGGGACGAGAAATGCTGATCGTGGCGCTGCGACTGGAACAGAATCAGCGCTTTGACAGTTCGCTGCTGCAGGAGATAGTGAATCGCAATCGGCGCTTGCCGGACTTCAAGCGCGTCGGTGGATACATCATTTGGGAGAAAGACTTTCCCCGCACAGCCTCGATGAAAGTGAAACGGCAGATACTGGCGGAACAAATCGGAAAATCAATGGAGCGGCGGGCAGTGGTGCCGTTGTGAGCCAGGAGCAACACTACCTTGCTATTGTGAATCCTGCGGCCGGCGGTGGCCGCAGTCGCAAACTGCTGGGGCCTGCTTTGGAGCGGTTGCGAGCGGGCGGAGTAGCGATTGAGGTGAAGGAGACCCAGGCCGCCGGCGAGGCTACGCGAATTGCGCGCGAAGCTTACGGGCACGGCTTCAGAAAATTTATTGCTGTGGGTGGGGATGGGACTTCGTATGAAGTGGTGAACGGTCTTTTCCCGCAGGCCAGTGCGGAAGGGCGTGCGACGCTGGGTTTCTTGCCGCTCGGCACAGGCAATTCCTTTCTGCGAGATTTCAGCGATCGCGGCGTGGAACATGCGATCGACTCCTTGATTTCGAATCGAACCCAAGCCTGTGACGTCATGCGTTTGCGCCATCGCGGCGGAGTAATTTATTACATCAATCTGCTTAGCGTTGGCTTTCCCGCCGATGTGGCGACACTGCGGGCTCGGCGGTTCAGCGGGCAGGGCGAACTGGGATATTTTATTTCTATTTTTCTAGGGCTGGTTCGATTCGAGAGACGACCGTTTCCGGTACGAGTTGAGGGAGAAACGGAAGTTGACCGGCGGCGCTGCTTGTTTCTCACTTTCAATAACAGCAAGTTCACCGGTGGCACCATGATGATTGCGCCCAAGGCGGAGATCAACAGCGGTCTGATTGAATATGTCCGCTGGGGTGCGATTGGGCGACTGGGGCTGATGCGCAACTTACCGGGACTTTATGACGGCACGCACATTCATCATCCACTCGCCGAGCGAAAAGCGGTGCGTAAGGTGGAATTTGATCTGGATGCCCCGGTTGATGTGATGGTTGATGGTGAAGTGTTGACGCTGCAATGCGAGGCCTTGGATGTGCTGCCTGGAGCGCTCAATGTTGTCGTTTGAGCGCATGTTATAAAAGGGGAATGCGGGAAATAAATCATGTCTGAGCAGAGGCGAAAGCAGCGGCAGAAGCAGAGTCCAGCGGGGGAGCCGGCAATGTCCTCGCGGAGTACGCTGGTTTGGGGCGGCATCGTAGTGGTGGTGATACTGGCCTATAGCGGCTGGTGGTACTACACCAATCATCGATACGATGGTTTTGCGAAGTG
Source organism: Candidatus Sulfotelmatobacter sp. (assembly GCA_049589695.1). GTDB lineage: Bacteria > Acidobacteriota > Terriglobia > Terriglobales > Acidobacteriaceae > Sulfotelmatobacter. Next base: position 30,195 of record JBAWBG010000427.1, on the reverse strand, counting down.
TCTGGCGGCGAAGCAAACCAAGATGTACGGACTGTATTGGTGTCCGCATTGCGCCGAGCAGAAAGCAATGTTTGGAAAGGCATTTCGGTATGTGCCCTATGTGGAATGCGCGATCAAGGGTTCGCGCGAACTGGCGCCGGAGTGTACCGCAGCCAAAGTGAAGCTGTTTCCGAGTTGGCAATTTGGCTCGAACCCCCCGAAAGAGGGAGTCTTTCCGTTGGAAGAGTTGTCAGATAAAACTGGGTGCGCGCTGCCGTGAGGGCAACTCTGGATCGGACCAGTTCAGTTCTCTACGCATTGATAGCGGCTCTGGCGATAGCGGGGATAGTGGTTTCCGCTGTATCCATGCAACGTCATTACGCGAAATCGGCGTCAGCCTTCTGCGATTTTGGAGAGAGATTCAATTGCGACGTTGTGAATCGCAGCGAGTATTCCACGGTGATGGGCATTCCGGTTGCCGCAATCGGCGTGGCCGGGTACGGAGTGCTTTTCGCGTTAGCTACTTTGTACCGTGCGCGAGCGCGGACCCCAGTTCGCCTGCTGGTAGCGTCTCTGGCGGGGCTTTTGTTCGCTCTGTATCTCACATATATCGAAGGTCACGTGCTGGAGACCTGGTGCATTCTGTGTTTGAGTTCGCTGACGCTGATCGCGGTGATCACGTTGCTGGCGGGAATTTTAACGAATAGTGATCCGAAGGCAGGGGAAAGTATCCAGAAGTAGCGTTGCCAGCATAGACTGGCCTGAAGCGAACCCCGGGTCGATTTCATCTAAAGAACGCCCATGGCAATTGCCGGACAATTCGCAATCGACGATCAAACGCAGTCAATTCCGGCCACCATGCTGGCCGCGGTTTACCGCGGAGTGAATGACGTCCGCCTGGAAACCGTTCCCGTTCCGCAGATCGGAGCAGGAGAGTTGCTGCTTCGCGTTCATACGTGCGGCGTCTGTGGCACCGACCTCAAAAAGATCGCCACGGGCTCGCATTCGGCTCCGCGAATTTTCGGCCATGAAACTTCAGGAGTAGTCGCCGCTATAGGCGCTGGTGTTTCCCGCTTTGCTCCCGGCGATCGCGTCGTGGTTTTCCACCACATTCCATGCCGCCAGTGTTACTACTGCCTCCATCAGACGTTCGCTCAGTGCTCCACTTATAAAAAAGTCGGCTGCACCGCCGGCTTCGAACCCTCCGGCGGAGGATTCGCCGAGTACGTTCGCGTGATGGATTGGGTCGTCGACCAGGGAACGGTGAAAATCCCGGACGGCATCTCCTTCGAGCAAGCCTGCTTCGTAGAACCCGTCAATACTTGCATGAAGGGAATCGAGGCCCTCCGCCCGCAAACGGGCGAAACAGTGCTCGTGATCGGCCAAGGCCCAATCGGTATCATACTGAGCGTATTGGCGCGTAAGGCAGGGGCCACCGTTATCACTTCCGATTTGTATGCCGAGAGGCTTAGAATATCTAAAAGCCTTGGATTTGAACTTGCAATCGATGCCTCACACCTGGACGCGGGGCACTATGTACGCCAGCAGACGGAAGGGCGTGGTGCGGACGCGGTAATCTTGGCCGTGGGCGCCAATGCATTGATTCGTCCGGCGATGGAGGCGGCCCGTCCCGGAGGACGTGTTTTATTGTTTGCGCAGACGCAGCGCGGCGAGGTTGTTGTCGATCCCGCCGCGATTTGTGTCGATGAGAAGGCTTTGCTCGGTTCTTATAGTGCATCGGTAGATTTGCAGGAAGACTCAGTTCGGTTTGTGATGAACCGGGAAATGGATTTGGAGCGTTTGATCAGCCACCGGTTCCCGCTGCAGGAAAGCCCGCGAGCCTTGGATCTCGCGGCTCATCCGCAGCCAGCATCGATGAAAATCGTGATTCAGCCCGGTTCTGCCTGGAAGCGTGAGGACTGGGAAGGAAAACAGAAGTGAATGGAAAAATGACAGCCGCCGTCCTGTACGGCAAAGAAGATCTCAAGATCGAAAGAGTGCCCATCCCTCGCGTCGAAAAAGGCGAGGTCCTTGTCAAAGTTCAGGTCGCCCTCACCTGCGGTACCGACCTCAAGGTCTATCAGCGCGGCTACCACGCCCGCATGATCGTTCCTCCCGCGCTCTTCGGTCACGAATTGGCCGGAGTCATCGAGGAAGTCGGCGAAGGCGTCCATAGCTTCAAGAAGGGCATGAAGGTTGTCGCCCTGAATTCCGCGCCTTGCCAGATGTGCTTCTACTGCTCCAAGCATCAGGAGAATCTCTGCGAAGACCTGCTCTTCAACAACGGAGCCTACGCCGAATACATCCGTGTTCCGCGCCGCATCGTCGAAGCCAACATGCTGGTCATACCGCCCAACGTCAGCTTTGAAGACGCCGCCATGACCGAACCTCTGGCCTGCGTGCTCCGCGGTCTACACGAAACTGGAGTAGAAATCGGCGATACTGTCACCATCATCGGCGGCGGCCCTATCGGCCTGATGTTCGTCCAGGTCGCCCGCGCCATCGGCTGCAACGTGATTTCCGTCGTCAAGCGCGACGAACAAGTCGTCGCCGCCAAACACATGGGCGCGCATGAAATTGTTCAGACGACCAAAGTTCCCGATGTTATCGAAGCCGTGCGTGCGCTCACTCCGCAAAAGCGCGGTTGTGATGTGGTCATCGAGGCCGTAGGCCGCCCTGAAGCCTGGGAGTGGACCGTCGAGATGGTTCGCAAAGGCGGAACAGTGAACTTTTTCGGCGGATGCGCCAGCGGATCAAAAGTGCAACTCGATACCAACCGTCTGCACTATTCTGAGATCACGCTGAAAGCCACATTCCATCACACGCCGGAAACCGTACGCCGCGCCTTCGGCCTGATCGCGGCCAAAAAAATTCGTCCCACGGACTACATCACCGGCGAAGCTCCGCTCTCTAGTTTGCAAAAAGTGCTGCGCCACATGCTAAACCGCGGAGGCGATATCAAGACCGCCATCATCCCCGGCCACTGATGCTGTGTGCGAGCGATTTGTCATCCTGAGCGGGGCAAGACGCTCACGAAGTGAGCGCCTTGCGCAGTCGAACAATCCCTTGCAATCATGCGGCATGTCGCAGCGTTGCACGGACTTCTTTAAGATGCAACAGGGCTTGCTCAGCCGGATCGTTGGATGTAGGAACAGGGAAGCGCACGACTTCAGTCGTGCCGTTATCATATATAAGATTGATTCGGCTTCAGCCGCTGAGATTCGCGGCTGTTGGCATGTACGTTCTAAAGCGCTTTTAATTTACTGAATGACCGCTTCGACCACAACTAATTCCCGGCTCGACACTGCGCAGGCCTGGTCGCGCCTCCCCGCCTCTTACGCAATTCCCGCCTCCGCTCCATCCCTCGAACAAGCTCACGAATACTGCCGCCAGCTCGCCCGCTCTCATTACGAAAACTTTTCCGTCGCTACTTGGTTCCTGCCGAAAAACCTGCGCCAGGATTTTCTTAACGTCTACGCCTACTGCCGCATCTCCGACGATCTGGGCGACGAAGTCGGTGACCCTGCTGCCTCCCTGACATTGCTGGATCAATGGCAAGTCGAACTCGATGCCTGCTATGGCGGCAACCCGCGCCATCCCGTGTTCGTGGCTTTAGCCGAAACGGTAAGAAAGTTCTCCATCCCAAAACACGAATTCTCCGACCTCCTCATTGCCTTCCGCCAGGATCAAACTGTCACTCGTTTCGAAACTTTCGACGATGTCCTCGCCTATTGCCATTACTCCGCGAATCCGGTCGGCCATCTTGTCCTATACCTTTGCGGCTATCAAGATGCGGAGCGCCAGCAGCTTTCCGATTACACCTGCACCGCACTCCAACTGGCGAACTTCTGGCAGGACGTAACCGTCGACTACTCTAAAGGCAGAATCTATCTGCCACTCGAGGACTTGCGTGAGTACTCGGTCACCGAGAAAGACCTGGCGCAGAACCTCAACACTCCATCCTTTTGCGACATGATGAAGTTCGAAGTAGACCGGGCGCGTGACTGGTTCCGCCTCGGCCTTCCCCTGATACAAAAGGTGGACGCATCCCTGGCCGTCGATCTCGAACTTTTCAGTCGTGGTGGCCAGGAAATTCTCAACGCCATCGAGCGCCAGCACTTCGCCGTCCTCGGGCATCGCCCAGTAATCGCCAAGCCCCGCAAACTGGCGCTGGTGGCGAATGCCGCGCTGGGAAAGCTGTGGCGAAAATTATGAGCGCCGGAACCCAGCCCGTGCTCGCTCCCTGGAGTCCCGCTCCCGCGCAGCTCACGATCGCTTATTCCGTTTGCCGTGGCATCACCCGCGCGAACGCGAAAAATTTCTATTATGCTTTTCTCGTTCTGCCCAAACGCAAGCGCCAAGCCTTGTGCGCGGTCTACGCCTTCATGCGGCGCTGCGATGATATCGCCGACGATCCCACGCTCAGCTTCGACGATCGCCGCCAAGAGCTCGACATCTGGCTCGATGCGCTGCATCGCGTTCAACAGGGTCAGCCGAGCGACGATCCGATTCTCCTCGCGCTCAACGATGCGCAACACAGATACACCATTCCCGCTGGCCTGCTCGACGACCTCGCGATGGGCACCGCCATGGATGTAGTTGATTTCCCGGCGGACAGTCCTGGCGTTGCAACTTCAACGAATGCGCCAACGCCTCAGCTTGCCGTCCAATACAAGACTTTCGAAGATCTCAAACTCTATTGTTACCGCGTCGCGTCGGTCGTGGGTTTAGTTTGCATTCATATCTTCGGATATCGCGATCCTGCGGCCGAATCTCTAGCCGAGCAGTGCGGCCTCGCGTTTCAACTCACCAACATTATTCGCGACGTCAAAGAAGATGCCGCCATGGGCCGCGTCTATCTTCCGGAAGAAGATCTGGCGAAATTCGATCTCACCGCCGCAGACTTGCTTGCCGCGCCCGATGCAGCCCGCTTTCGCCCCTTGCTCATGCTCGAAGCTGATCGTGCGCGTGAAGGTTACCAGGCCGGCGATCAGCTCATCCCTTACATTTCTGAAGACAGCCAGCCCGCGCTCTTTGTGCTGGTAAATATTTATCGCAGGCTGCTGGAAAAAATCGCCGAACGCCAGTATGACGTATTCAGCGGAAAGGTCAGCCTCACGGTTAGCGAAAAGCTGCGCGTTCTCGGGAAAGGTTTTCTGCAACGCATCACCTGAAAGATTTCCTGAATTCGAAAACAGGTGTCGCGACTATCATTCCGACAGCAAAACGCTTGTCATTCGGAATCGGGCAGAAAGCCCGGTGAGGAACCTGCTGTTGTTTGCAACGGCAGTACTGCCGCGATATTAGTTCTGAACCCTGAATGAATCCGGAATCAACTCAACCTTCAGTGGCCATCGCCGGCGGCGGCCTCGCCGGACTAGCCGCGGCCTGCGACCTCGCCGATTCTGGTTTCCGTGTCACGCTTTTCGAGCGTCGACCGTATCTCGGCGGACGTGCATCTTCTTACGAACATCCCGGCACCACCGAGGTTGTCGATAACTGCCAGCACGTCCTGTTCCGCGTTTGTACCAATCTCATCGAGTTCTACCGCCGCATCGGCGTCGAAGATAAAATTCGCTGGTACGACAAGATGACTTTCATCGAGCCCGGCGGACGAACCAGCGTCATGCACACTTCTCCTCTGCCCGCGCCGCTACACACCGCGCCCTCATTCCTGCAATTTCCATTTCTTGACGCAAAAGACAAGTTCGCGATCTCACGCGCCATTGCCGCTCTTGCCCTGACAACACAGCGCGACACCGGTCGATCTTTTCTGGACTGGTGCCGCCGCCATGCGCAAACCGAGAATGCGATCGAACGTTTCTGGAAGCCAATTCTGGTCAGTGCGCTCAGCGAAGACTTGGATCTGATTTCGATTTCCTATGCCGCCCATGTCGTCCGCGAATCCATGAAATCTCCCGCCGCCCGCCATATGGGCGTGCCGAGCATTCCCCTGACCGACCTCTACAACAGGGCCGGAGATTATCTGCGCGCCCGTGGCGGCGAGATTCGCTTTCGTAATTCGCTCGAAACTTTTGCTCCCGGGCCAAACAAAGTACAAATTTCCAGCGCAGGCAAGGAAGAGGGAGAGAAGGAAGAGTCGTTCGACTATCTCATCCTTGCCCTACCCTTCAACACCATAGCGCGTGTCCTTCCGGAAAGTCCTGACGCCGCGCCTCTGCGTGAAAAGCTAAGGCACTTCGAATCCTGTCCTATCACCGGCATCCATCTCTGGTTTGATCGTCAGATCAGCGAGCTCGATCACGCCGTCTTGCTGGATCGGACCGTTCAATGGATGTTCCACAAATCCCGCCTGCTGAGCACGCGCGCTGTAGCCCCCAACGCTGAATCACCCGGAAGCTATATCGAACTTGTCGTAAGCGCCTCCAAGTCTCTGGTCGACAAATCGCGAACGGAAATCGTGGACCTCGCCCTGAAGGAAGTCCGCGAGTTTTTTCCTGGCGCCCGCAGCGCGAACCTGGTGAAGTCGACAGTGATCAAAGAAATCCATGCAACTTATTCGCCGCGCCCCGGAATCGATGCTTACCGTCCCTCTCAAGCCACCGTGTGGCCTCGGGTTTTTCTCGCCGGGGATTGGACCGCAACTGGGTGGCCGGCAACAATGGAGAGCGCAGTCCGTAGCGGCTATCTGGCCGCGGAGGCTGTAAATCATTCGGCAGGTTTCACTGAACGTCGATTTGTATCGGAGGACTTGCCCGCCACCGGGCTGATGCGTCTCTTTAGCTGAAATTGACGGGTGCTCTTAAGAGCGGCGAATACACCTAGTGACTTACACGCTCTTCGATTCTGGATACAAACCTCGGCGTGTGACTTTTCAGTGCCTGCTGCAGACTCGGTTCAAACTCGTGCAAGACATTCATGCCTGCTCTGTTGCCGACGTTAGAGCCGAAGTCGCTGAATGGCTCGCCAACCGAGCGCCTCCAGTACGGTCGCGAGGCCGTGTCCGCGACCACCGCTGTAAGGGTCCGCAAGAAATACGAAGTATTTATCCTGCCCTTTCCCGATTCGTCTCGGATGATGAATGTGCGCGAAGCCGCGTGCACCGCGCGGTCCATCAAGTTTTCAGCGCCCGCCGGCGGATAGGCCGGTTTCTGATAGGACGACGATGGCGGTTTCAGATATTTGGTAAACAGAGTGTTCGGATCTTTTTGACCAGACAAGTGCTTTTGGTAAGCCTCAAATTCTACATGCTCTACTTGGCGCGAATTTGGTGTGTAATTGCTCCTCGCGCCTACAGCCAGCCGCCACGCGTCCTCGAAGGCCTTACCTTTTTGTCCCTGAATTCCCACCGAAGGATCATCGGGAAGCGCCTGGTCGGGGCTTTGGGCTGCCATCACGCAAACTGCCAGGAACAGCAAGGAAACGATTTCGAGGGCTGCAATATGCCGCACCATACCCCGACCTGTCCGCGATCACTAACCCGCTCTTACCTGAATATGAGCATTCCGCGTGCCATACTTTCAGGCAACGCGCTCAGCTCGAGCCATAGCTTTGGTGACGAAATCTAACCTACGGTTGTTTTCCTCTTGGATTCGTCCGCAACCGGTTTTATGCAGTACAGGCCTTTCCCAACGCTTATCTTGCACTTAGCGTTTTCCCAGTATTGCGGACTAGTTAGCGGATTCTCTCTGCCGCGAAAGCCTTGTCTCACCTGTTCGTCCCACGCTTCACCGTAGGTGCAACTTTTCGACTCACTGTGTGCAATCTATTCCACAGACACTGCAAGCTGGTTCAGGTAGCCTCGGCCAGCGAAAACCCAGGTCGGTTCAACCTCCGGCATCAGCCGCGCAGCCTTAACTTTCAGGTATGTTTTGCCCCTACTTACAGCTTCAACGGGATAGGGGCTGGCCGAAGTTTAGCCTAGGCTTTCCTGAAGCTCACTGATCAGTCTTGTTGCTGAACAGGGTATTCGTTTATTACTAACGCTATTTGTGTGCCTTGTGCAGTAGCGATATTTTCACTCAATCTTTCTCTCCGAGGGAAGCAACAATCATGGCCGAGACGATAGGAAGTCCGCAACAGGCCGGCACATACCTACCTGTTAGACCCGCCGGGGACAACTTGACGATGGCGTTCCAAAAGTGCGGCGAGCTTTCGGCACGTGTACGAAACCGTGCTTTGCAACTGAAGAATGAGCAACCGCTCCGTCTCTTGGCGATATTCGCGGCGATTGCTGCAACGGCCGGAGCCGCCACTCGAGTATGGAGGTCCAATCGAGATGAATAATGTCCCCAATGGCCGTACGTTGGCAGATGTTGTTGCAACCATCAAGGAAGAAGCAAAAGAGTTCATCCAAACGCGGGTTCAGCTCTTCAAGATTGAGCTTCAGCAAAAATTCGGCGTACTGAAAGTAGCGGCTTTACTCGCCACAGTTGCCATCGCGCTATGGGGCATAGCATTCCTGCTGCTGACTTTCGCATTGGCCGCATTAGTAGCCACCGCTTTGGCCGACAATCCATACCATTGGGTTTTCGGTTTTCTTGCGGTCGCAATTTTATGGTCCCTCGCGGGCGGCTTGGCTGCCTACTTCGCCAAGCGTGAGTTCGAACTTCGAGGAGTATTGCCCAAAAGGACGATTGAAGTATTGAAAGCCGATAAACTCTGGCTCCAGAATGAGGCAAGGAATCAGCTATGAGCGCAAATCCAGTCGATAAATTAGAACTTCAAGCACTGCTGCAGCGGGATCACGTCCATGAGACGATCGGTGAGTTGAAAGAAAAAGTCGATGCCGCCCGAGCCAAGCTGGATGTGAACACCAACGCCCGCCAGCATCTGCTGGGCGCCTCCTTGATTGTGTCGTCAGTGGCTTTCTTCGCAGGATACGGCGTCGCCGGCCTGTTTACTCGCGGTTGAGCAAGGTTGAACAAATGTCGCTCAATCGGCACCAAAACGTGTTCGCGCCGACAACGTTCACCCCATCGCGAACGTACAAAACTCTCGCCGCATATTCCTTGTAAGACCACGATCTGGACCCGGCCCCTTTACCCCGCCAGCAGCGCCACTCCCGCCGCAACCAGACCCGCAGCAATCCACCTGCGTCGGTCCACCCGCTCATGCAGGAAGATCTTTGCCGCCACTGCGTTGCCGATGAAGGTGAGGGAAGCGGCGGCGGGAGCCACCAGGCTCACATCTCCCCACGACAGTGCGAACAACAAGCTGAAGAAAGCTACGGCCATTGCCGCAACGCCGATCAGAAAATACGGGTTCCCAACGATTCGTCGTATCACCGCGAGCAGCCCTAAGCGCCGTCGCAAAGCACCCACATCTCCCACCTGCTTCATGGCCCGCGCTACCAGCACATCGCCCACCACTGACGCGAACACAATTGCCAGAATCGCACTCCAGGTATAAATACTCTTCATCTCACGTCACCAAATTTATTTATCACTATTTATTTACAATTCCGCGCACTTCTCTGACCGTGCTCATCGCTTAAATCCACTCACCGCGGCATCTTCTTCTGCTCGAGTTTCCTCAGGAGGATGCTCCGTCAGTTCCGGCCCTCCGGCAATAAATCCCACTCCGCCAGTGATGAACGCGATTCCCAGCCAGCGTAGCGGACTCACATGTTCATGTAGAACGAATCTCGCAACCAGCGCCAGCAGCACATAACCAAGCGAAGTGGCCGGTAAAACGTAAGTAAGGTCGGCCCACGACAGCGCCGTCATGTACGTCGCAAAAAATGCCAACAGCAACAGAATTCCAATTGCAACCCAGGGATTGAGGATAGCGATGACCACACTTTGCAGATGGTTAAGTGAGATATTTCCGGCCTGCTTCATCCCATGCGAGAGCATGGAGTCCCCGGCCGCGGCAAACACGGTGACTCCGGCCAGTACAAGATACTTGCGAAAGTTCACTGGAAGTTTAGACGGTAGTGGGTTTCGATCGTCATTCGAGCAGAGCGGCGTTTTGCGCTGCGAGGATATGGGTTAGGAAATTGCTGATTGCGGACTTCATGATTGTCGATTTATGCACAACTGCGGCGGTTCCGCAGTCAACAATCAGAAATCAACAATCAGCAATTTAAATAGTCAGGCCTTGACGAGTTCCGCCGCCGCGTCGTCGCTGTGCTTCTTCACCAGCTTATTGCGCGCCGAGCGCAGCTTCATGAAAGTCTTTGCTTCCTTGTAGAGCCGTTTGCGGTCATTGCTGTCGAACGCGGCCTTCTTCAAAATGCGGAACACCGCCTTCGGCCGGAAATAATACTCGTCATAGAAACGATGCACCGCGGAAAGAATCTCATCCGCAGGCAACCCTGGATATTCAATATGCGCAAGTTGGTGGCCGCCTTCATCCACCATTTTGTTGTCGCCTACGATGAATCCATTCTTCACCGCGTAATCATAAAGTTCGGTCCCAGGGTAAGCGTGAGCCACGGAGACCTGAATGGTTTCCACGTCAAGTTCCTTGGCAAACGCGATCGTGTTATTGATGGTCTCGCGAGTTTCGCCCGGTAACCCCATGATGAAGTCGCCATGAATCACGAGCCCCAACTTATGGCAATCCTTCGTGAACTGCCGCGCCCGCTCGATGGTCGCGCCCTTCTTGATGTTTTTCAGAATCTGCTGGTCTCCGGATTCGTAGCCCACGATCAGCAAACGGCATCCCGCTTCCTTCATCGCCTTCAGCGTTTCGAAGTCAGTCGTAACCCGCGACGTGCAAGACCACGTCAGGCCAAGCGGTTTCAGCTTGGCACATAACTCAATGGTTCGCGCCTTCTGGATGTTGAAGGTATCGTCATCAAAGAAGAACTCCTTCACCTCCGGCCAGTAAGCTTTCACCTTCGCCATCTCCGCCGCCACATCGTCGGTAGAACGTTTGCGCCACGGATGCCCACTCAAAGTCTGCGGCCACAAACAGAAAGTACATTGCGCAGGACACCCCCTCGTGGTGTAGAGCGAAACATAAGGATTCAGCAGGAACGGAACGTTATAACGCGTAACATCCAGATCCCGCCTGTAAACATCGGTGACGTGCGGAAGGGCATCAAGATCCTGAATCTGCGGCGCGTCCGGGTTGTGGACAACCTTCCCGTCTTTCAAGAAAGAAATGCCGGCAATCTCCTCCAGCGGCTTCCCCTTGGCATAATCGACCACGGCGTAATCGAATTCCTTACGCGCTACGAAATCCAGCGCCGGACATTCGCGCAAGGATTTCTCCGGCAGCACCGTCACATGCGGCCCCACAAAAGCAATCTTGATCTTCGGATTCGCGGCCTTGATTTCGCGCGCCAGTCCAATATCCCCGGGAAATCCCGGGGTGCTGGTAAACAACACTAGAAACTCGTAATCCTTGGCGATCTGAATGGTCTGTTCCGCCGAAATATAATGCGGCGGCGCATCCAGCAAACGCGCCCCCTCCAGCATCCCCGCCGGATAAGCAAGCCATACCGGATACCAGTAGCTCTCAATTTCACGGGTGGCGGGCCAACGGGAACCGGCCCCGCCGTCAAAGTTTTCGAATGAGGGTGGGTTCAGAAATAGCGTTTTTAAAGGCATAGTGAGGTGAATCTTTATTTTACCATTCCACTGGCGCCAACGTGGTCGAAAAGCAGTGTTTATGCAGGTTCGTCGTTAAACATCGGTTTTGATGCAGTAAATGGTTGGAAAGAGTCATCCGGCAACGATCTAGTTAGAGATATACGTCTATTTTTTACCCAAAGCCCAGGTCTCGAGATCTCCCGTAGAACGCAGCAGTTCCACCTGATTCCGTTCCAATTCAAAGGTGACATCTTGCAGCGCAATTAATCGTTCGCTGGATTGGCTGCGGGCATTATCCAGATCGTGCAAATTTGCTGTACCAGATTTCATTCGGGTTTCCACCGCTTCCACATTCTCCTGTGCGATCTCGTACTCCAACTCCGCTACATCGCGCGCCGCCTGCATCTGCGTTACCGCGCGCCGTAACCGCAGAGTTTCTTCCGAAGCCTGGTTGCGTGCCGTTACCGCTTGCTCCTTCGCTTTAAGGGCGTCCGACTCCGCCTCCTGGACTTTGGCGTGCTGGGCGAGATTTAAGAATGGAAGGTGAATGGCAACGCCGACGGTCGCATTGTTTGGCTGGAAGCTTCCGGGTTGATAAAACCTTTGATAGTTGTTGTAGGTGGCGAGATTCGCGTACTGCGCCGCGAAGTCAAGGCTGGGCCACAAGGCGCGCCGTTCTCCGTCGACCCGCAGATATTGTGCCCGCGCGTGCTCTACCGCGGCTTGCACATTGGGGTTCGCCTCGGCGTCCTTGACGATGGAACCTTCGTCTTGCTTGGGCGTGGGCAACGCCGGAACGGAATCAGCGTCCACCTCGATCGCCGCCGCCGGTAGTCCCGTCAGTTTGGAAAGATGCTCACGAAGTACATCGGCCGCGCCGCTAGCCTCGGCTAAGCGAAGACGCAGCCGGGCTACCGATAAGCGAGCTCTGCTTTCATCCATCTCGCTATCAACCCCCTCCTTTACCCGATCGGCGACGGCAGCTTCCATTTTCTGAACGTCGGGAAAAATTTCGCGCAGGCGGTCGAGTCTTTGCTCCCATTTTTCGAGTTCCGCATAGCTGAGAACCGTGTCCTGAACGATCTGGTCCCGCTGATCTTTCGTGCGCAGCGCACTGACTTTGACGTCAGACTGCGCGGCGCGAATAAAATCCTTCAAAGCCGGATTGAGGAGCGCGGATTGCGCAGTTACAGTGAAGAGCGAAGGCGCTGCGCCTTCCAGGCTTAGCGGAAATCCGTCGGACCAGCCAATTCCAGCTCCGGCGTTTAACTGAGGAATATAGCTGTTGCGGAGCTCACGGTAGCTGGCGGAAGCATGCTGTTCATCAGCGGCGGAAATGGCTATACCATTGGCATGTTGCAGGGCAAGTTCTACGGCATGCCTCATGGTCAGCGGCTGGGCCCAGACCGATATTGGCAAAAACAATAAGAATGCAAATAACAATTTATAAATGCCCGCACCGCCGCGCATCTTTTCTCTCATAGGTTGTCACCTTTGCCAGAGCTAGAAGGATTCTACGGAGAATCTGATGCGAGAGAAATGATTAGGATGAGTCAGAGGAGGCGCTAGGGGAAACGTTGCTTCCGATAGGACCTTGTAGACTAGAGCAGCTTTTCCTCTATGCAGTCGAAATGCAGTCGAAATGCACTCGAAAAAACCACGCCTCTCTCTACACCCTCTCCTTCCGTTGCAGGCTAGCGGTAAACTAGGCGTAGCGCGCGGTGTAACATGCTGGTAGAGATCGCCAGGCCGGTCACCCTAATCTCCACTATTCTTTCTTTGTACTCGTTGTTCCACACAGCTTTTCTGATTCCAGCTGGCGACCTGCATCAAAGGATTTACGAATCTTTAGAAATGCTGGCACTGGCAGCCGCAGTCTCCCTGGTCGGCGGATTGGTCTTTCGCGAGTCGACTTCGAAGTCTGCCTGCGGCGGCATGCGGCTCATGGGCACACTTCCCGTTCGAGTGTTCTTCTGGTCTGCCAGCGCCATGCTTATTCTCTTCGTCATTTCTTGGTACGTGGAAAGCAACTGCGTGTTTTACCGCGATATACGCTTCTGAGGCAGGCTGGAAGTCAGGCTCGTCCGCGGAATTGGATGATCCTGCGGCGATCACGCTTTGACGGCCGCGGCGCGGGTAGCTGTTCGAACTCTCTCATCGCTTTGCGCTCGGCGCCTACTTTCTGGCGTAGTTCGCGGCTATCGTCGGTTTCGCGGTAGAGCGTCTGCGCAATCGACGCTGGGCCGCGTACGTCGCTGAGAAGCAGGACCTCTACTTCGAAATCGCCGCCTTCATTGGTGATGCGCAACATATCGCCGACGCGAACTTCGCGTGAAGCTTTTGCAGGCTGATGGTTGGATTGAATTCTTCCGAGTTCACAGGCCCGCGTTGCCAAAGAACGCGTCTTGAAAAATCTGGTGGCCCAGAGCCACTTGTCCATTCGCACGGAGCTCATGATGGATTCTCATTATATTTTCCTACAAGAACGAGAGATCCTCGAATGAGATTCTCTGGGTAGCGGCTCAGCTTGAAAATTCGCGTCGTCGCCTACACGGGCATTATCCCGAACGGAGTCTTTTTTCCGGCGTAGTAGGGATCTCGCGAGTACTAAGCGGTATAGCGCACGCAATATCCTTCAGTCGCCGAAATAAACGGCTTTCGGGACGACGCCTTCAGGCGATCAGAAGCTGAAACGTCCGCCGATTGTCGGAGCAAAATTGTTGTCGTAGTTATAGGGGACGCCTGGGCCATGAGGAATAGCGATGGCCAAACCGCCACTCACGTAGGAATAAGCAAATCCAGCAAAACCGTCGAACCGCTTAGTAAAGTGATGATCTGCGTAGAGTGACACCTCGTTGAGGGTGCCCGCGCAAGAACTGCGAAAGCCGACTGAGGAGTTGCAGGTCTTCGGATAACGGAAGTCGTTCTGCCGCTGTTGATACCAGGAGAAAGTTATGTCGGTTTTGCGGTCGATCGCGTACTTCGCGCCGGTCCACCAGATTTGCAGCAACTTTTCAGAATCAAGATTGTTGTCTTCGACCCCGCTCATGAAATAGCCGCCCTGGTCCGAGGCGCCAACGCCTAACGGGTCCGCCGGATTGTTCTGCCAGATGTATTCGTAGCCGGCAAACAACTTGAACCGGTCCCACGTATATTTGGCAGCGAACATAACTGCGTTGTTGTCGGTCACGATGCCATATACGGTATTGTTCGTGTCGATCAGATTGACCGCACCGGTGATGGGGTTGGTATTGATGCTGTCGGTGGTCGACTGATATGGCGCCGACGGACTCTGAGGACCCAGCAAGGGATTCAATATGCTGATCGCCTGGTTGTAATGTTGGAAGACGAGGTCGGCGGAGAATTTGCCGTAGCCTGCGCCAAGGTCGAATCCATAGGCGTTGTTGTGCGCCTCCTCCGCAGTACAGGTTGCGGCAGTCCAGATTGTGGCAGGCGAGTAGCAGCCGGCAGAACCATCGGCGAATTTATACATCGCGCCGAAATGGACAGGGCCATAAGTGAGGCGATACTTCACGGCGTCGTCCCAACGGCTGTCGTCGGTGTCGCCGCCGCCGGCCATCGTGCCGTTATACCCGATGTACGAAAAGGCATAGCTGCCGGCAGCTGGATCGTAAAGAAGCATCGCATCGGTACCGAGAGAGCGCTGACGACCGAAGGTCAGCTCGCCGAAGTGCGTGGAAGATATACCGCCATAGTATTGGTCATTGAAGGGTTGGCCCGCGCGCGCGCCGTCGATGGCTATCGAGTAGCTGCTCCTGGGAAGGCCGTTGTTAATGGTGTCGGTGGCTGGGGCGTTGGCGAGCAGGCCGGACTGCGGATTGATGCCGGTGGAAGCGTTGAACACAACGGACCAGCCAGGCCGAAACTCTTCCTTGCCTCTGATGCCGAAACCCGTCTGCGACAGGTTGTTCGGTGCGACGAGGAATCGATGTTGATAGCCGTTTCGGTTCACCAGAGATTCGCCTTCATAGTTATAGCCGTTTTCCGGTAGACCGTGGCTGACCCAACCGAAGCCGACGTCATACGCACCGTACAGCGTGATGCCGTGCCAGGTCAGCGTGCAATCGGTGGTGGCGAACTCGTGGCCGCTCGCGCAGGCATCGGGGGTCCTCAGCCGCAGCTTAATGTCGACCGTGGCTTCCTGGCCCGCCGCCAAGCTGACTCCCATGCGCGTTTCATCGGCGAAGCCTTGTCTTGCCGCTCGAATCTCGAAACGCCCCGGAGTCATGCCGGATGCCCGATAGTGCCCCGCGCCGTCGGTTGCGATCGTGCGCGTTACACCTGTGTCGACGTTCTTGATTGTCACCGCGACATCGCGTAGAGCTGCGCCGGCTTCGTCCGTCACCACGCCGGAAAGGCCCGCTCCCGTTTGGGCCCACGCCGGGAAGGCGTCCATCGCAAGCCAGAATAGCAGCAAGAGGAGAGCTCTTTGACGCACACCTGCCTCCAAAATAAATAGTTTTCCCGATAAGAACCATGAAGTGTATATGACATACGGTTTAACTATCAATTACAATTCGGTTCAGTGTGGATGCATTGACGTTTTGTGGGTGTGTGGTAAGAGGCGGCCAGCGATTGACCGTGCTGCAGCTTGCTTGTAGGATTTCGTTCCGATGCCAGGGAACGGACAATCCCATCAGAAGAATGAGGAATTGCTGAAGCTCCGCGAGGCGGCTCTGCAGCTTGGAGTCAGCTTTCCGACGATCAAGCAATGGATTTACAAGAAGAAGATTCGCAGCATTCAAACCGCGGGGGGACATCACCGTATTCCGCAAAGGGAAGTGGATCGTCTCCTTTTCAGAACGCGGGGGAGAACTGAGAAGGAGCGCAAGCTGGTGGTTCGCCGCGTCAGCGGGCGGAATCAACTGGTGGGGCGGATCGATTCGGTGCGTATTAGCGGCTTGATGGCGGAAGTGGCGATCTCGATCGGAGGTCAGCAGATTGTATCGATCATCACGGCCCGCTCCGCGCGCGAAATGCAATTAAAAGCCGGGCAGACTGCGGCGGCTTTGATAAAAGCTACGGAAGTAATGATTCTTCGCGTCACATGAGAAAGCCGCTTTTATTGATCGCCGTGTTCTGCGTAGGCATGATCGCGGCCATGCTGCCCGCAGTCACCCAAGCTCAGCGGTTGACCGTCCAGCTTGAAGCCGGTGCGCAGAAAATCTTGACGCGGGCCGAGATCGAGGCCTTGCCGCGCATTAAAGGCTCGACCTCGATACATGGCACGCCGGCAACGTTTGAAGGCGTACCACTTCAGGCGGTGTGGAAAAAGCTGGAGTTCAATTTGGCGAGTCGCTTCGCGGCGCCCGGATGGCTTCCTGCTTGTTGGTGGAAGCTGCCGATGGCTATCGCGTGGTGATTGCGCTGCCCGAGATCGACCCAGCCTTTAGCGACAAGCAGTTTATTCTGGCTTTCTCAAAAGACGGAAAGCTGCTGAACGACAAGAAAGGCCCGTACCGCATCGACATACCAGAGGAGAAGAGGCCTGCGCGATGGATTCGGCAAGTGACTGCATTGAGGGTTGTGGACGTGAAGTGACTCCGCGTCAGTCTTTCTGGATCATGACTTCGGTTGCTTTCACTACGGCAGTGACTGTGTCGCCGTGCTTGAGTTTCAGTTCGTCGGCGCTGCGGCGAGTGATCGCGCTCTCGATCAGGTTTTCCCCAACGCGCACCACCACATGAGCCATGATGTCGCCGAGTTCAATTTCTTCGATTTTTCCGCGCAGTTTGTTTCTAGCTGAGATTGGCATGCGGTCATTATAAATGTCGTATATCTAAGGAGAAAGCTTATGAAGGTCCGTCGGTTCGCCCTGATGTTCGCTGCGATCAGCTTCATTTCAAGTCTTTGCGTGGCGCAGGAGATAAGTGTTGCTGCTGCAGCGGACCTGCAATTCGCCATGCAGGATATTGCCGCCAGATTTCAGAAGGAAACCGGCAAGACTGTCAGGGCCACCTACGGTTCATCGGGAAACTTTCTGCAGCAGATTCAGAATGGAGCGCCGTTCGATGTCTTCTTTTCGGCGAACCTCGACTATCCCAAAAAACTGGAGGCTGCCGAACTGACGGAGCCCGGAAGCTATTCCGAGTACGCGAGAGGCAAGATCGTGATTTGGGTGCCGAGCGATTCGAAAATCGATTTGAGTTCCGGGATAAAGGTGTTACTCGATCCCTCGGTAAAGAAGATTGCGATCGCAAATCCGCTGCACGCGCCGTATGGGCAGGCCGCCGTCGCAGCCCTGAAGCACGAGAATATTTACGACAAAGTAAAAGACAAGATTGTGCTGGGGGAAAATATTTCGCAGACCGCTTCGTTCGTGGTTGCGGACGCGGCTGATGTTGGGATAGTGGCTCTCTCTCTTGCTTTATCGCCGAACATGAAAGACAAAGGGCGTTTCGTCGAAGTTCCCGCCGGGGAATATCCACCCATCGAGCAGGCGTGCGTGATACTGCGCTCCTCAAAAAACAAAAGAGTCGCAGAGCAATTCCTGGCATTCGTGAAGACCCCCGCAATCCGAACCGTATTGAGAAGTTACGGTTTCGATGTGCCGGGGGACTCGGGCAAGTGATATTGCGATAGGGACACCAGCATGTTCTAACGCGCTACCCGCTGTAACCCCTCTTGTGCCGGGGCGAAAGTATGCGCCATGGCCAAGGCCGCGCGATACTGTTCAGCAGCTGCGTCGCGCTCACCTTGTTTCTCGAGTAATTCGCCGAGCAGAAAGTGCGCCTTAAACGCAGGCCATTCCTCAACCGGACCTGAGGCAAGATAACGGCGCACCAGGCGGATCGCCAAGGGATAATCGCGACCGGTTCGAAGTAAGAGACCGGCTCCATCCATAAGTGCGGCGGGCCAATCCAGCGGACGCGATTCCATGGTATGCAGGGCTTGCTCCATCTCATCCATGCGGCCAGTGTGTCGGTAGAAGCCGGCAAGATTCACCCAGGCCCGCGCTCCTCCGTGACTGGCGTCGATCGCAGCCCGATATTCCTTTTCCGCAACCCCATTGTCTTTTTTCTTTTGCGCGATGCGAGCTCTTACCCAGTCCGCCATGTCGGGATTCGTCGAAGCGAGAAGGTCGGCTTGCGCGCGAGCTTTGTCTTCTCCGCCGCCGACAATCCCCGGCGCTTCCAGATAAAACTCGGCGAGATCGGTGTGCGCCTCCCAATTATTTGGGTCGAACTCGACCGCGCGCTCAAACTCGGAGCGTACTTTCTTTGCTAGCCCTGCCGCCTTCAGGAATCCGGAGTGATCCGCCTTCTCACCATAGATGCGACCAAGCCAGAGGTGGTAAAGCCCATTCTCCGGCGCAAGCGAGACGGCTTTTTCGCAAGCGGGAATTCCTGCGTCCCAATCGTCGAGCTCGAAATCCGCGCGACAGAGCAGGTTATAGGCTTCTGCCGTCGGAGCGCTATGGATATGCTGTTCGAGAATTTGCATGGCTTGGTCCACACGGCCGCCATCGAGAAGATCCCGTGGCGTATCGGCCGCCGCTGGAACGACCAGCAGCGCCAGGATCGCGACAACGCAAGCCAAACGCGCGATCAGGGTGCGGCAAAAAGTGCGCCTGACCTTGAATCCTTGTTGTTCAGGAAGTTGCTCAGGAAAAATGTCCGGGGAATGAAAATCGGTTCCAGCGAGATACTTCATGACTTACTGAACCACCTTCACATGGGCGCCGTCGCTTAACGGCTTGGTGTCGGCAGAGGAGAGAGCTACCTGGGAATGTTCCGGAAGTCCGGCCGTGATTTCCACTTGCGTGAGGTTTTGCAGGGAAACCTCCACATCGCGGCGTTTCAGCTCGCCATCGACCACCTGGTAGACGTAAGGCTTGGTGTCATCCATGCGCACGGCTTCGCGCGGAAGCGTGAGAACGCCGCTATGTTCCGCGGTAATGATGGTGACGCCAACGTTGACATTGGGTAAGAGCCGATGATCGTGATTATCCACTGTTGATGTCACCTCGCCCACATTGCGCGCGCCGCGTAATTTTACGGTAGAGGGAACTGTGCTGACCGTCCCGTTCCAGATGCGTCCCGGCACCGCGTCCCAGGTGACCTCAATTTTCTGGCCGGTGACGAGGCGTCCGATTTCAGGCTCGTCGACAAAGCTGCGTACTAACATCTTCGAGAGATCGCCTTCCTGCAACAGCAAGTCTCCGGTCTGCACGTAGGCGCCTTGCTTCACGGGAAGGGTATAGACAATGCCGTTAAAGGGGGCGCGCACGCTGGATTTCGCAAGGGCGTCCTCGGCGGCCGCATAAGCCGCCTGCGCTTCCGCAGCTTGAGCCTGAACCTTTGCAACTTCCGGTTTCGAGTAGCGCTCTTTCTGCTTTTGTTCCAGCAGGGTGGCATCAGCCTGCGCACGCTGCACGGCCTCTTCGGCCTGCTGAACCTCACCCTGCGACGCCGAACCTTGCCGCTGCAAATGGCGAAGGGCGTCAAGATTGCGCTGAGCATTGGTAAGCGCGCCGCGAGCCTTGATCAGCTGCGCATCGAGTGTAAGAACTTCTTCCCGCGTACCGCCGGTTGTAAGATCCGACTCATCCGCCTGAGCGGCTTTTATCTGGGCCTGCGCGCGCGCGGCCTGGCTGCGCAGGTCGCTATCATCGAGTTGCAACAACAGCTGACCTTTGCGGACGTGATCGCCTTCTTTCACCAGCAGGCGCTTTACCGTAGTCGGGTCTGGCGAGTGGGCTTCGAAATTCTGGATGGGTTCGACTTTGCCGTTGGTCGAGATCAGGCTGCGGATGGAGCCGCGCTCCACAGTGGCGGTGCGCACCCTCAGCGGGGTTTGCCGGTGGATGAAGGGAATGGCCGCAAGTGCCGCGAGCACGCCCACTGTTATCCAAGTGCGG
Organism: Candidatus Sulfotelmatobacter sp.; assembly: GCA_049589695.1. Classification (GTDB taxonomy): domain Bacteria; phylum Acidobacteriota; class Terriglobia; order Terriglobales; family Acidobacteriaceae; genus Sulfotelmatobacter. The sequence goes on along the minus strand of JBAWBG010000427.1, from coordinate 9,831 downwards.
CTCTTGCGCGAGGAGGGTCGTCCATTCGAATTGTTGGTTGCGGCCAACTTGTTGTCTTTCAGGATGCGGCGGGGACAATTGCCAGCATTAATTTACCACTGCGGCGGCTGCTAAAGACTCGCGCGCCTTCCCAAGCCGTTGCATGCTTAGATGCTGGCGGCCTTTGCCGGATGCTTGAAACTAGCCGGGGAGGGAGTCGTGGGCCTAGCCTTCGCCGAAACGCGTGAGCTAGCCGCTACAATAGTTTTATGCATAAATCGCGCCGCTACACGCCCGAGCACGCCGAGTCAGGGCTCAACGCCAAATTTCCAGAGATCGAAACTTGGCCGAATCAGTTTCCGGGATACGAAATCGTGATCGATGATCCGGAGTTCACTTCTGTGTGTCCGAAGACGGGACTGCCGGATTTCGGCGTGATTACGTTACGCTATCAGCCCCACAAAGATTGCCTCGAACTGAAATCGTTCAAAGAATATTTGCAGTCCTACCGCAACCTGGGAATTTTCCAGGAGAACGTGGTCAACCAGGTGCTAAAAGATGTAGTGCGGTGGGCGAAGCCGGTGTGGGCCGAGGTAAAGGGCGACTTCCGCCCGCGCGGAGGCATTTCGACGACGGTAGTGGCGAGGTGGCCGCGGGGGAAAAAGCGCACAAAGGCTTGAGGCTCTAACCTGCTCTACCCGTCAGTGAGATGCGGCCGCCGCCCGAGGCTGGATGCGTTCAATCTCAGCCGATCGCTCGGCCATGACACGGTTGATCTCGTATGCGCCCTGCAAGTTCAGCCAGAACTGCTCCGTCGTCCCAAAGAAACGAGACAGGCGAACCGCAGTATCGGCACTGATACCGCGGCGCTCCAGCACGATATCGTTAATGCGAGGCACGGGAACGTGGAGCCGCTGGGCTAGCTCATACGCGGACATGCCTAAAGGTTTGAGAAACTCTTCGCGCAGGATCTCGCCGGGGTGAACCTTCCAGCGCGGCGGCCCTTTTCTTGGAATGTTGTCGTGTCCCATTTAAACACCTCTTGCATACTTAGTTTGACGTTTCAACTGTTAATGATAATCGGAGATGTCGACCTCGAAGGCGTCGCGTTCACGCCACATGAAACAGATTCGGTACTGATCGTTGATGCGGATACTGTACTGACCATGACGGTTGCCGCGCAGTTTCTCCAGGCGGTTCCCAGGCGGGGATTTCAGGTCCTCTAATGTCGTCGCACTGTCGAGTATCGCGAGTTTCCGCTTGGTGACGCTGGCTGGAGGAGAACCAGATGTCTTGCCGGTTTTCCAGATTTCCTCTGTGCGCCGGTTAGCAAAACTCCGTATCACTTTTGTATAGTAACGATGGTCGTTATTAATGTCAATCGTTACTACTGAAGAGTCAGCCTGCAATCTGTCGTGCTATATTCGCTCGACCCTGTGACTTCGGCAAAACTCCATCCGCGTACCGCCTTGGTTCTGCTGACGGCGCTGAATTTGTTGAACTATGTCGACCGCTCGGTGCTGTTCGCGGTACAGCCGCTGGTGCAGAGCGAATTTAGTCTGAGCAACACGCAGGTCGGCTATCTTACCAGCGCATTTCTACTCTTCTACATGGTCGCAGCGCCTTTCGTCGGGCCGCTCGCCGACCGCTATTCCCGCAAGAAAATCATTGTCGGCGGGGCAATCTTCTGGAGCGGGCTCACGCTGCTCACCGCGGTTACGCACACCTACACCGAATTGTTGATACGTCACACCCTGGTTGGGGTCGGCGAGGCAACTTTTGTGACGATTGCTCCCACGTTCGTCGCCGATTTGTTTCCGGAAGAAAAACGGGGCCGCATCCTCGGCGTGTTCTATCTGGCGATTCCCGTAGGCACGGCGGCTGGATATCTGTTGGGCGGCAAGCTAGGAGCGCATCATGGATGGAGATTTCCTTTTTACGTTGCCGCCGCGCCGGGATTTCTGTTGGCTCTGGCTGTTTTGTTTTTGCGAGAGCCGGAGCGCGGACAATTCGACACGGAGAAAGAAACTCCAGAGCGGGGAACTTTAGTTGGGCTGGCACGAAACCCTGCGTTCTGGACGTCGACCCTCGGCATGGCGATGATGACCTTTGCCTTGGGCGGCATCCAGGTGTGGATGCCCACATTTTTGTCGCGTGCCCGCGGATACTCTCTGGAGTCGGCGAACTTCATGTTCGGCATCGTGATCGTGATCGATGGAATTCTAGCTTCACTCGCCGGAGGTTGGCTCGGCGATTATCTTTTGCCTCGCATGAAGGGCGCTTATTACTTTGTCTCTGCGGCAAGCATGGCGCTGGGCGTGCCGTTCATGATCGTGGCGCTTTTCACGCGAGGTCCGGTGATGCTGCCCGCGATCGCTGTAGCGGCTTTCTTCCTATTGCTCAACACTTCGCCGCTGAATGCCGCGGTGATTAACTCGGTGGGAGCGCACATTCGCGCCACCGCTCTGGCGGTAAACATCTTCATCTTTCATTTGCTCGGCGATGTGCCTTCGCCAACTCTCATGGGTTATGTGGCCGATAAACGCTCCCTGCAGGCAGCGTTCGTGTTGCCGGTGGTCGCGATGGTCGCCTCCTCTGCCATACTGTTCTACGGGATGAAATTTGCGCCCGTTCAAAACAGTGGCGCGCGGACGAGGAATACCTGAGCGGAATGCATTATTTTCACTGGATTGCCGGGACCATCCTCGCCCTGGCCTGGTTTTCGCGCATCGTAGATGCCGCCCTTGGCATGCCCAGTGTTGCCAACGTTTCTCAGCCGCAATGGAACCGTAACCCCGTTGCCCCTTCGGGCAATCCGCGGGTCTCAATCATCGTGCCGGCCCGGAACGAAGAAGACGACATCGAGCAAACTCTCGCCCTCTTACTTGAACTCGATTACGACAATTATGAAGTGATTGCGGTCAACGATCGATCGACAGATCGTACCGGCGAGATCATGGAAAAGATGGCTGCACGTACCGGCGCTCAGGGCCGTATTCGCGTCATTCAGCATCAGGAATTACCTGCGGGATGGTTGGGAAAGGCGCACGCCATGTGGACTGCTACCAATGAAGCCACGGGCGACTGGCTGCTGTTCACCGATGCCGATGTATTGTTCAAGCCGGATTCTGTGCGGCGAGCGCTGGCCTATGCCGAGGCTGAGCAGGCGGACCACGTCGTACTGTTTCCACAGATGATCATGAAGACTCCCGGCGAATACATGATGATCGCTTTTTTTCAAACCATGTTCGTCTTCGGCCACCGTCCATGGAAGGTAGCGGATCCGAAATCGCGCGACCACATGGGCGTGGGTGCTTTCAATTTGATTCGGCGCAGCGTGTACGAATCAATCGGCACCTATGAAAGATTGCGCATGGAAGTGCTGGATGACATGAAGCTGGGTAAGGTGGTGAAAAATGCCGGGTTCGCGCAGCGCAATGTTTTTGGCGGAGATTTGATTTCGATTCGCTGGGCCAATGGCGCAATGGGCGTCGTGAACAATCTCACGAAAAATTTTTTCGCAGTATTGTCTTTCCAGTGGCCGCGCACGCTTATCTCAGCCTTCGGTCTCGCCTTCCTCAATCTCATGCCGTTCCTCGGGGTTTGGCTGGCACATGGATGGGAACGTTTGCCCTACGCGGTTGCTTTAGGGTCGATGTTTTTGATCTATCTGGGTATGTCCCTGCGGTCGGGTGTTCCGGCTTATTACTTTCTGTTGCATCCGGTGAGCACGGCGCTATTTATCTACACGTTGCTGCGCTCCATGTTTCTTACCCTGTGGAATGATGGAATCATATGGCGAGGAACGAGGTATCCGTTGGAAGAGTTGAGGAAGGGTATGGTGTGAGGGTGACGGACCTTGTTCGGGTTTTGTAACATGCTCATCTTTACTCCGTGTTTCAGCTGATCCTCCTTTCTGGACAACGGTCGCTCATTCTGCTTACAAGCTCAAAATGGGTCTGCCGCCACTCGTTGGTCGCTCTTTACCCGAGCATTAGCCGTCGTGTCCGGATTTTGTAACAGCCAATAATTTTGCCTTGCTATTTCTTGGTACGTGAGTAACATCGACGCCGGAGATGAGCACTTCCTTCTCTCCTTCAGGTTCTCTGAGAGCTAAGTCAGCCCGCCTGAAGTTCCTTCCTATTAGCTCCGTACCCCAAAAGGAAAATCCGATGAAAAAGACGATTCAACGTGCATACCTAGCGGTCGTCCTGCTCACTCTCATGGGGACCGTGGCTTCAGCGCAAACTGGCACCAGTGTCGCAGTGGGAGGGGGGAGACTCGCGTGGCAGATATACACCGGCAACAGTATTGCTTGCAACATCTCGCCAAACACGTACATCGACTACGAAACCACTAATTTCACTTTTACCGCCGCATCCGGCACTGTAACGTCGTTCCCGGGAGCCACTGCGAACTACTACGCCTGGAACGGCGAATGTGCCCAGGGCGTGCCGGACGGCGCGGTGCCCGCACCCCTCGTGTTGAACGGCACCTCGTTCATCATAGACTTCACAGCTGGAGACTACGGCTACGCCGGCAATGTGACATACACCGCCGAGCCGCCTGCCACAAGTACATTCGGCCCGCTGTATAAGGTAGTCTCCATCCTCTACTCGCCGCCCGGCAACCAGAGTGCTCAGGGGTTTGGTACTTCCACCACTGATGGCACGTCGACAACCATCGGAAGCAGCTTTTCGTTTTCAGAGGTATTGACCTTTACCTCGGGAATTCCAAATGTCTTATCGGGCAGTGCGAGTACTGGCTACACAACTACGTCAAATAACAGCAGCGCATTTACCCAGACCTGGACCGATGCCACAACCGTCACAACCGACGACAATAGCAACACCACCTACAACCCCACCAAATCGGACGCGGTCAATCACAACCTGGATAGTTTCGTCATCTGGCTCAATCCGGAAGTGACGGTTATATCGTACGGAGGGAGTCCAGCCAGCTATACCACGGGCTCTCAGGTCACATCCGGCGTATCGGCTGTAGTGGCCGATGTACTCCCCCCGCTCCCAGCGATCACCATGGAGGCGACCCCGGCGGGTGTCAAGGGTGTTACTACTGTCCCCGTGGCGTATCTCGTACCGCAGGCAATTGCCGGCGAGAACGGTAAGAATTCTTATATGCCCGGCCTGGGCGCAATCTGCAAGAACAACACACTCTATAAAGACCAGCTTGCCAGCGCCAATCCATCAACACCCGTCGCATGCACGCAGGCGAATCAATGCGGATGCGCCCCCAGCGATTTTGTTGCCATCCTGCAGACGGACCCGCTTCTGAATTATAACGGTACCACTTATACTGCAAGTCCCTACGCCGGTACAGAGAGCCCACTGGAATTAGACGTTTCCGGCGCCAGCGTTTGCGGAGGAAACCCAGTCGTGGTCACCGCCAATTGCCGCTACGTAATTGTTCCAATCGAAAAGGGAAGCACTACAACGACCTTTGAAACGCTAAGCGGTAGCGCAGGAATCACTTTTACGCAGTCGGACGCGACTACCAAGACTGAAACAATTGGTGGAAGCACGAGTCATAGCGTCGGCATCAGCTTCGGGGGCGGCCCTATTTTTGCTGACCTGAAGACGGCCGACACGTGGACGTGGACGGACAGCCAGAGCACTGGAAATTCAACCAGCGAAGGGAACTCCATGTCCGTCACTTTTAAAACATCGGATACCGACTGCGAGGAGAACGTCAACATGTACGAGGACACGGAATACCATACCTACGCCTTTCAGGTACCAACAGGCATTACTACTTGCCCATAGCACGCTGAGTCGAAGGTGGCATGCGGTATAGCAATTTCCAAGGTAGGTGTTAGGTCTGGCCAACTGCAAGAGCCGCCCCCTCCGCGGGCGGCTCTTGTCGTCACTCATTACTCGATCAAGACGGACGTTTAGATTTGTCTAAGGATGGTTAGGGCTCAAACCAAGACTAACCCGGTTGATCAAGCCTTCACGCTAATCGAATCAGTGGCCCGTGCTGGGAGATATGGGGCGGCCCGCTAACCCAATCTCTGCTCATTGCGGTGGCTCGCCGCTCACATCGGCCTCGTTGCCGTAGGTCACGGTAGTTGCCGGCGTGCCGTAGGTTTTAGCGGGCTTTTTGGTGGGACGCATGCGGCCGGCGCTGTAGTGTCCTTGCTTTTCTACGTCGTAGTTTTTGGGCATGGGCGGAATCAGAGTCGAGCCGCCAGTGACTTGGCTAACACGCTTCAGGATGATCTCGGCACGTCCATCGTAAAGCTTAACCGGACCGTGGATTTCGATGACGTGTCCTTCGAGACGGCGGACATCTCCCACATCTTTAAGGTCAGATCCGAATACGACGACCGAAAACGGGCAGGCCGCTCGTTCTTCGCAGAACCCGATGAAGTGAGTTCCCTTCGCTCCAGCCTTCACATGTAAAACTTTTCCAGTGATACATTTCGTCTCTCCGACGTGCTGGGCGGCTTGGCCAATGGAAAGGCAGTCGGACGCTGCGAGAAGGGGTGGCGAAAACAGGATAGCAAGTGCCGCGAGACATATGCAGAGAGAGCCGCTGCAAAGAAAGCGGCTTCGCCCGTCCCTACGGCCGCGCGCCTCAACTGAAACCATCAGCAGGATGGCTATTTCCAACTCCGACAGAACCGGCCTTCGCATATCAGAATTCTACGAGCGAAGTTCGAACAGGCGGGACAGGCAGCGAGAAAAAAACATGCGGTTTCCCGGAATGAAACGGCACAATCGAAAACCGCGGAAGGCTTCATGCTGGAACTGGAAGCTCAGGCGCTGGGTGGCACGGCTGAAGCCGTGCCCTTCCCAAACCATTTGTAACGGGCAGAGAGTGCTATTTGAATCCCTTGACTGCAGCGGCTTCGTCGTCCTTGACATCGAAAACCGTGTAAAGCTTGGTGATCTGCAGCAGGTCGTGAACTTTCTTGGTGAGGTGCAGCAGTTTGAGTTCGCCGCCCTGGTTCTTGGTTGTGGTGAAGGCACTCACCAGTTCGCCGATGCCGGAGCTGTCGATGTAATTTACTTCGGCAAGGTTCAAGATAATCTTCTTGTTGCCTTTGGAAAGCAGATCGCGTACGGTGTCGCGCAAGGTAACGCTGCCCTCGCCCAGAGTGATTCGTCCACTGCAGTCCACAATGGTGACCCCGTCAACCTGCCGAGTGCTAAGTTTCATGCTCACTGAGACCCCTCCTTCTTGCCCACGGATTTTCCGTGGACGTGCTTGATCAATTTCACTTCTGTACCTGTCTGGGACGGGCGGATTTCCACCACGTCCATAAAAGAGCGCATGAGAAAAATTCCGCGGCCTGAGGTCTTAAGCAGATTTTCCGGAGCGAGCGGATTCGGAATTCCCTTCAAGTCAATACCTTTGCCCTGGTCGCGAATTGTGATAACCAGGTCGTCGGCAGTTCGCTCGAAGGCCAGGATTACTTTCTTATCGGGTGCGTATTTGTTGCCGTGAAGGACGGCGTTAACCGCACCCTCGCGCACCGCCATGGAAATTTGCATTACTTCGTCTTCCCCAAAGCCCAATTCCGTGGCAATGCGGGTGGCGCTTTCTTCCGCATGGTCCACTGTTTCCAAAGTGGAATCGAGCGTATAGGAGACCTGTTGCTCCATGATGATAGAGACGTCTTAGACCCGTACCTGTTCTTTGAGTTGCCTGTTAGGGCTCGCCGCAGGCCGCATGCAGCGAATGCGGTAGTTTGCCTGTCGAAGCATCGAGTTGTCAACGAGAGCGTCGTTTTGCCGCCATGGAAACATTAGAAGGGTGGCGCCAACCGCCGGGCCAAACGCGCCCGGGCGCATATAATTGTACGCCGTGGGTCCCATGCTGAGCGCTCGAATTCAGCGGTTTCTGCTGCGATTGCTGCTGTTTGCAGTGTTGTCGTTGGTGGGGGTTTTGCTGACCGCCTATGTCCTGGACTATGCCGTTTTCCGCTATCGAATGGCTGCGAATAAAGGCTTCGGACAAGTCACTGTCACCAGTTACGACGCCGTGAAACAAAAGAGCGGCAAGACCGTGTTCATGTTCAATCCGCCGCAAGCGCAAACCTGCGTGAACTCGCTTTTCCCGCGCGCCGGTTACGTTCCATGCTGGTATTTGCAGCGGCATCCCGAGCAGCGTACCGACATCTAGGCCCAGGCGCTCGGGAATGCTTCTGGGACCTAACGGAGCAGCAGGAGTTCTATGATCAAGCTTGTCTACTGCATCACCAAGAAACCCGGGCTGACGGACGAGGAGTTCTTTGATTATTGGGAGAATATTCACGGGCCGATTGGCGCTCGCATTCCGCATCTTCGCGGCCTGACGCAGAGCCACCGCATTCCAATTCTAGGTGACGGCCGGCCACCCGATTTCGACGGGATGGCGGAACTCTGGTTTGATAATCTGAACGCTTTGCTTGCGGCGCGAAAATCGCCAGAATGGAAAGCCTCCACCGACGATGAAGCCAACTTCATCGACCTTAACAAAGTGGCCTACTTCATCTCCCAGGAGCGCACCATCCTACAGCGCGATTCCGCGCCATCTACAGATATCTAACCAACTGGTTAAATTCAACCGGGCTGGTGGATTTCAGCCAGCACTAGCCGCCGCCGTTCAAGGCTGCGCGGGCATCGTCGGGTCCTCTCGCCTCATCTAATGCAGTAAAGAGAAAGAAAGAGCTAGCAAAGGATTGGTAGGAGGATAAGTACTTTTATGAAGCTGTTACAGGGATTTGGAAGCTTGTTCCTGGCAGCGCTTTTATCTGCGCCCGCATGGGCAAGCAATAATGCGAGCTCAAATTCAGCAGTGCCGGGAACTTTAAATTATGTCGAGGGGCAAGCATTTTTCGCGGATCAGCCGCTCGATCACAATTCAATTGGTAAAGCCACGTTGGAAGTTGGCCAATACGCGAACACCGATACGGGGAAAGCGGAAATTCTGCTGATGCCCGGCGTGTTTTTGCGCGAGGGGGACAACACCTCCGTAAAGCTGATGGCTGCAGGTCTTGAAAATACTGAATTAAATGTGATGCAAGGCCACGCCATGGTCGAAGTCGATCAGATCTATCCGCAAAATGATCTTCGCATCGTCGAAGGCAATACGACTGCCAGAATCATCAAGCCGGGACTCTACGACTTTGATTTGCAGCAAAATCAAATGCGCGTATTCGACGGCGAGGCCATGGTTCAGGATGGCGACAAGCAGATCAAATTGAAGTCCGGACACGAGCTTGCCGTAGCCGCGAACGCTCCGGAGAAAACCGAAAAGTTCGATAAGAAAGCCATGAACGGCGATGATCTCTATCGCTGGAGCAGTCTGCGATCGGACTACGAAGCGGAAGCCAACGTCGATGCGGCGCGCATCGTAGCCGCTGACGGCTGGGGCCCTTATTGGGGCGCTGGCTTCTGGGGTCCGGGCTGGGGCTGGGGCGGATGGGATTGGGATCCGTGGTTTGGAGCCTATACCTTCATGCCTTGGAATGGAATCTTCTACAGTCCTTTCGGCTGGGGATTCTACTCTCCGGGATTTGTATATCGTGCGCCGTTCTACGGCGGCCATTTCTACCACACGTTCAACGCGGCCAATGTTCATTCCTGGGGACCGGGACCGCACTACGCAACCAGTAGCGCTTACTCTCACGGTGTCTATACCGGAGCGGGAGCGGACCGCGGAGCATTTCACTCCGGGGCGGTGATGGCTCGCGGAGGAAGCTTCGGCGGAGGAGGGTTCCATGGCGGAGGGTTCCACGGCGGTGGCTTTGCTGGTGGGGGCTCTCACGGTGGAGGAGGCGGCTTCGGTGGCGGTGGCCACGGTCGCTGAAACTTCGTAAGCTCGATGCGAGGCGCGAACCTGCGC
>JBAWBG010000426.1:0-2640 GCA_049589695.1 Candidatus Sulfotelmatobacter sp. | reverse complement strand
GCACAACTACGTTGCATGCCTGCCGCCTAGATCTCGCTGCTCTCGGCTCGACCTTAGAATCTGGTGCCGCTTTTGGTGCCACTTTGTACCGTGTTTTGGTTCCTTGTTGTGAGATCTTGTGCAATGTGGATATCGAATCCAAATCATTCATTCTGCTATCGTTATTCGCTGTGGTGCTAGAGAGTGCAAGGCTATGCTCTGACCCGTAAAATAGGACTTAGAATTCGCATCGAGAAATCGAGTGGGGGTTCGAGTCCCCCTCCGGGCACCAAAGGATTCATTTCGCGTCGTTTAGCTGCCGTGTGGTCAATGTTGTTCAGCGGTTCAGTTGCTCCACCGTCGTAACCGAGTATGCAATTGCCTTCAGTTGTTATCGATGCTGAACCGGCTACACGCAAAGCCTTCGGTCCGCGCTCTTCACCGGACTAAATCCACTTCAAGGGCACCCAAGACCGCCGATCCTTCATAAAGGTGATTGGTCAATATGCCTCGTCTGCTGCCCTCTAGGGCTACGGTCTTCCTTTCTCCGGTCGTGTTTACAAACAGAAAGCGACCCTCTACTACGCGGGCATAAACGCCTTCTGGAGTGGAAGGCCCCGGCTGGATACCTGCAAGCTCAAGAAGTCGAGCGAGGACGGGACCGATCGTGGAAGGGTTGGACTCAGTCGCGAGATAGAGGGCATTTCCTTTACCAAATTTGTTGATCGTGATTGCCGGGCTATGATCCGGGACATTTACGAAGCGAGCAAGCACCGTCGCGGTCGCGGGTTCGAGGACCTCGTAGCGATGTGCGTTGGTCTCCATCGATTTGCCATCCAGCTCGAATATCAAGGCCGGCGAATCATAGAACGCGTTGGTCTTCAGTCCAAACACGTCGCTCAATCGGCTAGGCAGCGGAGTGTCAAACCATTGCCCGTGCTCATCCACTTTGGCTGAGAGTGCCGTCATCAGCACTGTGCCGCCGTTGCTCACGTATTCCCGGAGCGCTGAGGCGCTCGCCTCATCCATCACGTAATCGGCTGGCACTACGACCAGTTTGTATGGTGAAAGGCTCTCGTGCCCGATGTTGATGATGGCCGTGTCGAGATTGGCGCGAAAGAACGGTTCAAAAGCGCCTTGCACTTGCTCGGTATAGGGAGGCTTGAAGTATTGCATCGTTGTATTGGAAGGGCCATTGGGATGGGAGTCGATGAAGGAATCGAATGAATAGGCAATGGCTACTTCAGGATGCGTATAGCGGGGAAATCCGTACTTAGCAAGCTGCTTGAATTCCGTTGCAATGCGCGCGAACTCATCCACTTTCCACGAAGGAGTTCCGTCGTGATCCACGAGTCCGAAGAGCGCTTGCTCCTCGCCTCCCCGATGGCTGTTAAAGGTCCAGGCGAGAATCCCCTGAGCTCCCATCATGAGTCCAAGGTATGCATACATGCGGCTGCGGCCCGGTGTTCCGTAAAATCCGCCACCGCCTGCAGCGAACTCGTTGAACCATATCGGAGTCGATAGTGCGCCTTTGGTCATCAGCGCGCCAAAAAAACCACTGATCGGATCACCCGGGTAGAATCCTTCAGCTCCGTATGAGACGTAAGCCTTGTACGTAGAGAGATAGTCAAAGCCGCGCCGCGATGCTGTATCCCAGAGATTCGAAATTGATGGAGTCTCCGGCATATTCCTCTGACGAATCGCGTCCAGTTCTTTCAGGCGAGCCACCGTTACATCCGACCAATAGCGATGCAAGTCCAGGTAACGCTCCGATGGTCCGGGGCCATTTGCGAGCGGGAGATCGACATCTTCAAAGTTGTTCAGCCGGCGCGACCATCTCTGCGTTGCCCACGCCTTGTTCAGTGCGTCAATGGTTCCGTACTTCTGCATGAGCCACGTGATGAAGCGCTGCCGGTCGGCTTCTGAATACGACATGAAGCCGTTTCCGATTTCGTTGTCATAGCCGACCGCGATCACCGCGGGATGATGCGCATAGCGCTTCATCAGCGCGTCAGCCATGATCCCCGCTTCGCGAATGTAGTCTGGGTCGCTGATGTTGTCCATGTAACGCTCGGCAGGAGGACGACGTGTGCCATCTTGCGCGACGATATCAACGCCCGGGTACGCGCGATGCAGCCAGATGGGCGCGGGCAAACCGGGAATGTCCAGAATTACTTGGATTCCGGCGGCATGCATCTTGTCCATGATGCTGTCGAACCATTCAAAGGTTAACTTACCCTGCGATGGCTCGAAGGAATCCAACGACAGGTCGCCCATCCGCACGACGTTGAAGCCGGCGTGCTTCATAATGGCGATATCCTGGTTGATTTGATCCGGAGAGCGGTCAACGGGTTGATAACATGTGCCCACAAAAAGCTGCCCCGGACCCGGCCACGTCGGATGAGCCGAAGTGGCCTGTGCGCTCGCTGGGAGGCTTGATAGACCCAGACTAAGAAACAGAAGAGCGAGAAACTGGACCGGCCTTTCGAAGTTGCTTGCCTTGCGTTCTTTTTTGTCTTTAGGAAGTGACATGCAGAACATTACTCATTTGCCTTTCTCGCTGCGCACCAGCTTTACAAGAACGATGTCGTTACTGTTCATCGGAAAAGTGATTTCAACATTGCCGCCGGTATCGCTCCGCACAACTTTATCCGTCTCCGG
>JBAWBG010000425.1:0-1760 GCA_049589695.1 Candidatus Sulfotelmatobacter sp. | reverse complement strand
CAATCCTTCCGCGCATCGAGGAAGATCTCAAGTAGCGCACACCCCCTCACGCGTTGTCATTCCGAGCGCCTGCTTTTGGCGCGAGGAATCTCTACGATCGGCACAAGCCTCGGCACAAGCTTCATTTCGCCCGTGCAATCCACAACTCCACCGGCGGCTTCACTTCATATACCGCGGCAAAACTCCCCTGATTCACCGCCATCGCAAAACGCCCTCGCGAATCGACATATAAAAGAGGCTGTCCCAGCGCGACATCGCTGAACGTACGCACGAACTTGATCTTCATCTCTTTATCGCCGATCCTCACCGGAACTTCCTGGCCGCGCTGGTAGCCGAGTTTCAGAAAATCCTCCGCATTGAGATTCGTCACCAGATTGCCAAACGGACCATCCGTGGCAATCACCTCTGCCGACGCTCCACTCGCGTCCACCCGTGCCGCCTTCAACTCCAGCCGCACCAGCGAAGCCACCGTCATCTCCGGCCCCGCCTTCGTCCAGTCGTCTCCCCGCGCCACGTGGGCACCCGCCGGAGAAAAAATGTCGCGTCCATGAAATGTCGAAGACATTTTCGTGCCAATCATCCAATCCGGATTCGTAATCTCATGCACACCTTCGATCCCGTCCCGTTGCTCCACCAGCGTGAGCAGCCCGTTATCCGGCAACACAAAATATTGCCCGCGCTTCGACTTGGCCACGATCGCCTTGCGCGTGCTACCCACTGTCGGATCGATCACAACCACAAAAACCGTTCCCGCCGGAAAATAGGGCGTCGCTCCGTACAAAAACCGCGCACCATCAACAATCGAAAATGGCGTCACTTCGTGCGTCAGGTCCACGATGCGCACCTTCGGCACGATCGAATACATCACCCCCCGGCAAAGCGCCACCGAATCATCCACCACTCCGAAATCCGTCATAAACACAATCGTCTGCGGATATTTCTCCGTCTGCGCCCCGGCTGGTATTGAAAAGACAAACGCAATCGCCAACAGAAGGCCGGCCATGACAATCGCGGAAAAGGCAAAGCTCTTACCCATGCCGTTCGTGCCCCGGAGAGGCAGCCGATAATAGCCCGGCGCTCTTAGCGCTGGGTAAAGTGCAGAATCGAAACGTGTCCCGGAGGGATGCCTGATTCCCTCACCACCACTCTTTAGCTCCATAACATCCCTCCCGCAATGCCGCGCCCAAGGCTCATTCCAACCTTCCTGTCGGGATAAAATATTCATGCCAATCGTCCTCGTCTCTGGCCACTGACCACTGGCCACTGAATCAAGCCTGCCAGAATACTGGGGATTGCCAGAAGCGGCAAATGCTTTCCCGCATCTATAATGTCCTGTCATTCATCGCACGACCGCAAGGAGATCTTATGCCCGAAGCTATCCCCGAAAAATATCGCGACCTATTTCAGAAACGCGCCTTCGCCAGCCTCGCCACGCTGATGCCCGACGGCCGCCCGCAAGTCACACCCGTCTGGGTCGACTACGACGGCGAACATGTCATCTTCAACTCCGCCAAGGGACGCCAGAAAGATAAGAATGTCCGCCGCGATCCCCGCGTAGCCTTGGCCCTCATCGATCCCGAAAATCCCTATCGCTATTTGGAAATCCGCGGCCGTGTAGTTGAAATCACCGAAGAAGGCGCCAACGCCAGCATCGACAAACTGGCCAAGAAATATCTCGGCGTCGATAAATACCCCTACGGCCAACCCGGCGAAGTGCGCGTGATCTACAAAATCAAACCCGAGCACACCAGCGTAATGGG
>JBAWBG010000424.1:0-25887 GCA_049589695.1 Candidatus Sulfotelmatobacter sp. | reverse complement strand
CGTCATAGTTGACGCGATTGCAAACCGGGAACTAAGGCTCGCGGATCACTCATTTACTTCCGAGAAGATCGAGTCATTTACTGGTCGCCGGATGGAAAGACGCTCGGAATACTCCGCAGCCACTCGGAATCGGATGTGGTGCTGCTGCAGGAAACGAAGTAAGGGTCGATCAGACGCCTGCAATGGACGCAAATCCTTTTTGAATTACTTCTAGTGTGTCGTGCGCAAGGTTTAGCGATGGAAGTTGTTCCTGCGCGAACCACCGGACTTCCCCAGCGTCGCTGGCGGCGGCTAGATCGCCCGCAACCCGGCGGCAGAGAAAATCAATCAAAACATAGTGGTATTGCACGCGCTGCTCGGGATCGCGCAGAATGCGGTCGAATACGCCGAGGAGTTCGCGGGGTTCGACGGTGAGTCCGGTTTCCTCGCGAGCCTCGCGGATGGCGGCGTCGCGCACCAGTTCGCCGACCTCGAGCACGCCTCCGGGGATCGACCACTCGGCTTGCAGCGGAGGATGAAGGCGCTTGACGAGAACGACGCGAGCGTTTTCGATGATGATGGCTCCGACGCCGACCAGCGGCACTTCTGGGAATTCGCGTTGCATGCGTGCAAGGATTCTATCTGGTCGAGGCAAAAATCATGAACTACTACTATCATGAACTACTACTAAGGACACGAAGTTCCACGAAGTCGGCTCCCGATTTTCCTTCGTGTAACTTCGTGTTCTTAGTGGTTAAATAAACTTCCTATGGCACTGGAAGAATACAAGCGGAAGCGGAAATTTGAGCAAACGCCGGAGCCTCCGGCAAAGGTGGAGAGCAAGGCTGGCCACCGGTTCGTTGTGCAGAAGCACGATGCCACCCGGCTGCACTATGATTTTCGGCTAGAGATGGAGGGAGTGCTGAAATCGTGGGCTGTGCCCAAGGGGCCGTCGCTTGACCCCGCGGACAAGCGGTTGGCCATGCAGGTCGAGGATCATCCAGTTTCGTATTTCGATTTTGAGGGCATCATTCCAGAAAACAATTACGGGGCGGGAACGGTGATGGTTTGGGATGTGGGCACGTGGCAGCCACTCTCTCCAGTTCCAGTGGAAGGAAAATATGTTCCCGGGACCGAATCGGAAGCCGCTGCCATGCTGGCCAAAGGCGATTTGAAATTTCGCCTGAATGGAAAAAAATTGAAGGGTGATTTTGCGCTGGTGAAGATGAAGGGGCGTCGTCCTGGGAGTAAGGGCAACGAATGGTTGCTGATCAAGAAGCACGACGATTACGCCGTCGAGGGCTACGACATTGATGAGTACGACGAGTCCGTGTTGAGCAAGCGCAGCCTGGCTGAGATCGCCGGAGATTCGGGATCGAGAGAATGGAAGAGCCGGCCATCTGGAGGACGCGGCAAGTTGAAAGCAGCCTGGCTGGCTGACGCGGTTGCGAAATTGGATAAGAAGAATTCCGCGAAGAAGACAACGGCAAAAAAAAAACAAAAGAATTAAACACAGGGGACACGGAGGAGCACAGGGTAAAGAAAAAAGATGATCCGGCTTCAAAGATTTACCCCGTGCCCTCTGTGGTAAGAGCTTCTTCTTCCACTCCTCTCAAGCGTCCCATGCCGACCGAAATCTATCCCATGCTGGCTACTTCGATTGCCGAGCCGTTTGACGGAGTGGATTGGCTGTTTGAAATCAAATGGGATGGCTACCGCGCGGTTGCTTTCATCGAAAATGGCAAGGTGCGGCTGGTCTCGCGGAATCAGAACGAACTCACGCAGCGCTATCCCGAGCTGAGAGATTTGCCGAAGTCCGTCAAAGCGAAAAGCGCAATTCTGGATGGAGAAGTTGTCGCTCTCGATGAGCAGGGAAGGCCGTCGTTCACTTTGATGCAGCAGCGGACCGGATTTCGTCCGGGAGGCCGGCGCGGGGCGAGCAATGCCGACGTGCCAGTACTTTACTATGCGTTCGATCTGCTTTATCTCGATGGCTACGATTGGCGCAAGGTTTCGCTGGAAGAACGGAAAAAGAAACTGTTTTCAATTCTGGTCACCGGCGATTCGCTGCGCTACTCCGATCATTACGAGCGAGAAGGAAAGGCATTGTTCGACCTCGCCAAAGAAAAAGGCCTGGAAGGAATTCTAGCCAAAAAGCGCGAGTGTCCGTATCAGGAGCGCCGCAGCAGTGACTGGCTGAAGGTTAAGATTCGGCACCGGATCGAGTGCGTAATTGGCGGATATACCGAACCCGAAGGCAGCCGTGCACACTTCGGATCGATCGTGCTCGGGCTATACGATAAGCAAGGCAGGCTGATTCATGTGGGACAGGCGGGCAGCGGGTTCAATCAGAAATCTCTAAGCGAAATCTGGAAAATGCTGCAGAAACGCGAAATCAAGCAGAAGCCGTTTTACGGCGAGGTGGAAGCTCTGCGAAAAGTCTTTTGGGTAAAACCCGAGCTTATGGCCGAGATCGAATACACAGAATGGACTGAGGGTACCAGCGGCGGCAGCGGCCCTAAACTTCGGGCACCAGTCTTCCTAGGTCTGCGCGACGATAAAGATCCAAGAGAATGCCTGATGGAAGAAGCTATGCAACTGAGAACTGAGAACTGACGAACGGCTTCTCCTACTTGATGTCCTTCATCGGCAGCATCGTTCCGTAATCGCGACCGCTGGGGTCGACCGCGCGTGCCACAACCGAGGTAAATGCGTCGCGCAGTTCTGGATATTTCGTTACCAGTCCCTTCATCACAGCCATGTTGCCTTGGTAGGCCTGATTCGTATTGGAAACATCAGGCACCTGGTAGCGGACAATCAGATCCAGTTCGTTGTTCACAACTTGAGGAAAAAGATCGAGCAGCTTGTAGGTCGTGGTGCCGGAGGCGAGATCTACAGTCTTGCCATCCCCGGGCAGGTCGGCGGCCTGAGCTTTCTGCGACTCGTCGTAAAGCTTATCAGTGACCAGCGTACTCATAAACGGCAGCGGCGAAATTAAAGAACGTGCTTCCACGTAGTAAAGCCAGGCATTGTGGGTTTGTCCCTTCGCCTTGAACTCGCGGGCTCGAGTGGTGAACCAGTCGCTATCGTGTCCTCCGACTTGCGAGGGCTTTACGTAGAGGCCTCCCAACTTCCAGTCAGTCCCAAGCTGCTGCAGAATGAAGGAGACGTAGTACGGTCCCTTCGATGACGCAGCGTCGAGAATAACGACGGCATATTTTCCCGGAGGTAAATTATTGAGATAGAAGGCGGCGCTATTGGTGGTCTGGCCGTTCCGGCCAAAAACACCGCAGTAGAATTCCGCGCGGGCGATAGGAGCTACGCCCTCGGCCTCGAGCAGGAAAGGTGGTCGAGGCGTGCCTTTCGAACCGGCCAAGGCGGATTGATTGTCCTTCACAGTTGCCTCTATGGCTGAAAAATCCGAGGCAAGACTGGGAATCGCCGCCAGGCGAAGCGAAGCTGCATCGCCCTTGGCTAAGAGATCGAAGAAGTGCTGACCGGCAGAAACCAGAGCGCTGCGCGTGGCTGGCTCCATATCGCTCGCCGTGGTGCAGGTTTCAGCGAGGGCAGGGCGCGCGCAGCACATGAGCGCCAGCGCCACGGGCGCAAGAACTAAACTGGTCCGAATCATAGGAACCATCTTTCGTGTGAAATAACACTTTTGAGGCTCTTCAGCGTCAGCCACTCTATTTTCTCCTCAGGAAGATTGTAGGTCCGCGCTTACTCATCGAATCCAGGAACTTGCACGGTCCCGCTCACTCGCTAATTTAAGGTCGCCCTGCAAGAAGATAAAGTCAATACGTTCTGATGGGTAGAGCAATCGGTGGCGAGCGAGGTGGCGACCCAGGGAGCGCAAAGCTCGAAGCAATGCTAGAATTGCGGTTAAGACCATGCTATTCCCCCCGGGTAAAGCGATCTAAATCAGGAGTTCTCATGCGCGTCCAACTAAAGATTACGGGATTTATGCTCGCGGTGGTGTTATGCCTGCCGATTGCGGGACGAGCGGACACGCAAACCACAGCATCTCCTCATCGCACCCATCGCAAGAAGAAGACACTTCCACCTCCTTTGCCCTCGGGAACGCAGGGTCCTGTACCCCAAGTCCCCTTGGATGCAATCCCCGCAGTTGCGCCGGAGGTCAACTACGAGAATGGACTTCTAACGATTAACGCACCCAATTCGACGCTGGGCGATATCCTGCGCAGCGTGCGCAAGCATACTTCAGCCGACATCGAAGTTCCGGCAACAGCCAACGAGCGCGTAGTAACGCGTCTGGGGCCTGCGCCCGCGCGGGAAGTGATGGCCCAGTTGCTGAATGGATCGCGCTTCAATTACATTTTGCTGGGATCTCCGGAAGATGCCAATGCACTGGTGCGGGTGGTTTTGGTAGCCAAAACACCGGACAAGCCAGCAGGCCAACCTGGTCAGACTGCAAACGGCGCCCCGCCACCTGCCGCTGCGAATCCGACGGCGGATTCGGAAGCGGAAGCGGCGGAAGAAAACGTCGACGAAAGTGCGGACCAGAATGCCGCTGAAGCGGAACAACCTGCCGCGAACCCCGACCAGCCGGGAGTGAAGACTCCGCAGCAGTTGTTGCAGGAGATGCAACAGCGTCAAATGTTGATGCAGCAACAACAGGCCAACCAGCCAGGCGGGTCGCCGGTGATGCCAGCTCCGCACCAACCGCAGCCTCAACAGGACCAATAGGACGGCTTCGAGAAGCTGTGACTTTTCTGACTAGGCCTGATCTACTAGGGGCGATTGCCGATGCGGTGCGCACCCGCGGGCGATTGTCTAGCAGACCTTGAGGCAACTTCGTCATCGGGAACATTTCTGGCTTTTTCCAGCAGCGACCAGTCCTGTTCCACGTCGCTTTCCGAAACTCTAGGCGGCTTTCCGCCTCGCAGTTCCTCCCGCAGCCTGGCCTCGATAATCTGCTGGGCTAGTCGTCCGGAAGATTGCGTCACAAAGAGGTTGCTCTGCGCGACGCCCACGGTTACCGCATCGTCTCCGATACGCATGCGCAGAACTGGACGCCCCTCGGAATCGAAACCGGGCGCGGCAGTGCTTATCATCCGTACCAGAGTTTTCTCGACGTGGATGCCAGGAGCTTCAGCAACGTCGGCAGCAATCAGATGGTTGAGTTCGACTTGGTAAGATCGCCGATCCTCCGCGTCCACCGGCGGTTCGAGCTCTCGGTCAGCCTTAAAAACCATCGCTCTTTTCGCCGGATCGAAGCGATCAGCATTTGTGCCCATGTACACAGCGGCCACGCATCCCGCGAAAACTGGACTGGCCACAGCGCTGGGAACGATATATTTTTTTGATTTGAAAAACGACTCGACCACTCCGTGTACCGCGGTGCTGCGCGCACCGCTGCCTGGAACCTGCGGAATGACATAACGCGAAAACGCGAGTTGAGGATGGCGCTCGCTTAACTTCACCATCCTCTTCGCCATCTGCTTGGGAGTGGCGATTCCAACATCGGCGATTATGCTGCGGTGGAGAGCCTTCGGGTAGTAGAAATTGATCACGTCCTTCGCAAAATCGGCGCAGTTGCGAGAGACGGTACGGAAGTGAGAACGGTTTGGCCCCGCATTATAGGCCAGGATAAAAGCCTGGTCTTGCGCCGCAGAGGTTTCGATTTCGAACGCGTACGCCGCCCGGTCATAGGCGGAGCCTACCAGTTCGTACCAGTTTCCACCTGGAGTTGCGCCGTCCGCCGAATCCGGCGCTACCGTCTCCAGATGGTTGCGACGATACTGATCGCGCAGAAAGCTGACAATCTTCGGATCTACGAATAGGGGAATGTCTTCGGTCTGATCGACCGCGTACAGGTAAGGAATCAGCGGAATTGCCACCCAATCGTAATGACCGATTCCATCGTAACGGCTAATTACCGTGCCAAGTTCTCCCGGCGCGCAAGGGCGAAGTACGGTCGGAGTTTTCGCGCACACTCCGGAGAGATAAACGGCAGCGTGTCCCGTGGCCGTGAAGAATCCCAACTTGCCGTAAGGCTCCTCGAGCAAAAGCGTGGCCGAGGCGTATGCCATGCCTGCCGAGAGCACGACCATCATGAACGATAGTCCGATCAAGCGCCGCGTTTGAACTAGACTACGCATACTGCTCCCTGCGGAAAAGCCCTTAAATAAGAACCCCGTTTGAGTAGTTTAGTTGCTGGTAACCGGCAGGACCAGTTACCGAAGTCAGAGTCGCAACACGGATCTAGGCCAATGTCCCTATTTTGCTGGGCCTTCTGAAGGGTATGGATCATGAACGCCAGGTTAAATACGCGAGGAAGATGAGGTTCTGCGAAAAAGCTAATCTGGTGAATCCAGTTTTTGAATGGCCCATATCGCGCTTTCAGCCACTACTTCGTCATCGTCCGTTGCCAGCGTCTTAAGTTGTGGAATGAAATTGCGGTCTCCGCTGTTGCCCATGGCGATGACGGCGTTCCGGCGTATTCCGGCGCGTTTACCACGCCGCAGAGGAGAGGTCTTGAAGGTGCGGCGGAATTCCTCGGCGCCTATATCAGCCAGCCATCCGAGCTCGGGGTTCACTAATTCTTCGCGCGGTTGAAATTCGGCTGCCTGAGTTGCCGGAGCTTTCCGGTTCCAGGGGCAAACATCCTGACAAATGTCGCAGCCGAAAATATGCCGTCCTATCCCGGAGCGAAGATCCTCATTTTTATCTTTATCTTTATCTTTATCCTGGGAAATCGCGCCGCGCTTTTCAATCGTGAGATAGGCGATGCACCGGTTGGAATCGAGCTGATACGGTGCGATGAATGCATCGGTCGGGCAGGCATCGATGCAGCGCGTGCAAGTGCCACAGCGGTCCGGCGCTGGCAAGCCCGGCGTGAGATCGAGCGACGTCAGGATCACGCCCAAGAACATCCACGAACCGATCTTTTGATTAATGATGCAAGTATTCTTGCCGATCCATCCGATGCCCGCATACTTCGCGGCCACGCGCTCGACAATGGGACCGGTATCGACATAACAGCGAGTTACAAGATCGTCGGCCGCAACCGCCCTTCTCAGTGCAGCTTCGACTCGGAGAAGACGCGGCATCACGGAATCGTGGTAGTCGCGCTGACCCCAGGCGTAGCGGGAAATCCATCCGCGTTGTTGATTCTTGCTGGGATGATTTTGCGCGTCGATGGAATACGGTTCCGCCGTATTGTAGTTGATAGCGCACACCACCACGCTTCGCGCCCACGGAGCAGAGTTGGCCAGAGACGCTCGCTTCAACCGACCCTCTTCATCGCGCGCTTCGAGATACTTCATCTCGCCGGCGTGCCCCTCGGCAATCCAGACGGGAAAATACTCGAGTTCTGGCGAGTCCTCCACAGGAGCGATGCCCGCCAGTTCAAATCCGGCTTCTATAGCAGCTCGCGTTACTACATTCGTAATTTCAGCGGCACTATGCATGCATCCCGCAAAATCTTATCTTAGGCTCCTTGCGCCTTTCCTTCCGCAACGATTCCCGGAGGAGGTGCCTGGTTTACCAGCATCCAAAACATGCCGATGTGCCGGATAGCCTCGCCGAACTGTTCGAAGTCAACCGGCTTTTGAACAAAAGCGTTTACTCCTAAGTTATAACCCCTGATCAGATCTTTTTGCTCTTTGGAGGAAGTGAGAATCACTACGGGGATGGTCTTGGTTCGATCGTCGGCACGCATTGCCCGCAATACTTCGAGGCCATCGACTTTCGGAAGTTTCAAATCGAGAAGAATAAGTTTCGGAGGATGAGGAAAGGTCCGCCCCTTGTATGTGCCGCGACAAAAAAGGAAGTCCAGCGCCTCGGCTCCGTCCTCCACGACTTCGATGTTATTGGCGATCTTGTGGCGTCGTAGTGCGCGAATCGTCAACTCCACGTCTTCCGGGCTGTCGTCCACCAAAAGAATCTCAACTGCGTGCGGCATGTATCACCTCTCCATGAATAGCAGGTTCTGGTTCTCGGGCTGGGTGAATCTCCGGCGATCCCAGCGTAAAGAAGAACGTCGCCCCTTGATCCAGCTTCGCCTCCGCCCAAATTCGCCCGCCGTGTTTGGCGATGATGCGCTGGACAATCGCCAGGCCTACGCCCGTCCCTTCAAAGTCGCGAGCCTTGTGCAACCGTTGAAAAACTCCGAAGAGCTTATTTACGTACTGCATCTCGAAGCCTGCCCCATTGTCGCGCACAAAAATGACATGCTCGTTGTTCTGCGTTGTCTCTCCAACTTGAATCACCGCGTGTTCCCGCTTCCCGCTATACTTCACCGCATTCGACAGCAGATTCACGAAGACTTGCTTGATCAATCCCGCATCGCATTCCGCGACGAACAGTTTGCCAATTTGCCAGTCGATGTTGCGGGCTGAGCACTCCGGGGCAAGATCCTCGACCACCTGCCGCAGCAGTGAGTCCAACGGCGTGGACTGCATCAGGAGTTCCTGCCGCCCGATCCTGGAGAAGCTCAGCAAATCGTCCAACAGCTGCCCCATCTTCCTGGCACCGGCTGCAACTTTATCCAAACTGCGCCGAGCTTCGGCGTCGAGGCGCTGCCCGTAGTCTTGCAACAAGACGCTGGAATATCCCGCGATCTGACGCAGCGGAGCGCGCAGGTCGTGCGCTACCGAATAGGAGAAACTTTCCAGCTCGCCATTTGCATCCGACAACTCGTTCGTGCGGTGCTTCAAGATTTCGTTGGCCTGCTGCAACTCTCGTTCCGCCAGGTTGCTTCTCCTCGTTTCCCGGTGAATCGCGAGGCCCGCGATCGACAGGAAGAGGATTTCCAAAGCGTTTCCGAGAATGATCACGAGCTTTATATTTCGCGTGCTGGCCGCCGCAGCGCTCAATCGCAGGCTAAGAAGCCGCTCCTCCGCCTGCTGAATCTGACTGATGCATATTCGAATCTCGTCCGTCCGTTCTTCGCCGTTATCTCCGGTTGCGACCGCTTCGGCCGCTATCGTCAACCCATTTCGACGCCGAATCTCGATTCGCTCGCCCAGCCCGGTAAACCGCGCCAGGATGAACTGGTCCAGATGCCGGGTCGCTTCCTGTTGTGTAGGATTATCAGAGGTGAGTTCCCGGAGTTGCGCGACGTCCTGCTGCGCCTGTGTTACACCATTCCTGTAAGGGTTCAGGTAACTGTCTTCTCCCGTCAGTATGTAGCCACGCTGCCCGCTTTCCGTCTGGCTGACGTCGATTAGAATCTGCTGAACCTTCTCGAGCACGAGATGAGTGTGCACTACCCACCCTCGATCTTCCGCCTCGCGGGCCGTGTTCCGGATCGAAAGCGTCCCGATGAACATGAGAATTATTAACGCAAAGAGAGCAATCAGCTTGCTGGAGAAGGTCAAGGGTTAAGATGGGCGCTCTTTTGTGGCGCTCCGTAGATACCATCGGCCGATCTCAAGGCACACTTTAACTCTTTGGCGAAATTTTCGCGCATCCCTAGCCCGATTGTTTGGGGTCGTGGCTCGGCACGGAATGCGCGGGACCTTTTTTATGCGGCGCATAACGTCTTTCCTCCGGCGGGGTCTCAGGAGCGTGAGAGAATTATTTCTCCATATTTCGCACGAAGTTTGCTTTTATCGGAGACAACCATCGAGCTTGCCAACCTAGGTATTCTATTCATCGTCTTCATCGCTACTTTGATCCGATCCACGTTCGGGTTTGGCGAGGCTCTCGTGGCTGTTCCGCTGCTGGCTTTCTTTATTCCGCTCGAAGTTGCTGCTCCGCTCGCAGTGCTGGTGTCGATTACGATCGCCGGCATCGTGGTGGTGCAGGATTGGAAAAAAATTCATTTGCGTAGCACCGGCTGGCTGGTGCTGTCGACGCTGTTTGGAATCCCGTTGGGTCTTTTGCTACTAACCAGCAGTCATCATAGACTGGTCAAAGGCGCGCTTGGAGTGATAATCGCGACGTTCTCGGTTTATTCCTTGATCGGCCGCGCACCGCTTGAGTTAAAGCGCGACAGCCGGGGTTGGTTGTTAGCTTGTGGATTCTGTGCCGGAGTGCTGGGCGGAGCCTACGGCATGAATGGTCCGCCGCTCGCCGTTTACGGAGCCATGCGGCGTTGGTCCGCACAACACTTTCGTGCAACTCTGCAGGGATACTTTCTGCCTGCCAGCATCATTGGCATGGCTGGTTATTGGCTGGCTGGACTGTGGGTTCCGACCGTAACGCATTATTATCTGCTCTCACTGCCAGCGACGATCCTGGCAGTGTTTCTGGGCCGAGCCATCAATCATCGTCTGCATGGAGATAGTTTTATGAAATATATTTACCTGAGTTTGGCGGGCATCGGAGTAGTGTTATCGATTCAGGCGATCACCGGGCGGCTATGAGAAGATCGGCGCTGACCAAGGTTCAGGCGGAGCGCGGTTACATACCCAGCTTCTTCACTTCCTCGTTGTAATACTTGCGGTAGAGAATGTCCCACTCCTGCGACCCTTCGAGGATAGTGCGCTTCTGGCTTTCAATCTTCAGCCGGGCGGCCTGGTCGATTCTCGCTTCCTGATTGAGAAGGTCTTCGAGAATCTTGCGCGTTTCCTGGCGGATGGTGTTGGGGTCTTCGATGAAATCGACTTCGTCCATGCTCTTGAGCGCGTCGGCGACGGCACGAGCCAGTACGTTCACTTTGTCGCGACTCAGTCTCACAGCACCGCCTTGTACTTGCGCACCAGTTCGCTCTTTACTTTGCGGAACATCTCCTGGTAGTTGGCGCCGGTTTTATTCATCTCTTCCGAGTAGGCTTCAAGGATCACCCGCACCTCATCATTGATGC
This sequence comes from Candidatus Sulfotelmatobacter sp., assembly GCA_049589695.1. Lineage (GTDB taxonomy): Bacteria > Acidobacteriota > Terriglobia > Terriglobales > Acidobacteriaceae > Sulfotelmatobacter. The sequence continues at coordinate 15,134 of JBAWBG010000424.1, read as the reverse complement.
GGTCTTCGAGGGTGAGTTCATCGAGCAGAGCGGCGTGCACGCGCTCCGCCACTTTGGGCACGGTGGTGGTTTCGATAGCCTTACCGGCAATCAGTTTCTTGGTAACTTCGCGGGCCAGGTAGCCCACATATTCCTTGGAAAGAAGCATGAGCGGATAGAGTGTCCTGTATCAGCAGGGGTTCTCTTTGTGAACCATAAATACTAACACGGTACTCATACGCTGCGTGCCCTTAGCCAATTAGATATTGCGCGAATCACCACAAAGGCACGAAGGAGCTCTAGATGAATCGCGACGACTTAAGCTTTGCGTTAACCTTCGCGTCATTTGTGGCTTCAGAATTCCGGGACCACACTTGGGCATCCCCCGCTGGCACCTTGCCCTCCAAACAGCTTACAATGCTGTCGTAAGCGGAAAATCTCGATGTCACCCACTGCAGAAGATTTGACCATCCTGAAAGATGACATGATTGCCTTCATCGAAGGCCATGGCATGAGCCGTTTCCACGGCTACGTCGATTACGACGAGGTGCAGTGCGTCATGTGGGAGATGGGCAACAACCCCGACGGATGGAAGGATTTTGTCGAATTGGCAAAGAGTGCCGGCGCCCCGTTCCTCACCATGCATTCGTGGAAGTTGGAGCGCGAGGAACTCGACGAGTTGGTGGAGCGGTTAGCGCACTCTGAGTTCAGCGACGGGGACGATGTCGAAGATGCTCGCTGGCTGCGCACGCATGTGGGCAAGGTTGGATTTCTGCAGCTCGGCTGGGCTTATCAGGGGTCGATGTTTCTCTGCGAGTCGAGCACCGAGTGGTACGACCGTTACCAGCGCCTGCTTGAGGTCTCCGAGGATTTCGGGGGCATTCCCATCGACGAACCGGATCAGGACGACGAGAACTAGTCGTGCAAGGGAACGCACGCTGGCAACTGGCCGCGGACGATTCAGCTCGGGTGCAGACCTTAGCCGCCAGTCTCCGCGACCTGCCCTTTTCTTCTCACGCATTGAATGGATGGTCCGACGCCAGTCCCAGTCCTCTTCACACGCTCGCAGGTCTGCTGCTGCGCCGCGGGTTGAGCGATGCTGAATCGGCAGCTCGTTTTCTTAATCCCTCGCCAACTCATCTGCATCTTCCCGAACAAATGACCGGACTGCGCTGCGCGGTTGATCGGATCGATGCCGCTATCGAACGCAAAGAGCCCATCCTGATCTACGGCGATTATGACGTCGACGGCACGATGGCCGTCATCATTCTGAAAACTGCGATTGAACTTTGCGGGGGCACGGCCGATTTTCACGTCCCGCACCGCATTCGCGAGGGTTACGATATGCGCGATGACGTGATCGAACGCGCGGCGGCTGCGGGGATCCGGCTTATTATTAGCGTCGATATGGGCATCCGCGCCTTCGCCCCGGCTGACACCGCGCATCGCCTCGGCGTCGATCTGATCGTTACCGACCATCATTTGCCGGGCCCCGACGGTGTTCCCAAGGCGCATGCGGTGGTCAATCCCAATCAGGCGGGATGTGAATATCCGTACAAGCAGCTTTGTGGCGCGGGCGTTGCTTTCAAAGTTGCACAGGGACTGATGCAGCGCCGTCTCGCGGAAAAAGATCAGACACGTTTGCTGCTGAGTTTTATCAAGGTTGTCGCGATTGCGACCATTGCCGACGCTGTTCCACTGACCGGCGAGAATCGAGTCTTCGCCAGCCTCGGGCTTGATGCCCTCCGCCGCACAGTGAATCCGGGACTGAAGGCGCTGCTCGAAGTTGCGCAGATTTCGACCAAGCGTCCGCCTAATTCCACCGAGGTTGCCTTCCGCATTGCTCCGCGTATCAACGCCGCCGGGCGCATGGATGTTGCTCGCGACGTGATTGAACTATTCAGCGTGAAAGATCACGACCGCGCGCGGCTGCTGGCGGGGAAATTGGATCGTCTGAATGCCGAACGGCAGGAAGAAGAACGGCGCATTCTACGCTCGATCGACGACCGCATCGCGGGCGATCCCGCGCTCTGCGAGGCCTATTGCATTGTAGTGGATGGCGAGGGCTGGCACCGCGGCGTGATCGGCATTGCCGCCACCCGCATCGTCGAACGCTACCATCGTCCCGCCATGGTCATTTCGCGCGATGGCGAAGAGGCCTTCGGCTCTGGCCGCTCGATTCGTCCCTTTCACCTGCTAGAAGCCGTGGAGGCAAGCAGTAGTCTTTTCACTCGCTATGGCGGACACTCCCACGCCTGCGGCTTCGCCATGCCATCGGCAAACGTCGGGCAACTGCGGACGGAACTAGACGCATTCGCACGTTCACGACTGACCATGGCGGACTTCGATCCTGTGCTTGATGTAGAGGCCGAATTGGCTCTTGCGGAAATCACTCCCGCCCTTTTTCAAATGCTGAGCCTGCTGGAACCTTATGGCACGGGAAATCATGAGCCCGCGTTCAGCGCCCGTAACCTGCGCCTGATCGCGCCTCCGAAAATCCTGAAGGATAAACACATTAAACTGAAGCTAAAAGCAAATGGAAATGCCGCTGCCAAAGAATTGAGAACGGGGAACTGCGGAGCGAGAACTGTGTTCGACGCACTTGGCTGGAACATGGCCGAACGCTTGCAAGAATCGCCGCTTCTCGCCGGGGATGCCATCGACATCGCCTTCACCATCGGTCACAACGACCATCCCGATTTCGGGGGCCTCGAACTGACACTTCGAGACTTTAGAACCGCCCGCCCGGAAAACGCGACCGTTGCTGTAGCGCAGGTCGAAAAACCACTTTCTGTTGCTCGGTAAGCGCATCCGCCCGAGCAGATACAACAAGAATGGCGTGAGCTACTTCGAGCGCACCGCTTCGAGCACACCGCTCGCGTGCACGGAACGCATGAGCTCAACATTGGTTTCACCATGTCGTTGAGCTGAACGGTAGTGATTAAGGAAGCGATTACACGATAAGAAGCGGAATACGAGACGCCTCTTTGTTTTGAATTAGACTGGACTCAATGCCGCTCCCGGTCTATCGTTTGCGACGCTGGCTGGCCGTGATCGCTGTGCTCTTCTCGGCGGTGGTTGCCGGGATGTATATTTACGCGCGTCTGCGCCAGCACAGCGTTCTGAAAGGATTTCCGAGCAAGATTTCTTACGATATCAAGCAGACGGCCAGCGGCTTTCAATTTTCAAAGTCCCAAGCCGGCCGCACGGTTTTTACGATTCGCGCCAAAGACGTTAAGGAGTTCAAACTCAACGGCCGCGCCGTACTACATGATGTCACCATCATTCTTTACGGCAGCGACACGTCGCGCTTTGATCAGATCTATGGCGACAACTTCACCTTTGACCCTAAATCCGGAAACGTGACCGCGAACGGCGCGGTGCAAATCGATTTGCAAGCCAATCCCACCGGCGTGAGCGCACCGGATCAGGCCACGCCGAAAGAACTCAAAAATCCCATCCATCTCACCACCAGCGACCTGGTTTTTAACCGCGATAGCGGGGATGCCTCCACCAATTCGCGAGTTGACTTCCAAACTCCACAAGCCACTGGCTGGGCTGTGGGCGTGCAGTATTCGGCGAAAAGCAAAACGCTCACGCTCGCCTCGCAGATTCATGTGACTCTGACCGGGCAGGATGCCGCGAGTATCTTCGCTAAGCACGGCACCATCACTCGCGAACCGCGCGAGGTCATTCTGGATCATGCACGCATGGAGCGCGAAACCGGAACGCTGCAATCGGACCAGGTTACGTTCTTTCTCGGACCGGAGAATGAAGTGGAGCGAGTCGTCGCCACCGGCAACGTGAACGCGGAATCCGCCGTGCAACAAGATGACCAAATGAGCGCCCGCGCTGATGATGCCGAACTCTTGCTTGCAAACAAACAAAACCTGCTGCGGACGGCGACCCTTACCGGCCATGTCCATGTGGAGCGCATCGGCTCTCGTCCCATGCAGGGCGATGCCGGACTCGTGATTCTCGATTTCCTGGGCCAAAACCAGTTGCAGAAAGTACACGCCGCTGATGGAGTGCGCCTGGCGCAGAACGCTGCCCGTGCGAATACCTCAGGGACAAATTCCTCGCCGCAGAATTTCGACATAACAGCGCCGATCATCGATTTCTTCGTCGTTGACGGCCGCCGTCTCGCCCGCGCGCAAACCTCCGGGGCAGCGCAAATCAGAATCACGCCCGCCTCAAATCAGGATTCCACGAGCGAGTCGGCACAAAGCACTGTCATCACCGCCGGCCGATTCGACGCAAAATTTACCGCAACGCCGGAAGGACAAAGCCGCCTGACTTCCTTCCACGGCGCGCCGGATGCCAAAATCATGAACCTCGCACTCGGAGTGCCCGACCGCGTGAGCACCAGTCAGACTCTCGATGCCACATTTCTACCCGAAGGCGGCATCGCATCCATCGTGCAGCAGGGAGACGTTGCCTATACGGATAACCAGCCGCCGGAAAAACGAACCCAAGCCTGGGCGGACAAAGCCCTCTACACGCCTGTCGACCAGATTCTGGTGCTGACTGGGGAGCCACGGGTCTCCGATGGCGGCATGATCACAACCGCAAACACGATTCGCGTCAACCGCCTTACCGATGACGCTTTCGCCGACGGCAGTGTTAAGAGCACTTACAGCGATCTCAAGGAGCAGCCCAATGGCGCGCTCCTTGCTTCTTCTTCGCCGATTCACGTTACCGCTGCCAAGATGACGGCGCACAATTCTCCCGCCATCGCCTTGTATGAGGGCAAGGCTCGACTCTGGCAGGACGCCAATATTATTGAGGCCCCCTCTATCGAGTTTGACCGGGAGCACCGTTCCCTCGTCGCCCAGGGGAATGCGGCGCAGCTCGTTTCCACCGTGCTGGTTCAGGAGAAATTACATCAGCCACGCGACATAGGTATGGCAAAGGATCAGTCGACGAAACCTCTACATAAAGGCGAAAATAAATCGAACAAAAAATCTGAGGAAAAACCCGATCAGGATAGTCCCGTTACCATAACCTCAGCAAAGCTCAGGTATGCCGACGCCGACCGTCAGGCTCACTACACGGGAGGCGTGACGGCCAAAGGTATCGGTTTTGAAGCAACCGCCGATGAGATGGATGTGTATCTATTGCCGCGGAGTCAAGCTGCTACCAGTCAATCACTTAGCGGAGCCGGTCGGTTGGATCGGATGATCGCCCAAGGCCATGTTGTCATCCAGGAACCGGGTCGACGAGCCGAAGGTCAGACGCTCGTTTATACCGCCTCGGAGGACAAATTCGTACTCACCGGCGGACCGCCTAGCATTTTTGATGCCGAACGCGGCAAGATTACCGGGGTTTCGTTGACTTTCTTTAGGGCCGATGATAGGGTGCTCGTAGAAGGCGAAGCAAGTACTCCTGTGGTAACACAGACGCGAGTGGCCAGATAAAAAGACGAATGGCAAGATAAATGCGTACCTTGGCCACAGATGAAATTGGCAAATCGTATCGTGGCCGCCGCGTTGTGAATGGTGTCAGCCTGCGGGTAGAGCAGGCGGAAGTAGTTGGATTATTAGGTCCTAACGGCGCAGGCAAGACAACCACGTTCTACGCCATCGTTGGCCTGATCCCTCCTGATACGGGGCGCGTGATGTATGACGATCAGGACATCACAGACGTTCCCATGTACCTGCGGGCGCGCCAGTATGGCATCAGCTATCTCCCACAAGAAGCTTCGGTATTTCGCAAACTCACGGTTGAGGAGAACATCCTCGCGGTGCTGGAGGCGCAGCCGATGTCATGGCACGAGCGCCGCGAGAAGATGGAGAAATTCATCGATGAACTTGGATTGGAGCACATTCGGCAGAATCGGGGGTACGCGCTTTCCGGCGGCGAACGTCGGCGCGTGGAGATCGCCCGCTGTCTGTGCATCAACCCGACTTTCATCCTGCTCGACGAACCTTTTTCCGGGATCGATCCCATTGCCGTTCTCGACTTGCAGAAAATTATCAGCAGCCTGCGAGCCAGCGGGATCGGCGTGCTGATCACCGATCATAACGTGCGCGAAACGCTTTCCGTAACTGATCGGGCTTACATCATCGACGACGGCAGAATCTTCCGTCACGGCAAGCCCGAGCAATTGGCTAGCGATGTGGAAGTCCGCCGCGTGTATCTGGGGGAAAGCTTTTCGCTGGTATGAGAAATCTCGAACCACGAAGGACACGAAGTGTCACTAACTTAAAGTCTTCGTGAACCTTCGTGCCCTTAGTGGTTGAAGTTATTTGCATTCTCCGGTGCCCGAACCCATGGTTTTGTTGCAGCACAAACTCAGCGTCAAACTCTCGCAGCGCCAGATCCTTACGCCTGGCCTGGTGCAGATGGTATCCGTGCTCGCGCTCAACAAGCTTGAGCTCAAGGACATGATCAACGCCGAGATGGTCGAGAACCCAGTTCTCGAAGAACTGGAAGAATCGGTCCCGTTAATCGACGAAGTGGGCCGCAAGGAAGAAGACCGCGATCGCCTCACGGCGAAGACTTCTACAGAAGAAGCTCCGATCACTGCCGAGAAGAAAGATCCGTTCGAGGAAATCGACTTCGGTTCGTTTTTTCAGGATTATCTCGATCCCGGCTACCGCACACGCGGTGAGATGGAAGAGATTGAACGGCCATCGTTCGAAAATTTTTTATCCAAGCCGACCACTCTTACCGATCATCTCGCCTGGCAACTGGGTGCGTTGAGCCTGCGGTCGGAAGTTCGCGAAGCTGCCGAACAGATCATCGGAAACCTCAACGAAGATGGCTACTTGATTGCCAGCGATGAAGAGATGCTGGGTGTCGCTCCGCCAGCCACGCCGGAGGCCGATGCCGCCGCTGCGAGAAATATTGTCATTGAAGCTCAAGCGCTAGGTTTGGACCAGCCCGCTTCCAACGAAACAAACACGGAAGGTGAAGATCTTGCCGCCGATCCATCCCTGACGGATTTGGACCTACCGCTTGTTTCGGAATCCACTTCCGCGGATTTTTCCCCGGCGGATGCTATCAGCAAGAACTCACTTGGCGGAGTATACAGTGCGCCATCCGCAAGCAATCCATCGGAAGTCTCTTTTGGATCGCAGAACGTCGACTCACAAAACGGAAGCATGGGCTCAGCTGCAGTTTCCACAACCGTCTCAGAGCCGTCGGCCCCGCCCGCGTCGTCGTTGCCGCGTCCGGTTTACACTGCGAAATTTACAGCCACAGATCTAGCGGAAGCTCTCGAAGTGATTCGTCAGCTCGATCCTCCTGGAGTGGGCTGCCGCGATCTACGCGAATGCCTGATCCGCCAGTTACGGCACCATCAGCAACAACTCGCGCTCCATAAAAACGGAGACAAGCCAGTCAACGGCACAGCGCAGGTCCTGCAGGACGCGATTGCTATCGTTGACCAGCACTTACGCGCCGTGCAGAACAAGGCGCACAAAGAAATCGCCAAAGCGATCGGCCGTCCCGCCGACGCCGTGCAGCAAGCCCTCGATTACATTCGCACCCTTGATCCCCGGCCCGGCCTGCAATACAACAAAGTCCAGGCGCGTCTGATCGAGCCCGATGTGGCGTTCATCAAGCACGGTGACGAGTGGCTGGTGCTGATGAATGACGATGACCTGCCCCAGCTTCGCCTCAATCCTGCCTACAAGAAGCTGATCACTCGCGACACGAACGACAAGAATACCCGCGACTACGTGAAAGAGCGCTACAAGAGCGCGATTCAGCTCATCAAGAATATTGAGCAGCGCAAGCAGACGATCACCAAGGTGTGCTACTGCATCGTTGCCCGCCAGCAGGATTTTCTGGAAAAAGGTATCGACCAGCTCAAGCCGATGATGATCAAGGAGGTGGCCGAGGAAATCGGCGTGCACCCTTCCACCGTGAGCCGCGCGGTGGCCAGCAAATACGCGCACACGCCGCAAGGTGTTTTCGAGTTGCGCTACTTTTTCAGTGAGAGCGTGCAGGGGCCGGAGGGCGGCAACACTTCGTTGCTGATCCTCAAACGCCGCGTCAAGAAATTAATTGATGAGGAGGATCCCAGCCGTCCGCTGACTGACGAACAGCTCACTCGCATTCTGCAGTCGCAAGGCATTCAGGTCACTCGCCGCACCGTAGCCAAGTACCGCGAAGACATGCGCATTCCCAGCACGCACCAGCGCCGGGTAAGGGAATAAGATCCAAAGTTAGAACTAAGAATTCAGAGCTCAGAATTCAAGCGTAGATGAAGATAGACAGCCCCAGAGTTGCCATCCCTTATCATGCCAGCATTACCCTGTGTTCCTCTGCGTCCTCCGTGTTGAAGATTTTGGGATGCGAGCACTCCAACTTTTACTTGAACTCGTATTGTAGTGCCCAATTGATTTCGAGCAAGAATCCAAGGAGGGGCGCTCATGAACGTGGAATACACCGGCAGACACTACGAAGTAACTCCCGCCATCCGCAAAGAAGTAGAAACTGGCCTGGCAAAAATCCGCAAAATTCTTGGTGACCGCTTCGAAGCCAAGGCCATCCTCTGTGTTGAGAAACACCGCCACAAAGCCGAAATCACCATCAACCCGCGCAATGGGCCGCTAGTTGGTCTAGCTCAGGCCAAAGACATGATGATCGCGGTCAGCGGAGCTCTCGACCATCTCGAAAGGCAGGCGGTGAAGTATAAAACGAAATGGGAATCCAAAAAGCGCTCTGCGCGTAAGAGCGAGGAAGTAAAGAAGTGGAACGGCCACTCTCCCGAAGCAGAAGCTCACACCAAAGTCGGATTAACAGAAAAGACCGCTGTCCCCGTCGCTGTGCATCGCTATCCTCCCGTGGCTAGGACCACTGAGGTTCATCTCGTCCGCTCCGACGAAGCCGTTGCGATGCGCCCTATGACCCTCGAAGAAGCTATCAAAGAGGCCCACTTCCGCGATCGGGACGTCTTCGTCTTCCGCGATCCCAAGGGCAAAGTAATGATCCTGCACCGCACTCGCGACGGCAAGATGGAGCTGATCGAAGCTCCTTAGATGTTTGCTGGTGTTGTCTATCGCGCTACGATGAGGTGTTGCACAGCGGTACAAAGAGGGTAGTTACCGCGCCGCCCGTCTCAAACTAGCTTCATCTGGTCCATCAACTCGCGATAACGCGGCGCCGAGTGTAGAAAATCAAAATACGGCTCGGCCGCCATTCGTGTGACGTAAGGATCACGGTCAGCGAAGGAGGCATGCAGATGCTCCAGGGCTTTGTCTCCTTCTCCCAGCGCGGCGTAATAAATGGCAAAGCCGGTCGGCGAGACGTACTGTTTCGAGCTTCTCTGCCAGAGTTCTTCTATTAGTTTTTCTGCTTTTTCGGTGCTTCCAGATCGCGCGTACGCCGCCGCCAAGAAGCCACTCGCCAGAGTAAACGACGGGGAAAGTTGTACGGTTTTTTCCAAACTGGCAATCGACTTCTGCAGTTCGCCTTTCTGCGAGAGGGCCATCCCCATGGCGAGGTGGACCAACCAATATTCAGGATATAAATCCGCCGCTCGCGCAGCATGTTCGATGGCGTCATCGTATTGCCGCTTGCAATACCAGACGAAAGCCAGACCAAAGTGCGCCATCATTGATAGAGGATCGGTTTCGAGCGCCCGCTGATATTGCACCACGGCTTCGTCAAATCGCTGTTGCGGCGTCAGAAAATAAAGACCACAGCGCAGACGAGCCAAAGGCGGGACCGGATCGACGGTGATAGCTGCCTGAATATGCCGCTCGGCGGACTTCCAATCAAATTCCACAGCGCCCAGCACCATCCCTAGAACGCTGTGCGCCTCGCTCAAGGTCGAATCGATCTCCAGAGCCCTTTGTGCCGCCGATTTCGCGAGCGGCGCCATATCGATCATCCGCTCGATGCTCAGCGCCCCCAGGCCGTAATAGAACACCGCCAGCCCCGCGTAGGCCGGCGCATAAGCCGGATCCAGTTCCAGCGCCCGCTCGAATGCTGCCTTCGCTTTGGCCAAACTTTCCGGATTGTAGCGCTGATACCAGTAGATTCCTTTCAGGTAGCTCTGGTACGCCTCTATATTGTCGGTGCGGCCGCGCGGACGAGCCAATTTCACCTTCAGGGCACTTGCGATTGCCTGCGAAATATCGTCCTGAATCGCAAAAATGTCTGTCATCTCACGGTCATAGCGTTCTGACCAGAGATGCGATTCGTCGCTGATCCGGATAAGCTGCGCGGTCACGCGAACGTGATTGCCCGCCCGGCGGACGCTGCCTTCGAGAATCGTTCCTACCTTGAGTTTTTCTCCAATGCTGCGCAGATTCTGTTCCTGGCCGCGAAAGGTGAATGCTGACGTGCGTGCGATCACTTTCAAATCTGGCACTTTGGTAAGCGCATTGATAATTTCTTCCGCCAATCCGTCGCTGAAGTATTCATTCTCTTTATCTGCGGTGAGATTCGCGAAAGGAAGCACGGCGATTGATGCACTCTCTGCTTCGTTCCGATCCACGGAAGCCGCCTCGGACGAAGCCACCGTGGCCCCATGCGCTCTTGAGGATGCAGCCGCCCTAATTGCTTGTTTCACCTCCAGCATGGTCTGAAAACGTTGCGCGGGATCTTTGCGCAAACAACGCATCACGTGCTGCTTGAGCGCGGGTGGAATAGCCGCGTTTAGATCCGGTAGCGGTCGAGGTTCGTCGCGCAAAATCGACGCCAGGGTTGAAATCCACGAGTCGCCCACGAAGGCACGTTGTCCGCACAGCATCTCGTACAAAACCAAACCGAAAGAAAAAATGTCGGACCGGGCGTCAAGCTCACGCCCCTCTGCCTGTTCCGGAGACATGTAAGCCGCGGTCCCTACAATTTGTCCCGTGCGCGTGTGGACGGCCGCAGTCTCGGCATCGGCCGCGGGTGTTGTGGGATCGAATAATTTCGCCAACCCAAAATCCAGGAGTTTCACTCGGCCATCGGCGCTGACGATAATATTGGCCGGTTTCAGATCGCGATGGATAATTCCCGCCGAGTGAGCCACCGCCAGCGCGTCCGCGATCTCCTCTGCGTACTTCATCGCGTCCTTCAGCGGCAGTCCAGTGCCCGCACAGGACAAATCCAAAGTAATACCGGCAACATACTCCATCGCAATGAAGCAGACTCCGTTCTCCTCCAGCACATCGTAGATGGTGACAATATTGGGATGATTCAACTGGGACGCGGCTTGTGCCTCGAGCAGGAACCGTTGTCTTCGCGCAGTATCGGCGGTCGTTTCCGCGGGTAGAGTTTTCAAAGCGATGATGCGGCGCAGCCTGGTGTCGCGCGCCTTGTATACCTCGCCCATTCCTCCCGCGCCCAACAGGCCAAGGATTTCATAAGGACCGATATGTGCCCCGGCGGGGAAAGCCATAAGCGTCCACCGATTCTAACGCGATAATTGACCCAGGCGGTAACCACGATTTTGGTGGTGATTTTCGTAGGAGAGTGAAAACTTAATGTGCTTAGAGGGAGATGCCAATCCCCGTGCTAGAATTCGCCCGGGGAAATTTTGCCGATGTCAACCCAGTTGGGTTCCACCATTATTTTCGTTCTCCAGATGGTTTTAAGCTCTTCGCTTCTTGCACCTGCGCAGGCAGTCACGCCGCCCGGGAAGCTCTCCGTGCACTGGGAAGAGCTTACCGCCGCGGATTTTCGCGAAGGCATTCATCGCTCCCAGGGAACGTGTCTGCTTCCCTTCGGAATTCTGGAGAAGCACGGTCCGCATCTTCCGCTTGGCACCGATCTGCTGGACGTTCGATATGCCGCGCTGCACGCCGCCGAGAAGGAGTACGTTGTAGTGTTCCCGGAATATTATTTTGGACAGATCGCGGAGGCTCGCCACGAACCTGGAACCGTCGCTTACAGCCGCGAGATGCAACTGGCCCTGTTACAGGAAACCACCGACGAAATGGCTCGCAACGGCTGCAAGAAAGTGGTCATCGTCAACGGCCATGGCGGCAATGAGCACCTGCTTCCGTACTTCGCCCAAACCCAGCTTGATAAACGACACGACTACGTAGTGTATGTGTTCGATGAGCGCACTCCACACCAGGGCGGCCCGCAGAAGAAAACTTCCATCGACATGCACGCCGGCGAAAGCGAAACCTCGAAGATGATGATCGCGCGCCCCGATACGGTCCACATCGACCGCGCTAATAACGAATCCGGCGCCGACCAGCACCGCCAGAATCTTCCCGACGATGTCTACACAGGCATCTGGTGGTACGCACGCTTTCCCAATCATTATTCCGGCGATGGCTCCGCCGCAACCGTGGAACTGGGAAAATTTCAAATGGATTGGTGGATCGATGCAGTCGTCAAAACGATCCGCGCAGTAAAAGCCGACGATGTCAGCCTCAAACTGCAGAATGAGTTCTACGAAAAAAGCAAACATCCGCTGGACACGCAACCGTGAAAGGACTGAGTAGGACAAAGATCACCCGAGAAACGAGACAAATGTCGCGAGCATCAGTCACTACAGTCGAAGTCACGGCATCAGCAAAGAAGCCCAGTTCCTCAGCGGAGCGGCTGGTTTCACTGGATCTATTTCGCGGCGCGACGATCGCTTTCATGATTATTGTCAACAATCAGAATGAAGAAGCCGCCTACTGGCCGTTGAAGCATGCGCGCTGGAACGGCTGGACCCCGACGGACCTCGTCTTTCCTTTTTTTCTATTCATCGTGGGAGTTGCCCTGGCGTTTTCGTTCGACGGACGTTTGCGGCGTGGCGAATCGCGCAGGACTCTAATGGCGCATGTGGTGCGACGCGGCGTCATACTCTTCGCCATCGGTTTTCTTCTACACGGTTTCGGCGCTCGGTTCCAACTAAATCATTGGCGCGTCTATGGCGTGCTCCAGCGCATTGCGGTCTGTTACGTGATCAGCGCAGTACTGGTTTTGTATACCGGCGAGAGTCGACGACTCGCGGCCATCGCTACCGCTTGCCTGCTCAGCTACTGGCTCTTGATGCGCTACGTGCCGGTGCCAGGATTCGGCGTTCCAGTTCGCGATGTTCCGCTGCTTGATCCAGATCGCAATCTTGCAGCCTGGCTTGATCGTAAGCTGCTGATGGGACATTTATACGAGGGCACTCGCGATCCGGAAGGCGTTTTGAGTACGATTCCCGCTGTGGCTACTTGCCTGCTGGGCGTACTCACCGGAAAATGGCTTCGCAGCGCCCGAGATACAACTCAAAAGGCGGCCGGAATGTTCATCGCCGGTTTGGTCGGTATGGGCCTGGGAGAATTCTTCAACCTATGGTTTCCCATCAACAAGAAGCTATGGACCAGTTCCTACGTTCTATTAACAGCCGGATTGGCGCTGATGAGCCTTGCCCTTATCTATTGGCTGGTTGATGGAAAACGATGGCGAGGCCCCTGGACCAAGCCGTTCGTTATTTTAGGAATGAATGCCATCGCCGCCTACGTCTTCGCCGAGTTGCTTGCCGTTCTTCTTGATGGAGTGAGCCTGCACCTGGCCAACGGTACTACTATGAGCTGTGGCGAGTTCCTCTACCGAAACTGGTTTGTACCGCTGGTCAGTCCAACAAATGCAGCGCTTTTGTTCTCAATTGCGTTTTTGCTGGTTTCCTTTTTCGCAATGTGGATTCTTTACTGGAAGAAGATCTTTGTAAAGATCTGATTCCCCTCTTGAATTTAAACTAAGAATTCCCAATCAGCACGCCGGTAATAAAAACCAGCGCTCCGCCCAATCCAACCTGAAGCGCCGCCGAAACCCACGGACTATCCATATAACGCCGCCGAATCCAGGTGATCAAACCGAGCTCCACGATCACTACTGCGCCGGCCGCCCACAACGCCACGCGAAAGTCCTTCAGAAGAAATGGCAACGTGTGTCCGATACCGCCGAGCGCCGTCATCGCTCCGCAGATCAGACCGCGTACCCACGGATGACCGCGCCCCGTAAGACTACCGTCGTCGGAGAGCGCCTCTGCGAATCCCATGCTGATGCCCGCGCCGGCCGAAGCCGCCAGCCCCACGAGAAATGCATCATTCGTGCTGTGCGTGGCAAATGCGGCGGCAAAAACGGGCGCCAGCGTGGAGACCGAACCATCCATCAACCCTGCCAGCCCAGGCTGCACAATCTGCAAGACGAACAAGCGCCGCTGTGCGCGCTCTTCGTCGGCTTTTACATTGGCGGGAAGGTTTTCCTTGTCCAGTTCCTGCGCACGTTCTTCGTGCTCGCGCTCTTCATTGATCAGATCATCGAGCAGTTGGCGAATGCTGGCATCCTGAGTTCGCGCGGCAGCCTTCTCATAAAAACGCCGCGTCTCCACTTCCATGGTGCTGGCTTCCTTGCGCACCGCCTCAATCCGCAGTGGTCGAATCAGCCAGAGTGCCGGGCGCTCCACAAATCCGCGGACGTCCTGCCGCCGGATCAGCGGAATGTGTTCCCCAAATTTCTGGCGGTACATTTCAATTAATTTTCTGCGATGTCCGGACTCTTCTTCGCGCATACCTTCGAACATGGCGGCAGAAGCGGGATAGTCCTGCCGCAGGCCTTCGGCAAAATCCGCGTACACGCGCTCATCTTCCTCTTCCAGGGCAATGGCCAAGGCCAGCACTTCGCGTTCCGTAAGTTCATGAAACTTCTTCATGGCGACTTAGCTTACCTGTGGGAGCAGGGCTTATTCAAATCCAAAAACGACAACTTGAAAATTGTCACACCCAATGGTGAGCGCTACCACTTCCTCCCCTGTATGCGGCCTTCGATGCTACTATCCAGTTGATGACGCCTCGAAAACCGCCCGTGAAGCGCAGGAAAACGCCGTTCAAAAAACCAAAAAAACTGCAGGCCATTGCGCGCGAGAGCAAGCATGCTCCGGAACTAGTAATCGTTACGGGGATGAGCGGCTCTGGCAAAGCCTCAGTGCTGAAGGCGTTTGAGGATCTTGGCTTTTATTGCGTCGACAACCTTCCCGTCGAACTGATCCCGCGTTTCGCCGAAATGGCACTGCAGTCCACCGAAATTCGCCGTACCGCTCTGGTGGTCGATGTGCGCGAAGGATCGAAGCTCGATCAACTCCCCGGAATTCTCAAAGCCGTGCGGCGTACCATTCCAACGAAAGTTGCTTTTCTCGAAGCTTCCGATGCCGCGCTGCTACGACGTTTCAGCGAGACGCGCCGGCCGCATCCCTTGGGCGTCGACGCGCCGGTCAATAC
>JBAWBG010000423.1:0-6140 GCA_049589695.1 Candidatus Sulfotelmatobacter sp. | reverse complement strand
ATCGAGAAGCTATTTCGCGGCAAGATTAACCTTGGCGATATAGACAGCCCAAATTGTGATCCTAAGAATCTCGACAATTTCTTCCTAACACGAGGACTGGCCGCTTACGCAATTCACTATCTGGCTCAAGCTAGTGTGGACGACTCTGCCTCAGCGGTCACCGACGGAGGAGACGACAACGGCATCGACGCCGTGCACTACGACCCCGTAGAAAAGCGACTGTATATTGTGCAGTCCAAGTGGATCCACAGCGGCACTGGCGAGCCAGAGAATGGAGAGGTCAAGAAGTTCATAGCAGGCATAAAGGATCTGTTCGATTTGTCATTCGAGAGATTCAACAAGAAAATAAATGACAAGAAGGAGTCCATAACCGCGGCTCTGACCGACCCCGCAACGAAATACGAGGTCGTGCTGGCGTATACGGGGATAAACAGCCTCGCGGAGCCATCAAGCCGCGATTTCCAGGACCTTTCTGACGAGATGAACGACGCCAGCGAGGTGCTATTTGTCACGATTCTAAATCAGTCGCCTCTGTACTCTTCGCTCACCGCAGGGATATCCGGAGAACCGATCGCCCTCGACATCGGAATGAAGTCTTGGGGGCGCATCGACTCCCCACATATGGGCTTCTACGGCCAGGTAGACGGCGCCCAGATCTCCAGTTGGTGGGCGAAATACCGAACTCGCCTCTTTACCAAGAATCTGAGAAGCGTCCTGGGGGACACGGAGGTTAACGCAGAGATTCGAACAACGATAGATGAAAACCCAACAGCGTTTTGGTATTTCAACAATGGAGTAACGATTATCAGCAAGAAGGTAACTAAAACGATGGTGGGGGGAGCGGATACCGCCTTTGGCACCTTCCATTGCGAAGATGCCAGTATCGTAAATGGGGCGCAAACCGTGGGAACCATCGGAAAACATGGAGCGGCAGACAAAGTTTCCAAAATTCTCGTACCGGTTCGAGTGATATCGCTGGAGCACGGATCGGCCACCTTCGGAGAGGACGTAACAAAGACAAACAACAGACAGAATCGCATCGAGAATCGCGACTTCGTCTCGCTCGATCCGGAGCAGAGCCGAATCCGAACGGAGCTAGCGATAGATAAAGTTGATTATCAGCTGGCGAGAAGCGAGTCAGTCATGAGAGGTGCAGCAGCCTTCGACCTAATCGAGAGCACGACTGCTCTCGCCTGCGCATCCGGCAACGTCACCTTGGCGGTGCAACTCAAGAGAGAGATCGGCAAGCTTTGGGAAGACCTAAAAAGATCTCCATACAAAGAACTCTTCAACGCAAGCGTCAGCGGAATGTACGTCTGGAGGTGTGTACAAACGCAGCGAAAAATCGATAAAGGGCTCAGCATGGTAATCATCCAACAACACCTGTTTGCAGGGAAGGGATACGGAGTGGCGGTTCACGGCAACCGTATTATCGCCGCACTTGTGTTCAGCAATTTGGGGGCGAAGCAGTTTGCGAATCCCCAATTCGCCCTTGACGGCTACGTTACCGAGGAACGCGTTTATGCCGACGTTGAGAAATACTTCACCAAACTCAAGGACGCGACTCGGAAAGCATTATCCAAATGCGATCATCCCGACGCTCTTCAAGAACCTGAGCAAGTGCAAGCACCTCTATACCGTCGCCGCTTGAAGATTTACCTCGTGGCGGGCGGCCCCACATCCGGGTGCCCCATTTCTCGCGTCCTCCGCAAGAAGCGGGAAAAGCTACCACTGCACTGAACTCAAACCCGATCTTTCCAATAACCCGGCCTTCGCTTACTATGCGCAACCGCAACAATGATGACTAAATCAGGCTCGTCGAGGTAGATGACGGAGAACGGAAACCGCCGCATGACAAGACGACGCGTGCCGTGCAGATATTTTGGCCATCGCTGAGACGATTCCGCAATCAGCCGAATGGCGCTCGATACGGTCAAGCGAAATTCCGACGATGCCAAGAGATTTCGCGCGCGGTACCAACGGACCGCGCTTCGAAATTCCTCCTTCGCCTCAGGATGAAACTGAAACCACTTACTCACCATCCGGAAACTCGTCAGCCAACTCCCTGAGCACCTGCTCGCCCGGAATGGTCTTCACTCGCCCAGAACGAATATCATCGACCCGCCGCTTGATCTCGTCGTCCCAGGCGGCCTCAACTCCTTCTTCCGCTGGCTCGTCATCGAGACTCTCAACCAAACGATCGATCAGCAAGCCGCGCTCATGTGTGGAAAGGCTAAGAGCCTTCTCCAGCAATTCCGAAACCTGCGGCGTCATCTGAGCCATCAAAACCTCGCCTTTTCCACTCCTACACAGTCCGCAATCACCCGCAACGCGAGCGCCTCGACGGCCGCCTCTGCCTCATCCTTGGTCGCACCATAAGCCATGACTCCCGGAAGCTCGGGAATCTCGGCAATCCATCGTCCGTCTTCTTCCCGGTCGAATTCAATCTTAAAATTCACGCCGCCTCCGCTGGACCTGCCCAGATTCTAGTCCTGAGCTTGGGATGGGACAAATGTTAAATTAGCGTTCACGTAAACAAGAGCCCCTTTTCCTTTCAATCACTTACCTCCGCCCAATCCTCCATCCAACCGCTAAACCCCATTTTTCTCCCATTCGTTGGGATAAAGGTGCTTATCCTCTTCCCCTCTCATAGGATAGGCACAGACAACTCCCAGGGAAACGTGTACAAACAGGTTCATCCAGACCAGGTTCAAATCCACGGGAGAACTCGAGCTATTCGTTAGAATCTCAGGTTCCACGCCAGGTGAAGGCGGCAATTAAGCTGAACCCAGCCGTGAACCCAGAGATTCAAGCGAAGAGCTAGAAGCCAGGAGCTAAAGCGAACATGCGCAAGCCGATCAAATACGTAGAGAAAGCAGTCACCGTCGCCGCCAAAGGCGCTTGGGTGGTCTTCGACCGTTTGAACCGCATCAACCCAGGTGCGTCCCCCACTCCGAAATGGTCCGACAAGCCTCTGCTCAAATCCTACGAAAAATCCAAGCCTCCTCTCGGCTGGCCGCGCTCCACCGATTCTCTTTGCCCGAAGTGCGTGCCCGAAATCCGTCAGCAGATTCTCGACGGCAAACTTCCGCACGAAGTTCTGATGAACGAAAAAATCGGCGAGATCAAAGCCACCATCGTCGAGCGCGATGGAAAAATTCTGATGGTGAAAGATTGTCCGAAGCACGGCCACTTCGAAGACGTGATGTCGATCGACACCGATTTCTCGAAACATCTGGAAGATGTTTTCCCCGGCCGCGACATCGCTGCGCACAACGACGAGAAGCTTCACCATCACGGCTCTTCCAC
This sequence comes from Candidatus Sulfotelmatobacter sp., assembly GCA_049589695.1. Lineage (GTDB taxonomy): Bacteria > Acidobacteriota > Terriglobia > Terriglobales > Acidobacteriaceae > Sulfotelmatobacter. The sequence goes on along the minus strand of JBAWBG010000423.1, from coordinate 2,831 downwards.
CGTGAAATATGGACGCGGTTCCGTGCTCACCATCGATCTCACCAACCGCTGCAACATGATGTGCGATCCCTGCTTCATGGACGCGAATCAGGTCGGCTTCGTTCACGAATTGCAGTGGGAAGAAATTAAGACGATGCTCGACAACGCGATCACCATCAAGCCGCGTCGTCAGATGAGCGTGCAGTTTTCCGGCGGCGAGCCTACGTTGTCTCCATACTTTCTGGACGCGGTTCGCTACGCGCGTAAAGTTGGATACAACTCCGTGCAAGCGGCAACGAACGGAATCGAATTCGCAAAAAGTTTCGAGTTCTGCCAGCAAGCCGTAGAAGCAGGCATGCGCTACGCATATCTGCAGTTCGATGGCATCGGCAACGCCGCCAACGCGCACCGCATGGTCGGCAATTTGTTCGACGTAAAATTAAAAGCCATCGAGAACTTGCACAAAGCCGGAGTCGAAATCGTTCCCGTAGTAACCATAGTTAACGGCATCAATAACGAACAGGTCGGACGCATCATCAAGTTCGCGCTCGACAATCCGAAGACAATAAGCTTCCTGAGTTTCCAACCAGTAAGCTTCACCGGACGCGACGAAGCCGTCACCGACGATCGCCGCCAGGCCCAGCGTTACACGCTCAGTCATTTAGCGCACGACGTAAAAAATCAAACCGGCCTGGGCGAACCCAGCCGCGACTGGTTCCCGATTTCCTTCATGGGCACCTTCAGCGATTGGGCAGATCTAATGCACGCCAACGACGTAAAAAACGACTGGGGCCAACTCTCCTGCGGTTGCCACCCGAACTGCGGGACGGGGATGGCGGTGATGATTGATAAGGAAACGAAAGAAGCGGTTCCGGTGACGGCGTTCCTGCATGGCGATCAGCTGGCGAAGGATATCGCCAAGGTGAATGATGCTTCGCGGGGAAAATTTTTGACGGCGTTTGGAATGGCGTTGTGTCTGATGAAGAACTACGATCCGTATCAATCGCCCACGCACTTCAAGATGATGGACTTGCTGAAGAAGTTCGATAAGAACTACAACGTGACGGGAAAGAACTACGGAAAGGTTGGGCCGGACCGGACAATCGACGACGTAATGAAGCGGCGCACGAACGACCGTTGGAACTTCCTGTTCATCGCGGGAATGTGGTTCCAGGATTTGTTCAACTACGACTTCCGCAGAACCGAGCAGTGCATTATTCCTTACGCGACGCAGGAAGGCGAGATTTCGTTCTGCGCTTACAACACGGGCGTGGGGTGGAGAAACATTATCGAGAAGATGCACATGACGGCCACGCTTACGAAATGGTATGAGGAGCATGGACGGCACGAGATTTTTGCGGGCGGCAAGAAAGTGAAGATGGATGACGAGACGCATTCACTGCTGCTGCGGGAAAATATTGTCACGACCGAGTTGCAGCACGATCTCGACAATCTGGGCATCGCGAAGAATGCTCGCGAGGAGAAGAAGCGGGCGCGGGATGCGAAAGCTGCGTTGTCGGTGGATCATTCCGAGACTCCTGTCCCGGGACATCGCGGACCGCAGAAAAATGATGAGGCCTACAATGCGCGCATGGCTTCTTTGTATCGCGAAGTTGTGTTGAAAGAAAAACCCGCGGTCGCGGAAAATGGATTCATTCCGCTGGGCGCGCTGGGCAAGCCGAATGAGAGTGGGCCGAGTGCTCCGAAGCCGGAAGTTGCCGAGCCGGTGGCTGGGGATTAGTTCAGTCGCTTTTAGCCATTCGCTTTTCGCTGAAAGCAAGCGGGCCGCCTGCGGGCGGCCCGTTTGTTTTTCACGCCAGTGGTTACTTGACCGCGTTTGCCAATGTCGAGTGGCTTTGCGGCCAATAGGGTTCGACTCCCTTGCCCTCCTCGGTTACTCGATACCTAAGCTTGTTGACAATTGCCCCGGCGTATTTATCATCGGGGCTGTTTGGCGAACGCCGTTTAGTATCTCGAAGCCCCGAGCGATGCTCGGGGCTTTGGCTTTGTGGAAACATTTCCGTTTGTCCCTACATTTCCGAATCTCGATAGCTGCCCACTCAAGCCGACGGCGGGCTTGAATGGGCCACCCGCCCGCTAAGTTCTGGAATACACGGCTTGCTTCGAATACCCTCTCTGTGGAGTATACTGTGGAATGGGTTCCACATATATGCAAATCGTTCAAATCGTGTTGGATGAAAAGCTGTTACACGCGGCCGACCAGGCCGCGAAGCGCACTCGGCGGAACCGGTCTGCTTTGGTGCGCGACGCCTTGCGGGAACATCTCCGGCGGTTGGAACTGCGAGCCAGTGAAGAGCGCGATCGCCAGGGCTACGCGCGACATTCGCAGACTGACGCGGAAGCGCGGGGTTGGGAATCGGAGGCCAGGTGGCCGGAAGAATAGCCCGAGGCCAGATCGCCCGAGGCCAGATCGCCCGAGGTGACGTTCGGCTCTACGAGTTCGCCCCACCCGACAAGAAACGGCCAGCGCTCGTGCTCACCCGCAACAGCGCCATCGCGTATTTATCCACAGTCACGGTTGCTCCGGTAACTTCCACGATTCGCGGCGTGCCATCGGAGGTGGTTCTACATGAGGAGGACGGCATGAAGTCCCCATGCGCGGTGAACCTGCACAATGCAGTTACCGTGTCGCAACAGCGGCTGGGGAAACGGGTGGCGCAACTTAGTTCCGCACGAATGAATCAGGTGTGCGCTGCTCTGCGCTTCTCTCTGGGTTGCGATTCAAACTAGTTAGTGGGAACGTTCCGTCCGTCCCGAGTTTAAAGAGCTGCATCCAAGCGAGGACCGGGCTGGAGTGGGCTACCCGCCGTCCGTGCTGCTCAGGAATTGAT
>JBAWBG010000422.1:0-12058 GCA_049589695.1 Candidatus Sulfotelmatobacter sp. | reverse complement strand
ATTTCGGGCCGCGACGGCCCGAAATACTTCGCTCAGGATGACAGCGTGGGGGTGAGTCCGGCTTAGCGTTCCACAAATTTGGCGAACATTTTTTCGGGGTCGATGGCGATGAAGAGGCCGCGGCTGCGGGCCAGGACTTCGTTTTTGTCGTTGAAGATTTCGGCGACGTTGATGTGCTGGCGCCCGCGGACTTTTTCTTCGCGGCCTTCGACGCGGAGAGGTTTGTGCAGAGGGACGGGCTTGAGATATTCGACCGTCATTTCTTTGGTGAGGGCGACGACGTGGTGGAGTTTGTTTACTTTGCCCATCGCGTCGTCGAGGATGCAGGCGATGACGCCGCCGTGGGTGTGGCCGGGAGGTCCGGTGTAGCGCTTGCTGAGGCGGAAGCGGCAGATGAAAGTCTGGCGGGCTTCATCGAGGAGGAATTGGAGGCGCATGCCGTGGGGATTGTTTTGTCCGCAGACGAAGCAGTAGTTTTTTTGCATTTTGGTGTAGCGGGTGTCGTGGCCTTGGGGTTGCGGCTTCGGTGGCATGGTTGGGATTTTACAAGGTTCTGGGAACGACGTCGGCAATTGAGATTCCCACATCTCGCAAAGGAAGCGAGATGTGGAGCACCCCCATCGCCGGTTTGCAGGCCTAGAGGTCACGTGGCGTGGTAGGGATCTTTCGACTGCGCTCAAGATGACAGAGCTTGGAATGCGGGGGCATATCTCTTCTCAGGCTGGGGGTGGTCGGAATCCCACTTCTCGCAAAGGAAGCGCGAAGTGGGGCACACACGGTCGTGATAGCGCTTGCGAGTTGCATACATAGATCCTTCGTTGGAGGACCTGCGCTTAGGCGCAGGTCTTCGCTTCCTCAGGATGACACCTCAGGATGACAAGCTTCTCAGATTCGGGCGAATGCTGTATACATATCGGTTTTGGAAAACTTTCGATTGGAGCCCTCGTGAAACTTCGTCTCGCTGTTGCGCTTGCTGTTTTCTTTCTGGCGTTGTCTGGGTTGATTGCGGCTTCGCAGGATTCGGATAAGACTGCGGTGCCGGCGCCTGCGGCTAAGAAAAATCCCAGGAAAGATCAGAAGAAGGATGAGGGTAAGACTGCTTCTTTGCCGGACAAGGATAAGGACAAGGATAAGAAGGATAAGAAGGATGAGGAGAAAAAGCCCGGGATGAATGCGGAGACTTTTTCGGAGCTGAAGTTTCGGTCGATTGGGCCGGCGGTGGCTTCGGGGCGGGTGATGTCGATTGCGGTGAATCCGAAGAACAGGTTTGAGTATTACGTGGGCGTGGCTTCGGGTGGAGTTTGGAAGACGGTGAATGATGGGACGACGTGGACTCCGGTGTTTGATAAGGAGGCGTCGTATTCGATTGGGTGGGTTGAGCTGGATCCGAATGATCCGGCGGTGGTTTGGGTGGGAACGGGCGAGAGCAATTCGCAGCGCAGCGTGTCGTATGGAGATGGAATTTACCGGTCGGATGACGGCGGAAAAGATTGGCAGAATCTGGGATTGAAGAAGTCGGAGCATATTGGGCGCGTGGCGATTGATCCGCGGGACTCTAAGGTGGTTTATGTGGCGGCGGAGGGGCCGTTGTGGAGCGCGGGCGGGGATCGCGGACTTTATAAGAGTGTGGATGGGGGAAAGAACTGGAAGGCGGTTCTGACGATCAGCGAAAACACGGGCGTGGTGGATGTGGCGTTGGATCCATCGAATCCGGACATTATTTATGCGGCGGCTTACCAGCGGCGGCGGCATGTTTTTACTTTGATCGACGGCGGGCCGGAGAGCGCGATTTATAAATCGACCGATGCGGGGGCGACCTGGAACAAGTTGAAATCCGGATTGCCGACGGTGGATATGGGAAGGATTGGGCTGGCGGTTTCGGTGGCCGATCCGAATGTGGTGTATGCGGCAATTGAGGCGGCGGATGGCAAGGGCGGAATTTTCCGGTCGAATGATCGCGGGGCGACGTGGGAGAAGCGGAATGAATTTGACGTGGGGGCGATGTATTACGCGCGGGTGGTTTGCGATCCGAAGAATGTGGATCGCATCTTTGTGATGAATGTGAATTTGCGGGAGTCGCTCGATGGCGGGAAGACGCTGCATAAGGTTGCTGAGGTGAATCATCACGGGGACAATCACGCGATCTGGATCGATCCGGAGGATACGAAGCATTGGCTGCTGGGGTCGGACGGCGGGATGTACGAGACCTGGGATGATGCGAAGAGCTGGCAGTTCAAGGCGAATTTGCCGACGGTGCAGTTTTATGACGTGGCGGTGAGCAATGCACTTCCCTTTTATGACGTGTGCGGAGGGACGCAGGATAATTTTTCCTGGTGCGGGCCGGCGCGGACGCGCAACGTAAATGGAATTATGAATTCGGATTGGTTTGTAACCACGGGCGGAGATGGATTCCGGTCGGTGGTGGATCCGGTGGATGCGAACACAATTTATTCGGAGTCGCAGTATGGGGTGCTGGTGCGGCATGACAAGCCGACGGGGCAGGAGATGGTTCTGCAGCCGCAGGAGGGTAAAGGCGAGGCTGCGCTGCGGTGGAATTGGGATTCGCCGGTGATCATCTCGCCGCACTCGCATACGCGACTGTATTTTGGGGCGAACAAATTGTTTCGCAGCGATGATCGAGGAGATTCGTGGAAGGCGATCAGCGGCGATCTAACGCGGCAGATTAATCGCAATACGTTGCCGGTGATGGGGCGAGTGTGGGAGCCGGATGCGGTGGCGAAGAATCAGTCGACGTCGCTCTACGGGAATATTGTGGCGTTGTCGGAGTCTCCGAAAAAAGAAGGGCTGATTTATGTGGGTACGGATGATGGGTTGATTCACGTTACGTCGGATGGCGGACAGAATTGGATGAAGGATGAAAAGTTTGCCGGCGTTCCGGATACGACTTATGTGAGCCGGCTGGCGGCTTCTTCGCAGGATGCGAATGTGGTTTATGCGGCGTTTGACAATCATAAGAATGAGGATTTCAAACCTTATTTATTGCGGTCGAACGATGCGGGGAAGACGTGGACGTCGATTGCGGGGAACTTGCCGGAGAATGGTCCGGTGCTGGCGTTTGCGGAAGACGCGGTGAATGCGAATTTATTGTTTGCGGGAACGGAGTATGGAGCGTTCTTTACGGTTGATGGCGGAGCGCACTGGGTGCAGTTGAAGGGCGGGCTGCCGACGATTGCGGTGCGCGACATGGTGGAGCAAACGCGCGAGGGCGATCTGGTGATTGCGACGTTTGGTCGCGGGTTTTATGTGCTCGACGATGTTTCGGCGTTGCGGGGGATGAAGGCGGAGGCGTTGGAACAAGCGGCTGCAACTTTTCCGGTGAAGGATGCGTTGTTGTACATCGAGCGGCATCCGCTGGGAGGGCCGAGAAAAGGATTTCAGGGAGACGCGTTTTATACGGCGGAGAATCCTCCGTTTGGAGCGGTGTTCACGCTTTACTTGAAGGAAAAGTTAAAGACGAAGAAGGAGAAGCGGCAGGAGGCAGAGAAAGAAGCGGCGAAGAAAAATCAGACGCTGGCTTATCCGACGAACGATGAGTTGCGGGCGGAGGCGGAAGAGCGTAAGCCCGAGATTTACTTTTTGGTTTACGACGAAGCGGGAACGCCGATTCGGCGCGTGGATGGGAGCATTGAGGCGGGATTTCAGCGGGCGGCGTGGGATTTGAGGTATCCGGTGGTGGCGCTGGCGGAGCATCACGATGATGAGGAAGATTTTCCTCCGGCATCAGGGCATGGAACTCTGGTGCTGCCAGGGGCGTACTCGGTGCGATGTTTTCAGAATTTGGATGGAGTGGTGACGGAGTTGGGCGCGGCGCAGAATTTTAAAGTGGTGACGGAGGGCCAGGGAGCGATGAGTGCAGGCGATCTAGCGGCGCGGGAGGAGTTTCATCGCAAGGTGGCACTGCTTTACCGGGCGGTTTCCGGAGCTACGCGTGAGGCGCATGAAGTGGAGGATCGTTTGAAATCGATTCGCGAAGCGTTGCGGGATACGCCGGGAGCGGAAAAACAGCTAGATGCGGAGACGGATGCGATCGAGAAGAATGACCGGCTGATTCTGCGGGCGCTGAGCGGGGATAAGGAAATGCAGAAGCGGAATGAGCCGGTGGCGTCCTCGATTAATGATCGGATCGGGGCGATTATGGAGGGCGAGAGATTTTCTTTGTCCAAGCCGACACAGAGTCATATTGAGGATTACAACATTGCGGGTGCCGAGTTTGCGGAGCAATTGGGAAAACTTCACACGCTGGTTGAGGTTGATTTGGTCAAGCTGGAGAAAGATATGGAGGCTGCTGGTGCGCCGTGGACTCCGGGGAGGGTGCCGGAGTGGTCGGAGAAGTAGTGTCCCTTGTCGGAGTAGAGAAAAAAAATCTTTACCACAGAGGGCACAGAGGGACACGGGGTAAGGCGCGCTGGATGTTGTTGGGTACGGTTGTGGCTCTGCACACGAAAGCAGGTTCCTCGCTTCGCGAGGAATGACAAACTTTTATTAAAAACGACAATTTTTGTGAACGCGGGTTGTTCGCTTCGCTCAGAATGACAAATTTAATTTGAGGAATGACAACTTTTTTCTTTGTTGCGCAAGTCGCTTGTTTTTTTCTTAAGCGGCTGTGGTAAACTCGCCGCCGACTGTTGCTTTGCGCTGTGGGGCGCGGCAACCGCGGTGGGGAAATCGTTCGACCTCGCTTCTTGTGGTTGGGAGGACTGGGGAATGGGCCTCGCGTTAATGGCTTTGATCTGGCTGATTACATTGGCCAGCACGTACTTTTTTGTCGCCAAAACCTGGTGGCTGCCGGTGGGAGCCTCTTCCGCCACGGCATTCATTGACGGACAACTCACACTCACTTTTATTTTGATGGGAATTGTTTTTCTGGCGGCGCAATTGTCGCTGGGATACATCGTGTGGAAATACCGGCAAAGACCTTCCTCGCCTCCGGTACTTTATTCGCATGGAAATACAAGACTGGAAATTGTCTGGACGGTGCTCACTACGATTCTGTTCGTAGGACTGAATCTGATGGGCAGTCGGGTGTGGGCGAGCCAACGCTTTGATCAGGCGGGGCCGGGCGCGGTGCAGGTGGAGGTGACGGGGATGCAGTTTGCCTGGTACTTCCGATACCCGGGGCCGGATGGGAAGTATGGGGCGACGAGCCCGAAGCTGATGGATCCATCGGCGGGCGGAGAGGCGGCGGTGGGGCTGAATACGTCTGATCCGGCGGCGAAAGACGATGTGGTTACGGGGACGATGTATTTGCCGGTCGACCGGCAGGTGGATATCAGTTTGCGCGCGGTGGACGTGATTCATAGTTTTTTTGTGCCATCGCTGCGATTCAAGCAGGATGCGGTTCCGGGATTAAATATTCATATGCACTTTACGCCGACGGCGATTGGCGAGTATGAGATTGCGTGCGCCGAGTTGTGCGGCCTGGGACATTACAAGATGCACGGCATGGTACACGTGGTCAGCCAACCCGATTTCGATAAGTGGCTGGCGGCACGGGAGGCGGAGAAACAATAAAATGGCGACCGCGGCTACGGTTCATTCGCACGCTCCTCAGGGTTTCATCCGGAAATATATTTTCAGCCTGGATCACAAAGTCATTGGCATTCAGTATTTCTTTCTGGCGCTCACGGCGGTATTTGTGGGGATGTTTTTGTCGCTGCTGATGCGCATCCACCTGGTGTGGCCGAATGCGGTGCTGCCGCTGGTGGGGGAGATCAAGCCGGAGACTTATCTCAGCCTGCTGACGATGCACGGGACGATCATGGTGTTTTTTGTGCTGACCACGGCTCCGCAGGGCGGGTTCGGAAATTATTTCCTGCCGATTCAGATTGGGGCGCCGGATATGGCGTTTCCGGTGCTGAACATGCTTTCGTTCTGGACGACTTTTGTGGCGTTCGTGACGATTATCGCCGCGTTTTTTGTGACGGGCGGAGCGCCGCTGCACGGATGGACGGGGTATGCGCCGCTGAGCGCGCTGCCATCGGCGGGACCGGGTGAAGGCCTGGGCGCGGATTTGTGGATCACGAGCATTGCGATTTTCTGCATTGCGTCGCTGATGGGGGCGCTGAATTTTATTACCACTACGCTTGATCTGCGGGCTAAGGGCATGACCATGATGCGCATGCCGCTGACGGTGTGGTCGTGGTTTATCACGGCGATTTTGGGATTGCTGGCGTTCGGAGTTTTGCTTTCTGCGGGCATTCTTCTTTTGATGGATCGGAATCTGGGCACGAGTTTCTATGTGCCGCTGGTGGTGGTGAACGGACAGATCATGGGTCACAAGGGCGGGTCGCCGCTGCTGTGGCAGCATCTGTTCTGGTTTTTCGGGCACCCGGAGGTTTACATCGCGATCCTGCCGGGCATGGGCGTGGCTTCGCAGGTTTTGTCGACGTTCTCGCGCAAGCCGATCTTTGGATATAAAGCGATGGTTTACGCCATGCTGGCCATCGGGTTTCTCGGATTCATGGTGTGGGGCCACCACATGTTCATGAGTGGCATGAGTCCGTACTCGGCATTTGCGTTTTCCATTTTGACGATGTGCATTGGCGTGCCTTCGGCCATCAAGACTTTTAACTGGCTGGGAACGATGTGGAAGGGACATATTCGATTCCAGACGCCGATGCTCTATGCGATTGGATTCGTTTCGCTTTTTGTTTCGGGTGGATTGAGTGGGCCGTTCTTGGCTCAACCGGTGCTCGATATTCAGTTGCACGACACTTATTTTGTGGTCGGACACTTTCATTTGATTATGGGAGTGGCGGCGATCTTCGGAATGTTTGCGGCGACTTATTACTGGGTCCCGAAGATGTTTGGGCGGATGATGAATGAGACGTGGGGACGGGTGCACTTCTTCCTGACGCTGGCGGGAACTTACGCGATCTTTATGCCGATGCATTATCTGGGCATCGCGGGCGGGACGCGGCGGTACTCGCAATACACGGAAGTGGCGTATTTGCACAAGCTGATGCCGCTTCACGAGTTCATGACGTATGCGGCGATCATCACCATTGCGGCGCAGTTTATTTTTGTGATCAATCTTTTCTGGAGCATTTTCAAGGGGCCGAAGGCGAGTGATAATCCGTGGGAGGCGACGACGCTGGAGTGGACGACGGCGACGCCTCCGCCGCACGATAATTTTGGCGGGAAGACGCCGGTGGTGAACCATGGGCCGTATGAATATGGAGTGCCGGGTGCGGCACGGGATTATGTGATGCAGACGGATCCGGTGACGGTGGGGACGCATTAGGGACGCGCCGAGAGCAGAACCGTAGGAAGTCTTTCGACATTCGAAAAAAAATTTTAACACGGAGGGCACAGAGGGACACAGGGTAGGGCGATGGGAGCAAAAATCGTTGTTAACTTCGGCGATGCATTGAAGCATCTTATGTGATCATGGCGACTTATAGTCCAAGCACTCCGGTAAACAAGTTGGGCCGCGGCGGGGATATTCCTGTTCCTCCGAACGGCGGTGGCGGCGGCGACGACTCACCAGATTCGAATCTTCCAAATTACGGGGCGCGGCTGCGGCGGGCGCGGCTGGGAATGATCTGCGGGATCGCGACGGTCAGCATGATTTTTATTTCGCTGACGAGTGCGTATGTCGTGCGGCAGGGATTGCCGACTTTTGACGGCGCGACGAATTCTTATGTTCGCGACTGGGGCAAGGTTCAGTTGCCGTGGCTGCTGCTGGGTATCAATACTGTGCTTTTGCTGGTGAGCAGCTTGACCATGGAATTGGCACGGCGGGATATCAAACGGCGAGCGGCGCTGGCTCCGCTGCAATCGATGCCGGGGATTTCGCTGGGCGAGGACAAGAGTTTTCCCTGGCTGGGTTTCACGGTGTTGTTGGGCCTGGGATTTCTGGTGGGGCAGTGGATGGCGTGGGGCGAATTGAAGGCGCGCGGATTTTTCGTGGACACGAATCCGAACAGCTCGTTTGTCTATTTGTTGACGGCAACGCATGCGGTGCACCTGGCGGGAGGAATCATCGCATTGCTGTGGGCGGGGATGACTTCCCTGCTGCACCGTCCGATTGAGGGACGGCGGATTGTGGTCGACGTTACGGCCTGGTACTGGCATTTTATGGCGGTGCTGTGGGTTTATGTTTTTGCGTTGTTGGGGTTTGCGCGGTAGGGGATGGCAGTCGGACGAACCCGGGCTGTAGTGAGAGGGAGATCCTTCGCTCCGCCTGAAGAACGGCTGCGCTCAGGATGACAAATCATTGTTGATGCTGGTGTGGAAAAGGTGCAGGCGAGTTGCATAGGTCCTTCGCGCAAAGAGCGCGCTCAGGATGACAAATCTGGAGGAGGAGATGGCGAATGGCTGAAGCCACGCTGCAACACGAGGCGATGCATGGAGTGGCGGGGGAGTTCGAGGCTCCGTTGTTTGGAGCTTACTCGAAGAAAGTTGGGATGTGGCTGTTTCTGGCCTCCGACTCGCTGACGTTTGGGGCGCTGCTGTTTGCCTTCAGCTACAACCGTATCTATACGGTGTGGCCAACGCCGTTTGGCAAGGAAAGCATTATCAACGCGACCGTGATGACGGCCTGTCTTTTGTCGAGTTCGCTGACCATGGTGCTGGCGGTATTGGCGGCAAAGCGTGGCGATCGCGCGTGGACACGAAACTGGATTCTGGGGACGATGGTGTTTGGCATAGCGTTTATCGTGCTGCACGCCATGGAGTGGACTCACTTGATCCACGAGGGGTTGACGCTGCCGGGATTTCCAAAATCGGTGGAGGTAGGGAGCGGAGAGTATGCGAAAGTCTCGGCGGGCGTGCCGCAGTTCGCCGCGACATTTTTTGGACTGACGGCGATGCATATGCTGCACGTGACGATTGGCGTGATCTATCTAGGCGTGGTGGCTCTGCGAAAATGGTTTCTGCCGATTTTAGGAGCGTTTTGGCTGGCGGGAGTTTTTCTGATTCCGGCGGATAATGTTTTTCATTACGGGATTCATGCGCTGCTGCTTGGGCTGATTGTGGCCAGCGTGATTCTGTTTTTGAAGCCGAAGGATTATGACGCGCACGATGTGGAGGTTTCCGGGTTGTATTGGCATTTTGTGGATCTGGTGTGGATGTTTATTTTTCCGCTGGTGTATTTGATGTCGACGAGGGTGTAGGGCGTCGTCTCTGGCGGGAGCTGCAAACGTGGGTGGTGGAGTCAGGTTGCATAGATCCTTCGCGCAAAAAACGTGCTCAGGATGACAAGGCGCGAAAAACGCGCTCAGGATGACAAGGCGCAAAAGGCGCGCTCAGGATGACAAGGGGAAGAAACGATGCATGATGTGGCGACGCATGACGATAGCAAGGGGCAGTATTTCTGGGTTTGGGGAGCGCTGCTGGTTCTTACGGGGATTGAGGTCTGGCTGGGTTACCGGCAGATTTTCGAGCCAGTGCGGATGCTGGAAGTGCTGCTGGTGCTTTCGGTGATCAAATCGGCGCTAATCATTGCGTATTTCATGCACCTGAAGTTTGAAGCTCCGATCATGCGGTGGATGATCGTGATTTCGGTATTCGCGTTGTTCGTGATTATGTATTTGTTTTTCTTTCCCGATGCGGGACGGATTCTGCGGCTCGGGGTGGGGTAGGGTTTGGCATTATGATGAAATTTCTGCGAGATAACGTTCGCCTGATTGCGCTGTTTTCGATGTTGGGATGGTTCAGTGTGCCGGCGCTCGCGCAGGGATGCGCGATGTGCAATGCGGTGGCGCGAGCCACGCCGAAAGAGGGTCAGCGCGCGTTGAATCGCGCAATTCTGGTGATGCTGGTTCCTCCGATGAGCATTATGGTGGTTGGCGTGGGATTTGCGTTTCGCTATGGAAAGCGGCGGGATGAGGAGCAGGAGCGGTGCGACCACAGGGGCTGAAGCCCGCATCGACTGGAGGCTGTACGCGGCACTGAAGCGCCCCTCTTTCCACGGTTATTCCTACACTCGGTTATTCCTACACTTGCAATAGGGCCTTTTTTCAAGCGGCGGCGGTTGCGACCATTTTCTCTTCCAGGGTCGCGGCCTCGCGGGCACCGGTGTGGCGCAGGACTTCGCAGGCCCACATAGTCTTGGCGCTCTCCGAGCAGGAAACGTAGACCAGCACTCCCACTTTGCGGAGCTGGCTTTCGAAGCGGTCGGCTTCGTCGTCGGAAAAACCCAAGCCGACGAGAGTTCTGGCATTCCCACACAGAGCGGGGCCTTCGCGCGAAACCATGAGCGCGTGGAAGAATGTTTGCGACTTGATGAAGAAGCCGACGGTGGGGATGAGCACGGCGCCGAAACCGGAGAGCCATCCAATCAACTGCGCGGTGATGGCATTGGATTCACGCTCGGAGTTGAACAAGCTGGCATCGCGCACCAGGGCTGCGATGGGATGGGTGGGAGAGAGCATCATGCAGATATCTTCGTTTTCGAATCCGGCCTGATTGAGGGTGTGTACGACGTCGTTCAGAGCGACATCATGCGAGTACATTCCGTAGGCGGCGGGGGAGTTGAGTGGCATATGAATTCTCCAAGTCTGCGTCTGCGAACATGTGCCAACCGGGAACCGGGTAAATGTGTATGACGTTGTTGCGTGAGACGCGGGACATTTCATCAAATCATCCCGCTCTTGATAATCCGGAAGTTACACTGCGGGAGGCAAATTTAAACTCGGGTGAATCATGTAGAGGGTGTAGGGCTTCAATGTGGGATTGGAATAGCGCCGGTTCGGGGGCCTTTTTCGCCACCGATCCGCGGCGATTGGTGGAAGGCGGCAGGACAGATTGGCAGGCTTGTTGCAACCAGATTTGGGTAACTTTGCGGGTTCGGAGGTTTGGCTGTGAAAAGGTCTTTTATTCGTTTGTCATTTATTCGTTTGGCAGCTATTCCTTTGGCAGTGGCTGTCCTTTTAACGTCGATGGTTATGGCTGGCGGGGGGCTGGCGCGGGCTCAGCAGCAAAGTGAAGGGCAGATTCCGGCCAGCGGAGAGGCTACAACACAAGAGGCTAAGTCATTCAGTGGCAATATCGTAAAGGAGAATGGGGAACTGGTACTTAAGGATCCAGTAACGAAAGTCATTTATAAACTCGACGATCCAGCTAAAGCCAAGCAATACATTGGCAAGCATGTGAAGGTGACGGGCAAGCTGGAGATGAACAGTAATACGATTCGGGTGGAGAGTATTGAAGTTGTGATGTAGGCCCACAGGGCTAAAGCCCGGATCTTTCTGGGACCTTACGCGGCGCTGAGACGCCGCTCTTCCACGGGTCCCGCAGAAGCATTCTGGTCGGGCTAGAAGCCTTGAGGCTCGTGGGTAAGAGCGTTCTGAGCGTGATTAAGAGTCGTTCTGGTCGCCGGTTGTGCATTGCATGGCGTCTTCCTTTACGCGTCCACGTGGCGACGCGAAAACTCTGCTTTATAATAGAAGATTCGGCAGTGCTCGCTGAGGCGGCTGGGGCGGGTATGGCTGCCGATATCTCACCTGATGTCCACAGAAAACAACATAGTCGTGCACGGAGCGCGGGTTCACAACCTCAAGAATATCGATTTTGAGGTGGAACACAATGCGCTGACGGTGGTTACGGGAGTGTCGGGATCAGGCAAGTCTTCGCTCGCGTTTGACACAATTTATGCGGAGGGGCAGCGGCGGTATGTGGAGTCGCTGTCGGCGTATGCGCGGCAGTTTCTGGAGCGGATCGAGAAGCCGGATGCGGATTCGATTGATGGAATCGCGCCGGCGGTGGCGATCCGGCAGAAGAATTCGACGCGGAATCCGCGATCGACCGTGGCTACAGCTACAGAAATTTATGACTATTTGCGGCTGCTGTTTGCGCGGGTGGGGCGGACGTACTGCGCGAAGTGCGGGCGCGAAGTGAAAAAAGATACGGTCGACGAGATTGCGGATACGATTCTGGGACTCGATCCGGGGACGAGGGTGCAGGTTGTGTTTCCGCTGCGGGCGGCAAGCAGTGCCGCGCAGGAACCGGTAAAGAAAGCGACGCGCGGGCGCAAGAAAAAAAACAGCGAGGCGGCTTCTGGGCTAACGGAACAAGTGAATACGCGGCTGTTTGA
>JBAWBG010000421.1:0-5274 GCA_049589695.1 Candidatus Sulfotelmatobacter sp. | reverse complement strand
TCACATCCGAATTGTTGGTAAGCACATGGTGGTCGGGATCGAGCGAGATCCGCCGCGGGCGTCCGTAGGTTTCAACCGTGAAGGGCGAACTGGTTCCCACCACCTCGATTTTCTTGTTTTCGGTGTTGCCGTCCGTTTCGATGCGCAGGTCGACAGGCATACGAAACAAATCAAGATCCTGGCTAATCTCGCCCGTAACCCGGAAGCCCGGAAGCTTCTTGTCTTTCACTGCCGCCGACGTGGCCTGGACTCCGCCCAATCGGTAGACCGTGTACTTCAACTTGAACTCCGGCGCTCCTGTGGAATCGAGCCATTGCGAGAAAAACCAGGTCAGCTGATCCCCGTAATATTTCTCAGCGATTGCTTTGAACTCGTCCATCGTTGCGGATTTACCCGCGTAGGTTTCAGCGAACTCGCGCATCGTCTTAAGATATTTGTCCTCGCCCAGCACCCAACGCAGCATGTGCAGAATCATCGCGCCCTTGTCGGTCACCAGAGACTGAAACTCCGTTGAGAAAGGATCGAGCTTGCTGGCGCTCGAGAGCGGCACATTGTCATAGGCCAGCGCTCCCACCGACATATCCTTCACTACTTCTTCCAGACCGGCAGCGCCCGCGGCATTCTCCACATACATAGCTTCGGAGTAGCGAGAAAATCCGTCGGTCAGCCACCAGTCGTCTTTTGTGGCAGGGCTCACCGAAACTCCCCACCACTGGTGGGCTATGGCATTGGCAAGCAAACGATAATTCGTTTTCTCCGTGATCGACGGCCCCGCCAATCCTGCTATTTCCGGCGCCCACGCGTAAGGAACGGTATCGGCAGGAAGTTCGACAACATTCAGTCTCTGCGACAACGGAGTGCCATAAAGCGTGATGAAATACGTAAACTCCTGGACCGCCGTGGTCGTGTACTCGGGAGCCAGTTTCTGGTGATCGGGCTTGAAAAAGACGTGCAGGTCCATCCCCGCTTCGTCGCTTTTATATTCCTGAAAAATGCCCGCAACAATGGTGCCGGGAAAACTCGGCTTGTCATACACGAAGGTAAAAGTCTTGGTCGGCAACCCGTTGCTGTTGGGTTTATTTGAGGCAGGGTTATCGGTAACGGTGGACTTGCCACTGCCGATCACTAGCATGTGAGCCGGCACCGTAACGCTGATGGTCGCGGTAAAACGGTTCAGCCCGTAGCCGCTCACCGGGAACCAGCGTCCGGAATAAAGCAGATAACTGGTATCGTCGCCAATCGAGACCAGCTTTAGCCCGGGCACGGGGCTATCATCGGCATTCTCAATCTCTCCTTCGTATTCGAAGGTGAGAGTCGTGGAAGCATCCTTTGCCAGGCCGTTGGGCAACGGCACGCGCACGGTTGAATCCTGCGTTACCCGCTCCGCTGCCAGCGGCTGATCCTTCTCGTCAAGAACTTTGGTGACGCGAAGCCCATTGTGCAATTCGAAAATTGCCGTGTTCAAATCCTGAAGGGCGGTGAATTTGACCTTTGCCTTGGCCGATATCTGGTGCAGATGCGGCGTCAGTTCGGCCTCGATCTGGTAGTCGTCCACCCGAAGGCGTGCTTTTTCTGCCGCCCAGGAAGGCATCGCGGCAAGAATCAACAGCAGCAGCGCAGACATTCCCCACAGGACGCTCGACACGCGCCGAAGCTGAATTTGCATTAAGGAGAATCTCCCCGGGAATGGCACTACCATTCCTATGATGAAGATTCTCACCTAAAAGATGCTGGGAGCACAAGGTTTAGGGGATTCCACTCAACACCCGTTAAGGTTGCTGAAACTCACTGCCCTACGGCTGGCCCAGAGTCTGCGGAACATGTGGAGTGAACCTGCGCACAACAAATTCCTGAAGAATATTACTCGCCGCGCCTCCGCCAATCCCGATGAGCGCATTTTCAAAGGTTAGCGCCAGCCCGTTGCGATTTTCTGGAGGATAGTACAAATTGGAGATTCCTCCCGCCGCCAATCCTCCCAGGATGCTCGAGTAATCCGGCTGCCAGCGTCCGTCGTCGCCCCTGCAAACTACAGACATGGCAATAGCATAAAAAACTCTCGATTTCTTGCTGCCGGTTCCCTTATAGAAATACCGCGGATCTTGCTTCAACAACGACGGCAATATCGCGCCTCCGATAAATGTTCCCGTTACAAGGTCGGCGGAGGCTGCGCCGTAACGTTTAGCATAGCCTTGCGCGCCCTGTCCATATCCGCTGAACGCATTGTCCGCCTGCTCAATTCCAGCAATTCCCCCGGTGATGCCAAAGGTATACGGATTCAGAATCGACTTCCATGCGAGTTGGAATTTCAGCTTTGGGGTGAGCGGAACCGCGTGCGGCACGTAACTAACGTAATAATTCGGAATAAACCCCAGTACTCGCTGCTTCTCCTGCACCTTAACTTCATCCTCCGCCACTTGTGCGGGTGATTCGGTCACCTCAACATCCACGCTGGCGGGAGCAACAACCAGAACAATTTGCGGAACAACGAATTGTTCTCCCGCATGCAGAATCCCCGACTGCTTGAAAGTTGCGAAGCCGGAGACTGTAAAAGTCATTTGGAAAGCGCCGGGAATTACATTGGGAAAGAAAAAGTTCCCGTCGGCATCTGAGAGCGTTTCTTTGTTTACGTTAAAACCCTGCACTGCCAGGCTTATTTTCACATTGGCGACAACCGCCCCGCTCGGGTCAACCACCGTGCCGCCGATGCTCCCCGCTTGTGTTTCACTCGACGACGCCGGAACCGACGCTTGAGGTGTTGGGGCTGGAGCCGGCTGCGATTGGCACGCCGCCGAGGCGATGCTTAGCCAGAAAAACGTGATCCACCAAGGGAAACTCCGTCCCATTGGGCGAACCAAACTCCGCAGATCTACACCCTCTGCGCCATAGAGTAAGCTTCGTGCCGAACCTCTCAACCCTGCTTCTTTCGCGTTGATATTTTCCGCCTGTGTGAAGTTTTGTAAAGACTGGCTCCCGAGCTGAATCGGGTTATACAAAAATCCTGGGTTCTGCAGAGAATTCTCAATATCTGTTCCGTCTCCGTATTTAGCTCTGATGCAAGAATGCGGGACCAGGCTAGCTGGGGCTCATCCTTCGATTGCTCATCGAATGGTTGCTGAAAGACTGATCGCCCAACGCAAGGATAATTTCGGCGGCGCGGTCTGCCGGATGTTGCGACGAACCCTCGCCAGCATTCTCCGGCGCGCGCAAGCACGACTTAACTCGTGCCAGGCCCTCCAACATGCGATTGCGCTCAACCCCATCCGCAAGAATGTCCTGCAATCTCGCGACCACATTGTTAGCCGTGAAGTCATGTTGTACCAGCTCCGGGACCACCTGCTCCCCGGCGACCAGGTTGACCATGGCAAAATGCGGCACCTTCACCCGCGGCTTGCCCAGCAAATATGTGAGAGACGAAACACGGTAGACCATGACAAAAGGAGTGTGCATCATGGCGGCCTCCACCGTCGCGGTGCCGCTGGCGACGATGCCGGCACCAGAATGCCACAGCGCAGGCAACGATTCCGGAACCAGAGTGACGCTTTGTTGATTTACTAAATCTCGCAGAAACGACCAGTCCAGGGTAGGCGCGACCGGAAGCAGAAATTCGTATCCAGAGCCGAGCTGCCTGGCCGCTTCCAGAATGGTTGGCAGATTCATCCGTACTTCTTTGATGCGACTGCCCGGCATAATCGTTATCCAGGGCTTGGCCGCGTCAAGATGAAACTGAGCCGCATATTCGTTGCGCGTGACCGCGGGTTGAGGCAATTCGGCCAGAGGATGTCCGACAAACGTTGCATCCACTCCACGCTAGCGGTAGAACTTTTCTTCAAAGGGAAAGATCACCAGCGCCTTGTCGATGTAGTCCCGCAACAGCCGTACGCGCCCTTGCCTCCATGCCCAGAACTGCGGAGCAACGTAATACACCACGGGAATGCCGCGCCTTTTCATCTGCCGCGCCACCCGCCAGTTAAACGCAGGCGAATCGATGACGATCGCGAGATCAGGTTCGCGCTTCTCGGCCTCTGCAATCAAGCGCTGGTACAGCCCGTAGATCTTCGGCAGATGACTGAGAATCTCCGTGATGCCGACCACGGACAAATCTTTCGCGTCGACAATAGTGTCGCATCCGGCGGCCCGCATCCTTTCCCCGCCAACGCCAAAAAATTCAATCGAGTCTTCTGTGGAGAAAGAGGTTCGTGTGGGGACAGCCGCCGTCGGCTGCCTGCCCTGAGCGGCGTCGAAGGGCCCAGCGGAGCGAAGCTCCACAGTCCTTCCCTCGGCGGACCGCCGGAGCGCTTCAATCAGCTGCGCCCCATACGTTTCCCCGGAAGCCTCGCCTGCTGATATCAGGATTCGCAAGTCAGCATTGTAAGGCTCTCGACGCGACTTAGTCGTCTCCGGCGGTAACGACTGGTCCTGCGGCGATCTCCTGATCCTTATATTGAAGTTGATAGAGCTTGAAATAAATTCCGCGCTGGGCGAGGAGTTGCTGGTGCGTGCCCATTTCGCGGACCTGGCCCTTATGCATCACAATGATCTTGTCGGCGCGCTGCACCGTCGAAAGCCGGTGGGCGATGATCACGGAAGTTCGTCCCTCAACCATACGGCTAAGCGCATCGCGCACGCGAAATTCCGTTTCCGTATCCACGCTGGAAGTGGCTTCGTCAAGAATCAGAATCTTCGGTTCGTGCGCCAGCGCCCGCGCAAATGAGATGAGTTGCTTCTGACCGGTGGAAAGCGTCGATCCGCGCTCGCGAACTTCCTCGTCGAATCCTTTCGGCAAGGCGCGGATGAAGTCGGCAAGGTTCACATCTTCGGCGGCCTGCTCTACGTCTTCATCGCGAATACGCTTGGTACCCAGTCGGATATTTCCGCCGATAGTCCCACTGAACAGGAACGGATCTTGCAATACCACGCCAAAGCGGCTGCGCAGGTCCACAAGGTCCATATCTCTTACGTCGACACCGTCAATTCTGATTGCACCTTTTTGAACGTCGTAAAAGCGCAGCAGCAGTGAGATCAGCGTAGTCTTGCCCGCACCCGTGTGTCCGACGATGGCCACAGTTTCGCCGGGCTCAATCGCGAAGCTGACGTCACGGAGAACCCAGTCCGGAGCTCGCCCGTCCTCCACTTCGTCATGATAAGCAAACCAGACGCGATCGAACTCAATGCGCCCCAAGCCTTCAGGTCTCCTGGTCACCGCAGGTGAAACCACATTCACCGGCGTATCCAGCAGTTTAAAAATGCGTTCGCTGGCCGCCATGGCCGATTGCA
>JBAWBG010000420.1:0-2331 GCA_049589695.1 Candidatus Sulfotelmatobacter sp. | reverse complement strand
AGTGCGCTCCAGCGGCCTGAGCCCGTTTCGAAGTTGCAACACAATTCACAGCAACACGACAGAGCGGATATGGCGGAATTCCTCGCCAATTCGCCGAGACCACAGTAGCAGGAGTAGCAGGTGCCGGTTTCGTATTCGATTCATCTATAACATAACAAAGGACGTGCATACATCTTGGATTTTTCAGTATTCTTCTTCTCGGTAGGTGTTTATACGGCTGGGCGTGTAGTTTGCGGATCTTGCGAGAATGAGTGCCGCTTCTCAATCATGATTACTATTGACTATAACGATATGAGGAAGTTTACCCTAGGTATTAATATCCATTGCAAAGGTCTGCGACGGTGTATACTGTACCCGCAGTAGGGCGAAGAACCTCAGCCAGCATACGTTCTCACCCTAAAATACTTTGATTCAACGGGAAGCCGGTTCTCCCCCTTGGCTCCCTGACCGCAGGCATAGATCTCCGGAATGAGGTTTGAGAGCAGGACAGGAAGGGATTGTGGCATTTTTGCTGACAGTCCCAGAATGAAATGCCAGATCACTATAGATACAGTAGGGATCACAGAGCAGTAGTTTTGAGGTAAGCAGGAAGCTAGCTTCCCCCCGGTTTCCTGATCACAAGGTCTCTCCCCTGAAATCTCCGAGTTGAGATTTCGAAAGCAACATTCTAGCTCTATCTGGTTCGGGGTCATTCTGAGAAGAGTGACTAAGAGGGCGAAGCTATGTCAGTCACCAGCCTATCGTTGAATTTTCCGCAGCCGCTTCCGCTGGTCCAAAGCGAGTGCCAACAGTGGTACGGGCTGCAGACCCGTCCACGGCACGAAAAAATTGTGGCTCAGCGCCTGGGGGAAAGAGGCGTGACCACGTTCCTGCCTTTGGTCACCGAAGTTCATCGCTGGAGCGATCGCAAGAAGTCTGTGCAGTTGCCACTTTTTAGCTGCTATGTGTTCGCAAAGTTCAACCCCAACCGGGTAGAGCGCCTTCGCGTGCTGCGGGTCGAGGGCGTGTTCGGACTGGTTGGCGCCTGCGGCGAGGGCACCCCGATCCCTGACGAGGAGATTAATGCGGTTCGAAGTTTAGTGGAAACAGAGCTGCCCTGGTCGGCTCATCCCTTCCTGAAGATCGGTCAACGGGTCCGAATTCGTAGTGGAGCACTCGATGGCATGGAAGGCATATTGGTCTCGCGTAACGGAGACCGAACCCTGGTTATTTCTGTCGAAGCGATCCAACGATCACTAGCCGTTCGCGTTGAAGGATACGAAGTAGAACCTGCCTGACGCTACTCGGACGTCCATCCTAACCTCCCGAAAAGGTCCATCACATGGCCGCAAACTTAACTGAGACACTTCGCTTGCTGGTTGTAAGCAGCGAGGCTTCGATTCTTCGTCTGCTTGGTTCCACCGCGCGAACCAATTCCTGGCACCTGGAGACTTCTTCCAGCGGCTGGGATGCAATGGAACGAGTTCAATTTGGCGCGGCGCCCGATCTTCTGCTGTTGGATGTTCCTGCTGGGGAAGGCGACGGACTGCAGCTCCTGCCATGGCTTCGCAGACTCCGCCCTGAACTTCCGATCGTTGTGGTGTGCGACCCTCAAGATGCGAATCGGCAGAAAGAAGCCACCCGGTTGGGAGCCAAGGACGTGATCCTTCGTCCCCTAAGCGAATCACAAGTCGAATCCGTGATTCGCCGTCACCTCGGCACCGCGAACGATGACGCGGAAATGGTTAGCGAAGACATTGAATCGCTCGGAGAAGATGAGTTCTTCCTTAGCGTCAGTCCCACCATGCAACAGCTTCGTGCGCAAGCGGAGTTGCTGGCGCAAGCCGATGTTCCTGTACTTATTCTGGGAGAGCCGGGAAGTGGTAAGGGGACGGTTGCCCGCTTGATCCATCTGAAATCCGTGCACTCCGGGTTTAAATTTCTGCGCGTCAACTGTGCGGAGATGCCAGCAGACCTGCTGGAAATCGAATTGTTCGGCAGGGAGAATGGATCCTCGAATGGTTCAGTGAAAGCGTTGGGCAAGCTGGAGATGGGCCAGAGAGGCACGATTCTGCTGGATGAAATCACAGAGATGCCGATTGCTCTGCAATCGAGGATTCTCAAGGTTTTGCAGGATAGACAATTTGTGCGGTCCGGCGAGTCCAAGCCAGTCGAAGTCGACGTCCGCATTCTCGCCGCGAGCAGCGACAAATTGGACCAGGCACTTGCGGAAAAGCGCCTGAATCCCGATCTCTACTACCGCCTCAGCGCGTTTACGGTCAATGTTCCCCCATTGCGACAGCGCAAGGAGGAAATTAAAATTCTTTTGCGCTATCTCATGCACAAGCTGGC
>JBAWBG010000419.1:0-10369 GCA_049589695.1 Candidatus Sulfotelmatobacter sp. | reverse complement strand
GACCCCGATCCCCGGTACCGTTCTCCCCACCACCGCCGCAATCTGCCGCACCTGCGTCATTAACTCATCGAACTGATCCGGAAACAGCGACTGTGGACCATCGGACATTGCCTCGTCGGGCTTGTTGTGCACTTCCACCATTAAGCCATCAGCACCAACAGCGACGGCTGCGCGCGACAGTGGTGTGACTTTATTTCGCTTCCCCGTCCCATGACTCGGATCCACAAAAATCGGCAAGTGGCTGAGGCGCTGCACCGCGGGAATCAGACTGAGGTCGAGAGTGTTGCGGGTGTGATCGGCAAAGGTCCGCACTCCGCGCTCGCACAAGGCCACGTTATAATTGCCCTCACTCAAAATATATTCCGCCGCCATCAGAAACTCTTCCAGGGTCGCCGACATTCCACGCTTCAGCAGTACCGGCTTCTTCGCCCGTCCCGCGCGCTTCAGCAGTGAGAAATTCTGCATGTTGCGGGCCCCGATCTGAATCATATCGGCATACTCTTCCACCAGATCAAGGGACTCGTTATCGATCGCTTCCGTAATAATCTTCATTCCGTACTGATCACGAATCTCTGCCATGATTCGCAACCCTTCTTCGCCCAGCCCCTGAAACGAATAAGGTGATGTGCGCGGCTTGTAAGCTCCTCCGCGAAAAAATTGCGCTCCGGCGCGATGCACTCGCTCGGCCACTGCAAAGGCCTGCTCGCGACTTTCGATGGCGCATGGTCCTGCAACAATCGCCAAGGCCGATCCACCAATCGTAGCGGCCGTTCCGGCGAAACGAATAATCGTGTTGTCTTCCTTAATGTCGCGACTGACCAGTTTGTAAGGCTTGGAGACTTTAATCACTTCCTGCACGCCTGGCATTTCTTCCAGCGTGCCTTGTTCCACTTCGCCCCTGTTTCCGGTGATGCCGATCGCGGTGCGTTGCGCTCCCGGCATGGCATGAGCGCGATAACCCAGCTTTTCAATCTTTTCGCAGACGCCGCGTACCTGTTCGTCCGTGGCATGCGCCTTCATCACGACTAACATAATTTTCCTCTTAACGAACCATGTGGAACAGCTACCAAATGCCCAATCGTGGGTTTGAGAACGGGCACTCTTGCTCGTTCAGGTCGAGCAGAGCTCGACTTGCCTCTCATTGCCGCCGGCACGCGCCCAGCCCATCAAGTCTACTGTTGCCGCCGCTGCACCGCAAACGCAGCAACCTGCCGAGCTACCTCTGCGCAATCTTCGTCTCGACTTATACTTGTCCCATGCCCCGTTCCATGGTCCGCGAGCAAGACATCCTCGCCCGCCCTGCACCAAAACGCCCGACACGCCTCACTTCCCGCCGCATCGGCATTCATACTTCCACCGCCGGAGGAATCCACAATGCCGCTGAGCGCGCCTATCGCCTGGGTTGCAATACGCTGCAAGTTTTTTCTTCCAGCCCACGCCAGTGGGCGCCTTATGAGCTTAGCCATCCGCTTTGCGAGGAAATGATTCGCCTTCGGGCTGAGTATGACCTCAAGCCGCTGGTCATCCATACCAATTATCTGGTGAATCTGGCCAGCACGAATCAACTGTTTCTCAAGAAGTCCATCGAAGCTTTTCGCGGAGAAGTGGAACGCGCGCTGGCGATGTGCGCCGACTACCTGGTCTTGCATCCCGGATCATTTCGAGGTTCCGATCGCGAGCCCGGACTGTTGCAAACCGCCGCTGCCATCGCCGCGTCCACGGAAGGCCTCGACCTCTCGACCGCCGGGCTTACCATCCTTATCGAAAATACCGCCGGGGCGGAGTTTTCCCTGGGTGGCAGCTTCGAGCAAGTCGCCGAAGTCATCAATCGTCTCCGTGGCGTCGTGCCCATCGCAGCGTGCATTGATACTTGTCACACGCATGTCGCCGGCTACGACATTGTCAGCCAAGGTGGTATCTACCACACGCTGCAGCAACTAGACACAACCGTTGGCTTAAACAACGTAAAAGTAATCCACTGCAACGACGCCAAGGCGCCGCGCGGATCTAAGCTCGACCGTCATCAGCACATCGGGAAGGGAACCATTGGCGTGGAACCATTCCGTATTCTGCTGAACGATCTGCGCCTCGCCCATGCTGCTTTTATTGCCGAGACTCCGATCGATGAGCCTGGCGATGACCGCAAGAATGTTAAAGCCCTGAAGAAGCTGGTGTCATCCTAGCACTGCGTGCTTGAGTTTCGTGGCATCCTATTTCCCATGACAACTAAGACCCTTTGCGCAATCTGCCTCTTTTTAGCTGCTGTCATCGGTCTATTTCTAATCTTGCCAAATCGAGCCTCCGCGCAGTCCAGCGAAGGCGCGGACGCTCACGTCCAGATCGCGATGCAGAACGTCATGTATCACTACACTGACCCGATTGCCGTGCACGTCGTCCGACTTCAGGGAGAACTCCTTCCGACAAGATCCGGAGACATTCCAGTCTTTGACGACAAGAATTCCTTTACCCTAGCCTTGTCGTCGGCCGAAATTTCCATCAGCTGTGAAGCATTGGCACAGGTGCTCAATCAAAACGTGTTGTCCGCCTCCAACGCTCCCATCAAGGACTTAAGCATCGAGAGCAAGAATAATCAACTTGTCATAAAAGGGAAGCTTCCCCAGAAGGGCGACGTTTCGTTCGAAACAACGGGTGTGCTCACGGTAGAGGGCGATGGACGGATTCGCTTGCACACCGAACACCTGAAAGCCGCGCATCTACCCGTGAAAGGCCTTTTGGATTTATTCGGCGTCGATATTGCCCGCATGATTAATACAAAAAAGATTCAAGGCATCTCTGCCGACAAGGATGACTTGATCCTCAATCCCGAAGAAATTCTTCCACCACCCCATATTCAAGGGAGAGTCATTGCTGTCCGCCTGCAGGGGAATGACATTGTGCAGGTCTTCGGTAAAGTGCAGGGCCAGAGCGTCGTCGCAAAGCAAACCGGTAACTATCTGGCATTCCGCCATGGCGAAATGCGGTTTGGCAAGCTCACAATGCACGACTCCGATCTCATTATGATCGATATGGATCCCCGCGATCCCTTCGACTTTTATCTGGACCATTACCAGGACCAACTGGTTGCCGGCTACACCAAAAGTACGCCAGCCTTCGGTCTTCGCGCTTATGCCCGCGACTACGACAAATTGCCGCATCGGTCGCTGGCGAACCATCGAAAGAGCCCGCGAAAGAGGTAGAGCAGCGTGTGCGACTTCCCTTAAAAGGGTGCGATCATGATTACGAGCTCGGCGAGTCTTTGCACACTCCTAAGCCGGCTCATTGTAAAATGTAAGGTTTATGCCTGAGCCTGTTTGATCTATGCCGCCGCAAGATAAATTGCAGGAAATACCCGCTGGCGTTAATCATCGAAGCGATGCCGACCGCAACGATGACCGCTACGATCCTCAGCGCGTCGAAGGCAAATGGTTCGAGCGCTGGCAGAACCAGCCGAATCTCTACGCGGCGGATCCCTCCGGCTCCGAGAAAAAGAAATACTACGTGCTTGAGATGTTGCCGTATCCCTCTGGCGCGCTCCACATGGGACACGTGCGCAACTATTCCATCGGCGATGCTCTCGCCCGCTATATGTGGATGAACGGCTACAACGTGCTTCATCCCATGGGATGGGATTCCTTCGGCCTACCCGCGGAAAATGCGGCCATCCAGAACAACACGCCGCCGCGGCAGTGGACGCTCGGCAACATCGCCAAAATGAAGGCGCAGATGAATCGCCTGGGCTTCGCCTATGATTGGTCCCGCGAAGTCACCACCTGCTTGCCTGATTACTACCGCTGGAATCAGTGGTTCTTCCTTAAGTTTTACGAGAAAGGTTTGGCGTATCGCAAGAATAGCCGAGTCAACTGGTGCCCGAAATGTTGCACCGTCCTCGCTAACGAACAGGTGGTCGACGGCCGTTGTTGGCGCCACGAAGATACACTCGTAGAACAGCGAGAACTTGAGCAATGGTTCTTGCGCATTACGAAGTATGCCGATGAGTTGTTGAGCGGCCTCGATAAATTAGATGGATGGCCGGAAAAAGTCCGGACCATGCAGCGCAACTGGATCGGCCGCAGCGAAGGCACGCTGGTCGATTTCAAACTCGACTACCCGGAAAACCGCGGAGGATTCGGTCCGGCCGGAGGGACGATTAGCGTGTTTACCACGCGTGTCGATACTATCTTCGGCGCGACTTCAATACAGCTTGCGCCGCAGCATCCCATTGTTGCCGATCTCTCAGCCGCCAATCCTGATCTTCGCCTCAAGGTAGATCAACTTATCGCAGAGCAGCGCAAGGCCAAAGAAGCGGGAGACATCGGCGAAATTGAGAAACACGGCGTGCCGGCTGGCCGCTATGCCATCAACCCGTTTAACAAAGAAAAAATTCCTATCTGGGTTGCCAACTACATCCTGATGGATTATGGCACCGGTGCCATCATGAGCGTGCCCGCTCATGACGAGCGTGACTATGAGTTCGCCAAAAAATACAGACTCGAGATTCGGCTTGTCGTCCTTCCCATCTCAAACGATCCGGAAGAAACCATGACCGAGCCTGCGCTTCCGTTCGTCGCGCACGATGGCATGCTGATCAACTCTGGCCCCTACAGCGGGCTGGAGTGCTCTGAAGCCATCAAGAAAATGTCGAAGTTTGCAGAAGAAAATAATTTCGGCAAAGCCACCGTCACCTATCGTTTGAAGGATTGGGGAATCTCGCGGCAGCGCTACTGGGGCACCCCGATCCCGATGCTTTATTGCGAAAAAGACGGCATCGTGCCTGTGCCGGAAAAAGATTTGCCTGTAATCTTGCCCGAGAACGTCGATATTGGACATGCCCTAGGGTCGCCGCTTAGCAGCTTGCCGGAGTTCGTCAACGCGACTTGCCCGAAGTGTGGAGGTCCGGCGCGCCGCGAGACAGATACGATGGATACCTTCGTCGATTCGTCGTGGTACTTCTACCGCTATACCGACGCGCACAACGACCATGCTCCGTTCGACTCGAACGCCGCACAGTATTGGTTTCCCATCGATCAATATATTGGCGGCGTTGAGCACGCCATTTTGCATTTGATCTATTCGCGTTTTTGGACTAAGTTCATGCGCGATCTCGGCCTTATCACCAACGAAGAACCCGTCGAGCGCCTCTTTACCCAAGGCATGGTGATCAAAGACGGCGCAAAAATGTCGAAGAGTCTGGGCAACGTCGTCAGCCCGGACGAAATGGTCGCGCGCTACGGAGCCGATGCCGCGCGGCTCTACAGCCTCTTCGCCGCGCCACCGGACCGCGATCTCGATTGGCAGGATTCCGGGATTGCGGGCATCCAAAGATTTTTGGGCAAAGTCTATCGCTTGGTGGTGAGAAATGCCGCGAATACTCGCGACATCTCCGACCAGAGTTTGTCGGCCGCCTGTCTATCGCCGGCCGAGCGCCAGATTCAGCGCAAGCTCCACCAGACGATCAAGCGTGTCAGCGATGACTTTCAAGGCCGCTGGCACTTCAATACTTGCATCTCCGCCATCATGGAATTGGTGAAGGTCCTTCACGCGTACGAAGAACGGATGGCGCCCGAGACCAAAAGCAATTCGGCGCCACTGCTTGGCGAAATTCAGCGCGATTTGATTTTGTTGCTGGCTCCTTTTGCGCCTTACCTGGCCCACGAACTCTGGGAGATAATCGGGGAGAAGGGAAGTTTGCTCAAAGCTTCGTGGCCAAAATATGATTCCGCTCTCGCCAAGGAAGAGGAACTCGAAATCCCGGTACAGGTGAATGGCAAGCTGCGCAGCCGCATCGTTGTGCCCGCCGATAGTGTGGAGAGCTTCGTCGTCGAACGCGCGCTAGCCGATGGGAAGGTGAAATTGGCGATGACCGGTAAGCAAATCGTAAAGAAAATTTATGTTCCCGGAAAACTTCTGAACATTGTTGTGAAATAGGCCTTCCATTAAGAAAAAAGAAAACGGGTCCGCATGACGCGAACCCATTTCGAACGTAGAAACTGCCTCAGATACAGCGGTTATTCTCCATTCAACACGATTGCTTCGGTGTGATTATCGAACTGGATCTCATCCAGTTGCTTGGTATCGTTTTGCAGTGTTTTAGTGAGAACTGCGCTGTATGGAGCAGGTTTTTGTAGGTCCTCTATTTTGCCCTGGGCTGTGGCGACGGTCTTTCCGTTCCTAATAATATCCACTTTTAGGTCATTAGCTGGACCGTTCCACTCGGCCTTATAACTGCCCGGCGCGAGTTGTGTCGAGCCGACCTGCACCGTATCCGAGAGTGTAAATTTCCCGGAATTATTGTCCTTCGCGAACGCACTCAATGAGAGCAAAAGCGCTACAGCCGCGAACGAAGCCAGATATTGTATAAATTTCATTTCTATTTTCTCCTGAAGCTTATTCTTGCTTTCTCCTTGAAGAGATGCCCATTGATCACGATCGGATGCATATATCGTGGGGCGACGTATGTAAAGTTTTATTGAAAAACTGCAGTGCGTTGCTTGCGCAAAATAACACCCGCCTTTGTATGTGCGCTATCCTAGGGACGAGCAAAGCACGGGAGCGAGCAAGAATCATGTCTTCGCAATCGCCTACAATCGAAGGTTTCCGCACCGTATTTCGCCAGCCATCGCTGACTTTTGCGGAGATCTCCTGGCATTGGACGCTCGGTGCTACGGCAGCGGTCTTAGCCTGTTTTTATTGCGTCGAATATCTCGACACGTTGCCAGTGACCAGTGCCGATGTGACTCTATTGTCGACTCGACAGCCCGCGCTCGTGGAACGGGCGATCGCGCATATTCTTAGCGGTAGCCTGAATCGGGCCATGCTGGCGGCCTTGCTCGTGGCTCTGTCGCTTTGCTTGCTGTGGATTATCGCGGCTTCCGTGGGCCGTCTGGCAACGGTGCGCGCTCTCCTGGATTATTTTCGCAGCGATGTTACATACTTTCCCGCGAACATGGCCGGTGGGCAAAAGCCGCGGCCCGTTCCAGCCTTGATCAGCCTCTATTTCTTGCGTGTCGTGCTATTACTGGCAGTAATTCTCGCCCTGGGGAGTGCGGCAATTGTCGTCAGTTTCGCTTCCACATCGGCAAACCCGCGACCAGGCCTAGGTATCATTCTGTTTCTGCCGGCGGCGGGTTTTATCTGTATGGTGGGCTGGATGCTGAACTGGTGGCTGATGCTGGCTGGGATTTTCGCCGTTCGCGACGGAGAAGATGCGTTGGCATCAGTCTCTGCAGCCGTTACTTTTTCCCGAGAGCACCTGGGTGCGGTTTTCGCGGTGAGTACCTGGACCGGCCTCGCGCATCTGGTTGCGTTCAGCATTGCCATGAGCGTAGTTGCGTTTCCCATCGCTCTCGCCCAGGTCGTGCCAGCGCGGCTTGTAATCGCCGGAATCGCGCTGGTAACGCTCGCTTATTTCGCCGTCGCGGACTGGCTCTACATGGCGCGCCTCGCCGGCTACGTGTACATTGCCGAAAGGCCGGCCGCATTAGCGGCAACGACGCCGCTTCCTCCCGCGACTCTTGGAGGAAACGTCACGCAAGTTGAACCCTCGATCGATCGCACTGAATCCATCCTCAGCGACCTTCCAAATCTAGCCGTGGAGAGATAGCCGATTTTCCGCCACGAGCGCCAGCGCTTTACACAAATCACGCGATTTGAGAAACTCATCCGTGGAAACCCCATCCATCGTTCATCAATCCGTCCTTAATCAATCCATCGTCATCCTCGATTTTGGCGCGCAGTATACGCAACTCATCGCGCGCCGCATCCGCGAGCAGAATGTTTTTTCCGTCGTGTTGCCGTGCACGGCTTCGCTCGATGAGGTGAAGGGTTACTCGCCGGTTGGTATCGTGCTCTCGGGAGCTCCGTGGTCGGTATACGACAAAGACGCTCCACCGGCGGACGAGCGCGTATTTGAGTTGGGCGTTCCGGTCCTGGGCATCTGCTACGGTCTGCAGTTCATGGTGCACGCGCTTGGCGGCAAAGTGCGGCCGGCGGATAAGCGGGAGTACGGGCACGCGGAGATCGATATTGTCGCCGAGTCAGTATTGTTTCAAGGATTGGAGAAGCGGCAGCCCGTTTGGATGTCGCACGGCGACGAAGCGCTGGAGTTGCCTCCTGGCTTTGAGTTGACGGCGAAGACTGCCCACGCGGTCGCCGGAATTCAGAACTTGGCAAAGCAATGGTTTGCGGTGCAGTTTCATCCTGAAGTTCGCCACACACGAAATGGAACGGAAATTCTGCGCAACTTTGTCTTTCACATCTGCAAAGCGAAGCCCTTGTGGACGCCGCAGCATTTCATTGATTCGACGATCGAACAGGTGCGGCAGCAAGTTGGAAATGGACGAGCCATCTGTGCGCTTTCGGGCGGAGTGGATTCTTCAGTCGCGGCCGTACTCGTAGACCGAGCTCTGCGCGACAACAGCGGCAAGTCGCGGCTGACCTGCATCTTCGTGAACAATGGAGTCCTGAGAAAAAATGAGTTCGAGAAAGTGCAGCAGATGCTGCGCGACAAACTTGGGCTCGAACTCGATGCTGTGGATGCGACGGATCGTTTTCTCGACAAGCTTAAGGGCGTTACCGATCCCGAGAAGAAGCGCAAGACTATTGGGAATGAATTTATCGCAGTGTTTGACGATGAAGCGCATCGCATCGAAAAAGAAGAAGGAAGCGTCGACTATCTCGTGCAAGGAACGCTTTATCCGGATGTGATTGAATCGCGCTCGGTGCGGGGGCCGTCGCAGGTGATCAAGTCGCATCACAACGTGGGCGGGCTGCCAGAAAAAATGAAGTTGAGATTAATCGAGCCGCTAAAAGATTTGTTCAAAGATGAAGTCCGCAAGATTGGTCGCGACCTGGGGATGCCGGAGGAGATTTTGCAGCGCCAGCCGTTCCCGGGCCCGGGGTTGGCCGTACGTATCTTGGGAGAAGTAACGCCGGAGCGATTGGCCTTGCTGCGGGAATGCGACGAGATCGTTGTCAGCGAAATTAAAGCCGCCGGATTTTACACGAAAATCTGGCAGTCGTTTGCGGTATTGCTGCCAGTGATGTCAGTGGGCGTGATGGGCGATATGCGGACCTATGCGTACACCTGTGCGGTACGCGCAGTGAGCTCTGAAGACGGAATGACCGCGGATTGGGTTGCGCTGCCCCACGAAGTGCTCAAAAATATTTCCACGCGCATTGTGAATGAAGTGAAAGGCGTCAATCGCGTGGTGTATGACATTACGTCAAAGCCTCCGGGGACGATCGAGTGGGAGTGAGGAATTAGTTCTAAGATGGCAGCATGAGTAAACGATCTCGAAGATTAGGCAAGAAGCATGAGCTTCAGGCGGTTGAAGAAGCTATTGGGGCGTCGCTCAGTAAGAGGAAAACTAAGGTAGCGGCAGAGTCGCCCGGGGCTGACGGAGAGGTGCGGCGCAAGGTTCGGAAAGCAGGTTCCTCACCAGGACCAGCGCCCGATTCGGAATGACAATAAGACAATAAATAGGGTATCTCACCATTACTGCCGCAAAGTTAGACCGCTCACCACTCCTTGCTGTTTAGCGATCAGCGATTGCACGCCTTGCCGGGCGTAGGCCATCATCTTCGCGAACTGAGCTTCGTCGAAGGCTTGGCGTTCAGCGGTGGCTTGCACTTCGACCATTTTGTATCCGGCGGTCATGACGAAATTCATGTCAACATCCGCGCGCGAGTCTTCTTCGTAACAAAGGTCCAGCAAGATTTCTCCATCCACAATTCCCACGCTGACGGCTGCGACGAAATCTTTCAACGGAACCGAGGTCAGAGTTCCAGCTTCCACCAATTTCTCCAGCGCAAGGCCGAGGGCGACGAATGCGCCCGTGATGGAAGCGGTGCGCGTGCCTCCGTCGGCTTGAATTACGTCGCAATCAATCCAGATAGTGCGTTCGCCGAGGCGCGCTAGATCCGTTACCGCACGCAAGGAGCGGCCGATGAGGCGTTGGATCTCGTGCGTTCGTCCGCTGGGCCGTCCCTTGGCGACCTCGCGCGAGGTGCGTGTGAGTGTGGCGCGCGGAATCATGGCGTATTCGCTTGAGATCCATCCCTTGCCTGTATTGCGCATGAATGGCGGGACAGTTTCTTCAATTGAGGCGGTGCAGATGACGCGGGTATTGCCTACTTCTATCAGCACCGATCCCTCGGCAGTGGTGATGAAATCGGGAATGATGGAAATCGGGCGCAGTTGGTCGGGCGTGCGATTATCGGAGCGATAGAACATAGGCAACGATTGTAAATGATGGATCGTGGCGACAATGCGGCACTCCATGAACCAACGGCGCAGTCGTTAGCACGGCGAAGTGGTTTATTGCAAACCCTTCGCCGCGTTACACTTCTCTGCATAAATCTATGCCAACCC
>JBAWBG010000418.1:0-2550 GCA_049589695.1 Candidatus Sulfotelmatobacter sp. | reverse complement strand
CTCCGCGACGGAAAGGTCATTTTCGACGGCGACATCCATCAACTAGCGACTACGCAGGATGAATACATTCGGGAGTATATCTCGTAGGAATTTTGTAATTGGTAATTTCGTAATTGAGAAACCGTCAACGGTTCGATTTCGCGTTCATCTCGCTTTCCACATCTTCGGCTCTCGAGGGTAAGGCTGCGCTGAGTTTGATCAGCTTGCCGTCCCGATCCACGTAGTAATCATCTTCAATGCGTACGCCCAGATTCTCTTCGGGAATATAAATTCCCGGCTCGATGGTGAAGACCTGACCCGGCCCCAGCGGCGCATCGGGATCGGTGGCATCGTGCACGTTAAGGCCGACCGGGTGACCCAAACCGTGGATGAAATATTTTCCCAGCGGCTGGCCATGCAGATCTTTGCCGTGAGTGTTGATGTAATCGTAAGCAACTTTGTAGAGCGAGTTAGGACTATCGCGTCGCATGGTCGACTGGCCGGATTTGAAAGCGGCTTCCGCAGCCTGCTGCGCTCCGAGAACAATATCGTAGATTTCGCGTTGGCGCGGGGTGAAGTGGCCATTGATGGGAAGCGTGCGCGTGATATCGGATGCGTACATGGAATATTCGCCGGCGGCATCGATCACGACGACATCACCAGACTTCATGGTGTAATCGTCGTCCGAGTAATGCAGCACGGTGGAGTAAAAGCCCGAGCCCACGATAGGGGCGTAGGCCGGCCGCTCGCAGCCGCGTTTGCCCCACTCGTACTGCATCAGGGCTGAGATCTCGCGCTCATTAACTTCGGGCTTTACCGCTTTGAATGCGGCGAAGTGTGCCGCGACCGAGGCATCGACCGCCTTGCGAATCAGCGCCACTTCTCCGGCGTCTTTGTAGGTACGTAGAGAATCGATCATTGGCTTCACGTCCTGAAAACTCAGGAACGAGTTGACGTTCTTTAGAAAAGCCAACGGTCCGGTGCTGGCGGAGGTCTGATCTCGCGTAGGAACGTCCGTGTAAATAATGGGATGTACGCCCGAAGTCATCTTAGCAACTTCTTCGGGAAGCTTGGCCATATCCTCGACGCGGTCGAAACCGGTGATCTTCGGTGCGTCTGCGTTCTCCGGCCCGAGCTTCGGGCCGGTCCACTTTTCCTGTGTCAAGTTGCGGGGAGGTAGAAATAAGATTTCGGTATAGGAATGGCCGGGATTATCTTTGCCAGCTTCAACCGCCGGCGCAATCAATAGTGCAGCGCCCGGTCCGGTCGATCCGGAAAGATAATAAAAATCATCCTCCTGGCGAAATCCGTACAGGTCATTTGGTCCTTCGCTCTCCAATGGCGCGAAAAGAACGATCAGGTCTTCCACTTTCCTGGAGAGCGCTTCGCGGCGTGAGTGATAATCCGAGTTAGGCTGGCGATCAAGAGCGACGCTCGACACACCTGCGAACAGAAAGAGGCCAGAGAACAAACTAACCAGCAAAAAAGAAATCTGCGACTTTCGCATCGTGACATCCATCCCTAAATTGAGATTGTGCTCGTCCGAAAGAAATGCATAGACAGGAACGGTTTGGGCCTGGCCGACATAGGAGCGACGAGATCGATTCGTTTTTCTATTTCGGCGCACTTGTGGCGCTCTGCTTTGCCTGCAGGAAGGAATCCACGTTGCTTTTGTCGATGAGTGCAGAACCAGTATCGACGAATGATGGGATGGGCGCAAAGCTGTCCTTCGACCAATCCGTGTCGAGCGACGGCGGCTTGTGATGATATAAGTTATCGAGCATCTGCATGCCGACAAATGCCATGGTGTATGGTTTCTGCGCAATGGTAGCGGCGATGCCGCCTTTTTTTATCCAATCCAGCGTTTCAGGATCGGTGTCCATTGCCATCACAATTTTGCCGGTCACGTGATAGCTGTTGAGAACTCCGGCGACTTCCTTTCCCGATTGCGCTTCGAGACAAACGAAGGCATCGACCTGATCTTTTTCCTTGCCGATAATCTGAGTCGTTGTATCGAAGGCGATGCGCGGATCGCCCTGAATATCGACCACGCGCGCAATTTTTATACCCGGGGTACGCTCCAGCGCATCGCGATAGCCGTGCAGGCGATCCTGCATGTTGTGCTGGTCAGGCATGGTGAAGACCACCACGTTGCCCTTCCCCTTCAGTTCCTGCGCCAGGCGTAGGCCGCCTGTCATTCCAACCTGATAATTGTTGGTTCCGATAAAGAAAAGCCGCTTGCTCGCGGGGGCATCGGAATCCATGGTGATGACTGGGATTCCAGCAGCGATAGCTTTATCGATGCTATCTTTCAGCAACGCCGGATCGGTGACGCCTAGAAGAATTCCGGTCGCTTTCTGCTGCACTGCCTGATCGAGGGCATCGCGTTCGGCTTTCGGATCGTAATTGTTGGGACCGAGATAATCGGTGCGCACTTTCATTTGTGCCGCAGCTTTGGAGAATCCTGCGCCCGCCGCCTGCCAGTAAGGGACTTGCAGATTGGCGGCCACGAATACGAAGTACTCGTTGGAATCATGACGCCCGCAACTCAGCAGGGAAGTGATCAGCAAC